>NZ_JBFAZD010000043.1:0-62294 GCF_040681655.1 Streptomyces sp. NPDC051662
AACGGCCCGATCACTGCCCAGGCTTGATCAGTCACTTCATGACGACGCACCACGAACGGGCTAACGACCAACCGACATTGCGGACACGCCCTAGGAGGCTTCACACACCGGTTCCTCGCGTGTTACCTCTCCGTCTCGCTCGCCGGACCCGCACCATCTGGCAGTGCTGATACGTCCCGGCTTTGTAGGGGCCGCTTGCCACCCTCCTCGGCATCTCCCGGCTCAGGCTGCCCCCAGCTTCACCGCCCTGCTGCGACAGGACAGCGGCGAAGGTCTCCCACCTCCACTCGATCAATCAGCGCTTCACGGCGCACGTGCCAGAGATGCCACCGGTCCGCGACCTGGACGGCCTGCGGTGCACCGGCGGTGGCGCCCTCGGCGAAGAACGGCGCCCGGTCCCGGCACACGACCTCGACGCCGGGCCGGTCGGCGAGTCAGGCGGCCAGGCTCGATGCCTCCCGGTCGGGAAGCAGGTCGACAGGGCGGCGGGTTTCGACGTCGACGAGGACGGTGCCGTCGTGGCGGCCCTTGCGGGTGGCGTACTCGTCAACGCCGACCACACGCGGGGCGGGTACCTCCGGCTCGGGAAGGGCGTCGACCAAGCGCAGGACGGTGCTCCGGCTGACGGAGAACCCGAGCACGGAGCACAGGCGAGCGCCGGCCCGGCCAGCCAGGGCGAGACCGACCGCAGCCAGCGTCGCGCGCAGCCGCTCGGTCCGCTGACCGTGCCGACGGGTCAGGCCGAGTATCTGCTCGACGAACGTGCGGCGTGCGCACTTCGAGTTCTCGCAGGTGAACCGGCGGACCCTCAGTTGGAGAACAACGCTTCGTCCGGCGCTGGGCACATCGGCGGGAAACCGCAGGTAGGAACCATGAACCCGGTTCGACCAGACCCCGCATGCTGGGCAAGTAGCACCGTTCGCAGTGCCTTCTGCGTCGACCTGTACTGCCTCGATGCTCACGTCCAACGACAGCACCGCAACGTCCACGATCGAAGGGAACAACAGCTCCTTCAACCGGATCATGATCTCTTCCACGGTCCCGAACTGTCATGCCGACCGACTTGACGACGGCTCATTTTCGGGCGACTTCACCTACTGCTCGAAGAAGCCCAGCCGCCACGTGGCGTGAACACGTCACAAAAGTTGAGCCAGAGCCCGAGTTTTGACAGCGCCGGGGTACTTGCCAGGTCAGCATCGGGGTGCTCCTGGTGAAAGGTCCTGGTCATGCCGCAGATGTCCAAGGTCGAGCTGTACGCGGCGATCCGGCGTGATCACCGTGCCGGCATGAAGATGCGCGAGCTTGAGCGCAAGTACAACGTGTCGTGGCGGACCGTGAAAAAGGCCGTGGACTCGGTCTGGCCGGAACCACGGAAGAAGCTGCCTCCGCGGCCGACCGCGCTGGATCCGTTCAAGCCGGTGATCGATAAGATGCTGCGAACGGACTTCGACGCGCCGCGCAAGCAACGCCACACGATCACGCGGATCTTCCACCGGCTCGTCGAGGAGCACAGCGCCGACGTGTCCTACCAGATGGTCCGGCGTTACGTCGCCGACCGGAAGCCGGAGATCCTCGCGGCCTCGGGCAAGGCCCCGGTGGAAGCGTTCGTGCCGCAGACCCACCTGCCCGGTCACGAGGCGGAGGTCGACTTCGGCGACGTGACCGTGCGCCTGGCCGGCGAGCTGGTGACCTGCTATTTGTTCTCGCTCCGCCTGTCCTACTCGGGCAAGGCCGTCCACCGGGTCTTCGCCTCCTGCGGCCAGGAAGCCTTCTTCGAAGGGCACGTGCACGCGCTTCGCACGCTGGGCGGTGTTCCCCGGACCAAGATCCGCTACGACAACCTGAAGTCGGCCGTCGCCCAAGTGCTAGGGCTGAGCCGGGCCCGGGTGGAGACCGACCGGTGGATCGCTTTCCGCTCGCACTTTGTCCATGTTCCCGTGGGTTCCCACTGCTTCCCGACTGGGTCAGCGACCTCGACGGCTGTGTGATCTGGGACTTATGGTCTCGTGGACACGATCGGGTGATTGATGCTCGTTCTTCAGGAATCCTGAAGTCTCCTCGGCTGTCATGGCGTAGTCGTCGGATAGCTGAAGGGGAGGAACGGGATGGCACTGGCCGTCGTGCGCGATCTGCGGCCGGAGCTCCGGCTGGAGACCTCCGAGGAGGTCGCGGCTTTCGAACAGGATCTGCTCGCTGAGTTCGTCCTCGCGCGGGCCTCTGCCGGAGTCCTCGACGACACCATCCGCGGTGACGTCGGCCCGGTCCTTGGCCTGCGGGAATGGTTCGGTCGGCCGCTATGGGAGATGAAGGCCCAGGACCTCGACCGGTACTTCGGGCGGCACCGTCGCGACTCAGCCTCGGGCACCAAGGTCCGCCAGGCCGCGGCCTTCGCCGTGTTCTTCGAGTTTCTCGAGCTACGGCACAAGGCCGGCATCCACGCGGCCACCGGCTTTGTCGTTGAGTCCGCGCTGGATGAGATGAACCGCCCTCGGGGTGGCGCCTCCGCGAGGCTGCGGATCCCGCCACCGGAGGCGGAGATCACCGCGCTCTTCAGCGGCTGGCGATGCGACATGGAAGAGGCACGCAAGTACGCTCCGGCCGCCCGGAACTACACCGCCTCGCGGCTGGCCAGCCTCATCGGTCCGCGGATCTCGGAGCTGTGCCTGCTGCGGATCGGCGACGTTCGCTGGGACTTGGGGCGGTTCGGCAAGGTCCTCCTCAAGGGCAAGGGCAGCCAGGGACGCGGCAAGAAGGAACGGCTTGTCCCGCTCATCAACGGCTCCCGTGACCTGCTCGAATGGTGGGTCACCGGGCCGCGGTGGGAGTTCGACGACAAGGTCAACGACCCCCGTGCCCCGCTGTTTCCCTCGGAACGCAGATACGGCGACGGCTCCAGCAGAGCCGTGACCGACGATGCTCTGCGGACCGGGCTCGCAGAGGCGGTCGCTCGGCACCTGCCGCACCAGGTCGGCCAGCTCACACCGCATGTGCTGCGGCACTTTGCCGCTTCCGACCTCTACCGCAACGGCATGGACGTCGTTGCCATCCAAGAGATCCTCGGACATGAATGGCTCAACACGACCTTGATCTACGTGCACGTCGAAAAGTCCCACGTCGAAGATGCCTGGATCCGAGCAGGCCAACGGGCCACGACCCGATTCGGAGGGACATGCCGATGAAGTGGAACCTGCGGATGGTCGCCGCACAGCGCGATATCTGGAAGGCATCCGAGCTCCAACGAATGCTTGCGGAAGCCGGATTGGTAATTTCCGCTGGCAAGATGTCCCACCTGTGGTCCGGGCGGCCACTTACCGTCCGCCTGGCCGACCTCGACATCATCTGCGAGGTGCTGGACTGTACGACCGCCGACCTCCTCGTCCCGGAGAAGATCAGCGTCCGGCAGGAGACCACAACCTTGGAGGTGGAGAAGCAAGTCGTCGGCGGCAGCCCGATCACTCACCAACGCCGCCCGGGTCGCTCGGGGCCGCCGCTATGAGCACGCCCGTCCGGCGATCACGACCCTGGGCCACCCGCAGCTGCCGGGACTGCTTCGGCTGGGGCTGGATCGACCGCCCACGTTGCAAAGCCTGCTGGGGCTTCACCTCAAAAGCCACCAGCCAACACTGCGACGTCTGCACACGCGAGGTCGCCGCAATGGATGGGATCTGTCGCCTCTGCCGCCGCCAGGCAAGCCTGATCGCCGGACCGGACAACAAGACCCGCGTCGACCTGACAGTAGCCGCCCACACAGGACACCAGCTCTTCATCATCGGCACCCTGCGACCACGCGGAGGCCCCCGGCCTCAGGCTCATCCGTCTGCACCGTGGTCACCGCAGCCGCACCGGGTTCCGGCCCGTTGGACGGAGCTGTTGCTGTTCGACATGCCGCGCGAGCTTCGCGGCGTCAGCAGCAAGGCCCCACCGCTCGACCCTGAACTGTTCGCATCCTTGAGTGCCCGGGCCGCCCGGATCGCGGAACTGCGTGGCTGGCCGCCCCGCACGCTCGGCTCAGTGCGACGCGGCATCCGGATTCTCTGCGCGGTTCACCAGCCAGGGGAACGGATCCGGGCCTCAACCATCAGTCAGCTCACCCATACGGCAGTGCCCGCCAACCACGTCCTGGAGGTGTTCGAGGAGCTCAACATCTTCTCCGACGACCGGCCCGACTCGCTCGACGTCTGGTGCGAGGAACACCTGTCCTTCCTTGCTTCGGATGTCCGAGCTGAGCTGGATGTCTGGATCGCCATCCTGCGGCACGGGACCACGCGTCGCAGGCCACGTGCCCGAGCAACGGTCATCACGAATCTGAGGAGCATCCTGCCGTTCCTGACCGAGTACGCCGGTAGGTACACAACCCTGCGGCAGGTAACACGGGACGACATCACCGGCTGGCTGGCCGACCGGCCCCATCGTGCCTACGAAGCCAGCGCCTTGCGGTCGCTTTTCGGCACCCTCAAGGCTGAGCGGCTGGTCTTCGCCAACCCAATGCGAGGCGTCAAGGGCGGCAAGCTGGCGATCAAGATCCCCGCGTCCCTCACTGCGGACGAGATGAAGTCCGTGGCTCACGCTGCATCGCAGGATCCGGCCGTTCGCGTGGTCGTGGCCTTGTCCAGCATCCATGCACTGCCCGCCCGCCATATCCGCGAGATGCTGCTGGAGCAGGTGGACCTACCCGGACGCCGGCTCGATCCGGAGGGCCTGAACCGTCCGCTGGACGACTACACCACCGAGGCGATCGGCGACTATCTCGCCTATCGCCATCACCGCTGGCCGAACAGCACTAACCCACACCTGTTGGTCAGCCGGAACACAGCCACGACGACAATGGCGGTGGGCACGTTCTGGATGGACAGGCTGGTCAAGGACCTACCCGTGGGCGTCGACCGGCTACGGCAGGACCGCATCCTGGAGGAGGCTCTTGCCAGTGGCGCGGATCCTCTACACCTCGCGCACGTGTTCTCGCTCGGTGCCAAGACCAGCCTCCGCTACACGACCGCCGTCGCCGTCTCGGTCGCCGAGCACGAGTCCGTCCCTTGAGCTGACAAACGGTTTCCCGTGAGAGGCTGGGCGGCATGGGCGGGGCGTCGGACGATGAGTTTTCCGGGAAGTTTCTGGCTGCGTTGCAGGTCGGTGATATCTGCAGCGGGATCGTGGCAGAGGTAACTCGACGAGGTATGTCGGTGATCCTGGACGGTTTTGCCGCACGTCCGCTGGGGTTCGTGGGGTCGCTGGATCTGTCCTGGGTCCGGTTCTCGGCAGCGGCGGTGGAGGTCGGCGACCGGATCACCGCCGAGCTGACTGCCATCGACCTGGAGCAAGGTCGGGCTTGGATGTCCACGGCCGCCACGGAGAACCCCGAGCTCTGGGCATTCCTGAAATCCCTCCGCGCCGGCGAACTACTGTCAGGCCAGATCGGCTCGATCGAACGGTTCGGAGTGTTCGTGGCGCTGGACGACGGCCCAGACCATCCGGTCTTCCCCGGTGTCGGGTTCATCACGATCCCCGAGCTGTCCTGGCGACGCTTCGAGACAGCTTCGGACGTCGTTCAGGTTGGACAGCGCGTTTCGTGCGAGTTCCTCCAGTTCGACACAACGAACGGCGAGGCCAGGCTATCCCTGCGAGCGACGCAGCCCGACCCATTCCAGACCTTCGCCGAGATCACCACGGTGGGGCAGACCCTGCAGGGACGGGTCACCAAGCTGGTCCCGTTCGGAGTGTTCGTGCAGGTCACCAACGGCATCGATGGACTGGTCCATCTGCAAGAGCTCACCTGGACACCTGTCGAGGCTCCAGAGGCGGTCGTTCAAGTCGGCAACGAGATTACGGTCGTCGTCACAGAGATCGACCGAGAGCGACGCAGGCTGAGCCTCTCCCGACGACAGGCTTCTACGGCTCTCGAGTGACCTCTCTAGGTCTCGCCGCAACCTGAAGCAAGCTCCGAACCACCGTCTTCGTTCCGGCAAACTGCTCTCCTGACACCGTGGGTTCGTCGCGACCACCCTTCAGAATTCGCGAACTCACGGAAGATCAACATCGAGAGCTTCTACTGCCGACCCGGAATTGGAGGCGCCCATGAGAAGGGCGGAGTCGAGGGGATGATCGGCTACTTCCGCCGCAACCACTTCACACCGGTCCCTTCTCTGAACTATCGAGGTTGAAGCTTGGCAGTAGCGTCACGCTGGTGAATCTCAACCTCTTCAATGATGTGCCTGATGGCCTGACACAACGAGCCCGATCGTTCGTCCGCGCGCACGGCGTCAAGGTCGACGTCCGCTCCGTCGAGGAACACAGACAGTGGTGGCTTGAGCGAGACATCCCCGCGGCGGTCATCGACCGGATGGCGGCCTATCAAGAGCAATGGGGCGGCCTGGTGCTGCCACCCGCATCCAAGTACGACGGCGGCCCGAGATACCTCGAAGCGGACTCTCCCGAAGGCTCTGAGGCCGAAGGGTGGTGGTTCGAAGCGGGTGTGCAGCGAACAGCGGTTCCCTACTCATTCGTGATCGGGCCATCGGGTGAGTTTGGCATTCATGCAGGTCAGTGGTCGCCCCTTCATGTCACCGTCGAGGGCTGGGTGGAGTCGCTCGCGCTGACACACCACGCGTCCATGTGGGCAAAGGAGATCGTCAAGGTCACTGGCGACAGAGTCGACGACATCGTGCTCGACGAGTACGAGCCAGTGCACGAAGTGCGGGGCTTGGCCGACACCTGGTGGCGAGGGGCCGACTCACTGGTGGCGATCTATTCAGGGGAGGCCGAGGCCCTGGATTTCCCGCGGGGTCGCACTGCGTTGATCTACTCCAGACTTGATGAGTGGGGCCTGCGAGGAGGCGTCAAGGACGGTGGCAGCTGAGCCCGTGACAAGCCTCCTGTTTCGGTGGTGACATGACGCCCCGCGACGTCGGGGAAGGTCGGCATGCCGAGGTGAATGGCGGCAGCGCGGTGGGTGATGAGGTTGTCGAGCTGGGCGAGCTTGGCATTGGCCGCGGCAAGGCTGACCTTGAGCCCTTCGGCCTCGCCGGCCCAGCTCTCTCGCTCGGCCTCGGCGATCCGGTCGATGAGGTTGTCGCAGATGTTCACCAGGCGGGGCCGCTGGGCCGGGGCGGCCCGCAGGAGCGGGCAGCGGATGCAGCTGTGCTCATGAATGCAAGCTGGTGCCGTAGGCCCGGCCGCAGTCACCGAGGGCGACCTTTCGGCGTTCGAAGTGGCCGAGGAACTCCTCCCACTCCTCCTCGGTGAGGCTGCGGTACTCCTCGCTGGGCCGCAGGTCCCGGCGGCGGGCGATGAACGCCCGGTGTCCGTTGATGACTTCCTCGGGATAGACCGCCTTGTATCCCATGGTCGTGTTGATGTCGCGATGTCCGAGGATCAGCTGGGCGATGTGGGGCGGCATGCCGTTCATGACGGCATCGGTGGTGAAGATCCTCCGGAAGTCGTGCGGAGCGAAGTGCAGCGGCTCGCCGGTCGCGTCGGTGAATCCGGTGGCGGCGAGGGCATCCTGGAGGAGGGTGCGGATGCCGTCGATGGGGATCGGTCGGTCCTCGAGTCCGATCTTGCGCTGGAACAGCAGCGGCATGGGCGGGTTCCAGACCTTCTCGTGGTGGTCGTAGGCGATCACGAGCGGGACGCCGCCATCGTCGGCGCGGACGCGGCAGATGATCGCTGAGAGCACGTCGGCGAGTTCCGGGGAGACGACCAGGAGCCGTTCTTCGTCGGTCTTGGACGGCGCGATCTGCAGCAGCGGGACGAGCTCGCCCGTGCTCGGCAGCCGATATTGGATCAGGCTGTGGTGCGAGATCTCGCTCAGTTCCTCGATCCGGATGCCGGTCATCCGCAGGACCTCGACTGCGGCCCAGCCCCAGAAGGAATTGCTCTCCTCCCTCGCCAGGTTCCGGCGCCGGCCGATTGCGGGGGGTCCTCTGCCCAAAGGTGAGGCGAATGCCGCTTGAGGATCGCGCGCCGCAGCGTCTGTCCGCCGGCGGTGAACAGCTCGCCGGGGCAGATGTGTTCGGCGGCAGCCAGACGAGCCGCGGCGGCTTTGCGGTTCCGGTCAACCGCTTCGAGCAGGGCCGGGAGGACAGGAAGCCGCTCCCGGGTGCGCTGGTCCATGGGGGCCTTCTGCCGCGACTTCATCTTGCGTTGCTGAACGTCGTCGGCGCGGACCGGGCAGGGAACCGCCCACGGACCCCAGCGGGCGGGTTCGTCGAGGGCCCACTGCGACAGGTCCAGGTAGAAGGCGCGAACGGTCATCAGCGTGTCGGAGGCGGTGGCCCGTTCCACCGTGGTCTCCACGACCTGGCCGTGCTCGCTGGTGCTGCGGACGATCCGGGTCTGCAGGCGTCGCTTCCAGGCTGCGGCGACGGCCGGCGCGAGCCGGAGCGAGTCGATGCCGGGATGGTGTTTCTCTAGGTCCTTCCAGAACCACAGGGCCAGCGCGGTCGCCAGGCCAGTCAAGGTGTTGTAGTCGACGCCGGGCTGACGCTCTGCCAGATAGTCGACCAGCAGGTCGCGGACGGGGCGGCAGGCCAGGTCGTAGCGGTCGACGAGTTGCTCGGTGGAGAGCTGGCCGGGGAAGCGCGTGCTGAACATGCGGACCGAAGGCGGTGCACCAGCGGGGAAGGTGCCGAGAGAGTGCAGCAACTGATAGCAGAATGGGCTGTGCCGGGCGGACTTTCCCGGCCCTGGGAAGATCTCCTTGCTGGTCTTGAACAGTTCCAGGCAGTCGCCGGGGGTGAGGTCGGCAACCATGCCGCCCTTCGCCGCCATGATGAGCGCGATCTTCTCGATCGCGGGCAGCACCGTAGAGTCGCCAACCGTGCTCGCGGTCCGCAGGGCCCGGAGCTTGGCGATGGCCTCGCCGTCGCGGACGCGTTCCATCTCGTTCGTGATTCGTAGGGGCGAGTTGGTGGCGATCAACCAGCCCAGATCCGGTCGCAGGACGTCGCCGCCGATCAGCTGGACCAGGCCCATGCCGAGGATTTTGAAGATCCGGTCCCCGCGCGGGCCGAGGTTGTCGACGCTCCTCAGGTCGTCGATGAGGCGGGTCCGCCAGTCCACGTGTCCGTCGACACCGACGCCGCTGGCGTCCCACCGCTCCTGCCACGTGCTGCCGGGCTGCATCTCCAGCCAGTCGAGCACCTTGAACAGGGTCAGCTTCCGGTTGCAGCGCGTCTTGGAGTCGTGCCCCGGGAATGGTGGCGTGAGCATGCGGGTCACCACGGCGGCTCGAGAGACTCGGGTCGCGGGCCAGCTCTTTGGGTTGGCCCGGGGCGGGAACTTCTTCCAGAGGGCCTCGGCCTCCGCGCTGAGCTGTCAGGGCCGAGTGGCCACTGCTTCGGTGATGGCGCTGGTGGTCACGGCCGCTCCCGGCCGAACAGCACGTCCAGGCTCTCCGGGCGGACGAACACGAACGTGTCGAACTGATCCGCCCGTTGTGCCAGAGCCTTGGCGAGGTCAGACCTGATCTTCTGCCTGATCTCGGTCGCGCTCACCGTCTGGGGGGGGGGAGCGTAGCAGGCGTACAGCTTGGACTCGTGTAGCATGAACCCGTCAGAGCCCTGGTCGCCGAGCCGCCCATGGGTCCTGACATCCAGAAATTCTGGGTGGCGGGCACTCATCAAGCGATGAAAGAAAGCCTCGAACGTGCTCTCGTTGAGTTCGGCCATGAGTTCCATGAACTTGAGCCGGGCGTACATCCTCTGTTCGTACTGTATCTTCTCCCCGAACGTTCCCCAGCAGGGTAGTCCCCGATGATCGGAACGGACACCTGCTTGTACTACAACCGCCCTCCCCTGAGCGGCATCCGGCCACTCCACTGAGGGGGTCCAGCAGGGATGCCCAAACCGGGGTAAGCCCGCCTTGCCGCAGAGGGGCCGGAACAAGGTGGGGGCGTTCCTGCGCGCCAGGCGGACCAGCCCCGGCCCGGGTACGGCCCGGGGCCGGGGCGCCGTGGCCGGGTCAGAACTCGGCGTACTCGCGCAGGGCAGTGCGGAACACTGTTGCGTTCGCGCGCGCTGGGCTAAGGCCCTGGCGGACCTGGGCGCTCTGATGGATCACGAACGCCCGCTGCTCGTCGGGGATATGGTCCAGCACGGTCCGGTTCGGGCTGCGGCGCGGCGGCTGGGGCAGCCGGCCCAGTACCGGCATCCCGTGCCGGGCCAGTTCGGCATCGACCCTGGCGGCGAACACGTCCGGGCCGTTTTCCTCGTGTACGCACCGAAGGAGGAGGCCGGTCATGGGTACGTCGGCGAAGGGAACCCTCGCCAGGCGGCTGTGCAGCCAGGCAATCGCGGACTCGGCTGGAGTCAGGGTGACGGTGCGGCGCTGAAGCTCCCCGGCGTGCACCGTGGTGATCTTCGTCGCCCTCGGGAAATGCCGGTCGGTGACGATGAGATGGTCATCGGCCAGAGGGGAGAAGCCCAGCAAGGGGAGGTCTGCCCACTGGCGTTTGATCATGATGATGTGGTCGAACTCTGCGCGCGCCCGGGCGAGGTCGGCTTCGAGGTCGCCGTAGACGAAGTCGGCCTTCCCTTTGAACATGGACCCGGGCCCGCCCGTCAGCCGCGCGCGCTGCCACGAGGCGGTGTTGCTGTGCCGGTTGCGGCTGCTGTCCACTCGGAGAACCAGCGTGTGCAGTCCCTGCTGTGCCCAGGCGGCGGCGAGTTGCTCGGCGGCGTCCAGCCGGTCATCTCCCCAGGGATCGATGAGCTGGAGGACGTGTCCGGCGCGGCCCTCGCTGACGGTGCTTGCCGAAGGCTGCCGTTCGCGCACGAACGCCGAGAGGACATGAGCGCGGGCGCGGCCTGGGCGCCGGGCGGGGCGATTGCTGTTGCCGCGGACCGTGCGGACGGTGAGCCGGCCGGAGGCGAAGGTCTGGACGCATTGCTGCTCGTCGCAGCGGTGTCCCTCGGTGTCGGCAGTCAGCCCTGGCCCGGCCACTGACTCGGCGAGCGCAGCGGCCAGGATGTCATCGTGCAGTGGACGGTGTTGTGGCAGGCAGCGGTGCACCGTCCAGGCCAGGCCAGAGCTCTGCGGCTGGCTGGTGAACGTCACCGTGCTGGCGGCGGCCAGTGACTCCCACAGATGCAGGCGGCGCAGCAGCGAACTGACCAGGTAGGGCTGCACGCGGTGCGGGTCCACGGGCTTTGCCGTCTTGCTCATCGTCTGCACGGGGCGGTTGCGGCGCGGAGGCCGGGGCATCGGGTCGTGCGGGGTGTCCTCGGTCCACAGCGGCACGTGGCGGCGGCCCTCCATCGCTGACCGGTGGGCGTCCAGGGCTGCGGCGAGATCGCAGCCCTTGGGGCCAAGGAGCAGGGCGCGTCCGGCGCCGGTCCCGCCCAGGACCAACTCGATGCCCCGGCGGCCGGCTGACGCTCGCAGGTCGAGGACGCCGTGGCGCGACCTGCGCCCGTCCCGGTAGGGCAGCAGGAGCAGCAGCGAGGTGAGGGACTCCGCAGATTCCAGGCGCAGCATCAGCTGGTCGGAGCTGGGAACGACTTCGCTGACACCCAGAGGGTGGCGGCCTCGTCCCTCGCCGAGAGCTTGCAGCAGGTGGGACTCCAGCCGTGCCTGGTCACTGCCTTTGGCCGCAGGCAGCGGCTCGGACCAGTCCCGAAGCTCGCCCAGGCGACGCCGCGCTCCCGCCAGACTCTCGCCGGTGAGCTGGCGTCGGACGTCGACGATGTACTGCTCGATCTGCATCGCGCTCTCCCTTTGTTCCTGCCCCGACCCGGCAGAAGGTGCGTGAAGATCAGTAACAAGACGGCCCGCGTGGAGGCGCAAGAACGACGTGGACAGCGCACGAGAGGGTGTTGTCCGTCGGCGTCAGGGTCGGTTCGCGGCGCCCGGAACTGGCCGCCTCGTACAGCCAGGTGGAAGTAGGGAACCCTGCCCTCTCGTGTCATGGCAAGTCCCTGACCGCCCGGCACAGGACTGTCCGCCCGAAAGGAGTACGGGCAGTCGGCTCGAGCTGACGGAGGTCCCGGCTCCGCCGCCGCCCACACCCGCACGCAGCCGAAGCTGGCTGGCTGACCTCGCCCGCCATCACCTCGACGGCTTCAGACGCCCAGAGCGCGGAGGAACGTGCGGAGTTCCTCCGCGTAGCGTTCCCGTTGCTCGAACGGGACGAAATGGCCGCCGCGCTCAGGCTTGGTCATGTAGGCGTTACCGGCGAGATCGGTCGTCGATCAATCAGGAAGGCCCTCGCAGCTTCTCGGACACCTTCCTGAACCGGCGTTGGAGACCAGCGAGATGACGGACCTCGGCCGTTGTCCCGGCTCACACGGCCTTGTCACTGCCTCACTCGGCCTTGGGGCGAAACTGGCTCCCGGCTGCAGCCGGGAGCCAGTACTCGGGTTGTGCTACCGCTCTGCGGGAAGTGGGACAAGATCGAGGCTGGCCACGGCGACTCCGCGGCGCAGGGGCGGGATCTCAGAGCGGTACGCGGGCAGGATCGGCAGCGCCTCGCCAAGCGCCAGGCCCGTGCGATTACGGACGCTGCCGTCGGACACTGCGTAGGTCTCGTCAGTAGGGAACGCGCCACGCAGTCGCCAAGCCGCCACCGGCTCAACGTCCTTGACCGCCACAACGCGCTCGCACTAGCTCGCCTTGCTGACGGTGATGGCCCAGGCCCGTTCCACCCAGACCTCAAGCTGCTTCAGGTCGAAGGTGTCATGAAACGACTGGTTCACCGATACGAACAGGATCGGACACAGCATCACGCTGCTACTCTCAGAGCGCCTTTCGAGCGCTCAACTGCGGGCTCGCCTGTGGGTGCCCTGCGGGGGCAAATCTAGAACGGGACGGCGGCGGCCCACAGCCCTTTCACCGGAACCGGTTCGAAGGGCAAGGAACGCGCCTGCAGGCACCACGAGTTGAGGCGCCGAGCGGGATCCTTGCCCCGCCCGATGGGGGCCTCGTTGTCGTAGATGGTTGTCGAGGCAGCACAGTCGTGTCCGCCCTCCGCCCTCCGCCCTCCGCAGCTCCCAGGTCAGGTGGTCGGCTGCGCCGCTTTACGGGCGCGGTCGTACTGGTCGGGGGTGTCGGTGAAGGAGAGGTGGCGGAAGCGCCAGCCAAGGTGGTGTTGGGCCTTGGTGCTGGTGACCAATTCGTGCTGGTCGGTGACCATCTGCATCATGCCCCCGCCTGGGCGGTCTCCAGGGTTATCTCGCCGGTGTAATCGGCGGAGCGGGTGGCGGCACGTTGCATCTCCACAGCGGTAGGCCGCTGGTCATAGGTGATGACGAACACCTCTCCGTCAACGGCGGCGGGGCGGCCGAGGATGCGGACGTAGGCGTCGGCGAGGACGTGGACCCAGTTCCAGCGCTTACCCAAAGATCAAGACACACCCGCTCGAGGACGGGGAGTCGGACCTCGAACGCTTCGGATACAGCGACGACGACGCCTTCGCCGTGGGACTGACCTGCAACGGCATCATCGACATCCTCATCACGCCGGTACGCGCCTCGGATGAAGCCGTACGCGGCGTGCTCGCGGCCGCGCTGGCCACCACCGCCGTGGGGGAGGCGGCGGCGCTCGCGCGGATCGTGAAGGGACCCGCCGAACTGCTCCGCCGGGCGCTGCTCGTGCGCCCCGACGGCTCGTACGAGGGCGGCTTCGGCGCTCACCCCGAACTCGACCGCACGGTCGCTGCCGAGACACTCGCTTATCTCGACGTCGGTCGCACCGCCACCCTGGCCATCGGCGAGCAGGGATCGCGCTGCGGAGCACCGCTCACGCTGCTCGTCGAATCCTTGGCCACTGCCCCCCCGGATGAACGTCTTCGGCGCGATGGACTTCGCGTCCGCCCTTGTGCGGTGCGCCAAGTTCCTCGGCTACCACGTCACCGTGTGCGACGCGCGCCCCGTCTTCGCGACAGCCGACCGCTTCTCGGAGGCCGACGAGATCGTCGTCGAATGGCCGCACCGGTACCTGGAGGGCACCTCCGTCGACGGCCGCACCGTGCTGTGCGTCCTGACGCACGACGCCAAGTTCGACGTCCCGCTCCTTCGGCTCGCGCTGCGTCTCCCGGTCGCCTACGTCGGCGCGATGGGCTCGCGCCGCACTCATCTGGACCGCAACGAGCAGCTGCTCGAAGTCGGCATCACGGAGCTGGAGTTGACCCGGCTGCACTCACCCATCGGCCTTGACCTGGGAGCACGCACCCCGTAAGAGGTGGCGCTGTCCATCGTCTAGGAGATCGTGGCGAACCTGCGGGGTGGCGCTGACCGGGGCGCACACGCCGATCCATCACGAGGCAGGTTCGCCCCGCGGAATCGGGGCCGTGGCCTGATCCCTTCCGCTCTCGTCGCGTGGTTCAGCGCAAGCCCTGCGCACGGCAGGTGACTCCCCGGCCCGCCCGCCGCGGCCCTGGCCCTTCTCCGGCATGCTGTCGGACAGGCCAGACACAAGGTCCGGGAGCTCTGCAGGACGGTGGGAGCGACGCATGCAGAAGGAGCCGGGCGGTACGGCGTCGAGCACGGGGAGCAAGAAGGGCAGCGGCACCAAGTCCAGCAATAGCAATAGTCGGCAGAACGAGTTGGGCAACCGGGCCACGGCGGCCTACCGCCTCGGACTGCGCCTGAACCCCGAGCTCTTCCTCAACCCCAACGCCACCCAGCTCGTCTCCCTGTGATTCATGGGCGCCACCCCAGCCGCCTACCACTTCGACGAGAGCGACAAGATGACGCAGGACGTCAAACGGCACATCTGGCTCCAGATGGTGCGGTCCTACCTGTCGCACCGGCCGGGAACCAAGGTGGGAGAAACCATCAAGGGACTGGACTACAAGACGGCCTACGGCGCTTCCATGAACGACCTGCCCCTCAAGGGGATGATGGCCGGCGAGGTGTCCGACGCCTTGATGCAGCTCATGGGGGACGACGACCCCGCCACGGCGGAGGGAGCGACCCGGGCGGCTCTCGGCTCCTTCAATCTGAAGGCCACCGTGACCGGATACAAGACGCTCAACCGCCGGGGAACAGTGCAGTTCGAGATCACGCAGTCGATGACCGTCGAATCGCTCACCCGCGGGGTGTCGAAGCAGGGGTACGAAGGCGGCGAGAAGGACCCGAACGCCTCGGCCATGTCGGACGCCGCACGCTGGGTCTTCCCCGGTGGACAGAAGGATTTGAAGATGACGTTCAACTGGACGGAGTCCATCCCGATGCCGAGGCCGGGCCGGTGAGCCGGCCGACCGCCGCCGGAACCACCCGGCGCCTGGTCTCCGCCGCGCTGGCGCTCGCGGTGGCGCCGCTGATCTCGTCCTGCGTCGACAGCCGGACCGACCCCCCGCCCCCGCCCGTCGCCGTGACCGCGGAGGAGCTCTACGGCACCTGGCACGGGTGGGAGGGCAGCTCCCTGACACTGAAACCCGGGGCGAAGGCGGAGACGACGAAGCTCGACGGTCAGGAGTTCGCCTTCGACGACGGCTGGCGGATGACGGGTACCGGCACCTGGAGCATGCAGGAACCAGGTGCATATCGCGGAGGCAACACCGTGGGGAACGGGTCGGTGATCCGGCTGGAGGCCGCGCCCGCGGCCAACGCAGCCACGTCGGTGGACGGGGCGGACGCCACCCCTCCCGTCGGCACGCCGGACACAGCGGCCTCCCCCGACCCCATGGACGCCGCCTCGCGGACCGCGCCACCGCCGGCCCGCGCTACGTGGGCCCTCGGGGTCACCAAGGAGAAGAATGGGAAGCTGCGTCTCTTCTTCCTCACCTCGGACCCTGATGTCCGCGACACGTACTACCTGACCAAGGACGGCGCGGGGGCCTGAGCAGGGGCCGGACAGCCAAACGCCCGGCCGGATTTCTCCGGCCGGGCGTTCCGCGTTCCCACTCCCTCACGTCGGCCGCCGCCCCGGACCGGCGCGCGAGCAGCGGCGGTGCCGCGAGTCCGCCACCGCACACCTGGCCGCGCTGCCGGGCATCACCGTCCTGGCCCTCGACCTGTCCGCCGCACTGGCGATCGCCAGGCAAGAGACCTGGGCGGCGGCCCACAGCCAGCACGCGGCCCAGCCGAACCCCGAACGGCCGGAGGGAGCGGTCGTCGCCACCACCGTCCCCGCTCGGTGGGAAAGCGAACCCGTACCATCCTGTTGAGGTTGGCGCTGATGGGATGGTCCGCCGTCTCCAGGGCGAACCGTCGCCGCTGAGTTCGGTGTCGCGGTGAAGACCGGCTACCTCACGCTCGAACTGCCCCGCGTCCGTTGGGGCAGGCAACGGCCTGTGCGGAACGACGAAGCTCCTGGTAGACGGGTTCTCGACCAAGATCACCCATGCCGCCAGAAGCTTCGTGTGCTTGTCCGCCCCGCGTCTATCGATCTGTCCAGCCGTCTTGCGGTATCTGAGCAGGCAGCTCGCCGCACGGCAGAGGGAGATCGGGACGCGGTGGCGGCGCCTGCCCGCAGGCCGCCAGGCCCTGCTGTCCGGTGCGGGGACACCTACGCTCAGCTCGCCGCCGGGTTCGGCATAGGCATCGCGACCGTGTACACCGCTTGTCATCTTTGACTCTCCCCGGACTCTCTTCAGTCCCTGTCGGTCATGTTCCCGCCAGTTACCGTTCCGGCACCAACCGAGTCCGTCGTGGACGGCGTCGGTCCGTTTGCCGTTGGCGTCCACGTTGGCGGTGGCGACCCCTCGTGCGGGGTCAGGCAGCGAAGGGGGGGTGGGAGTTTCGCGGCCGAGGCGGTAGGCCATGTGGCGGAACCGCGGTTCGTGTCTGTATGGTGTCAGCCTGGTCAGGTGGTAGGCCCCATAACAGGTGGAACCCAGTTGAGTGCCGATTCCGACGACGTTCAGGACAGCACCACCCCGCCGACGCCTTCCAATGAGGGCTCATCAGAACACCGGCAGCCGAAGTGGGCATGGTGGGTGGTCGGGGTGCTGGTACCTGTCTTGGGCATAGCGGCGACAGCGGTAGTCACTGCGTGGCCGTCATCATCAGACGACAATGCTCCTGTTGATGCCGTGTCCTCGTCCTCGTCTGCGTCTGCGATTGCGGGGGAGCAGGACAGCGCCTCGCCCTCGACGGAGATCCCGGCACCATCGGCATCGTTGCCCGACACCTCGAACGACGTTCAGTACACAGGCCCTGTACGCATCGCGGAATCCGGGCCCATGCTGGACGAGAAACCGCCGAAGCTCGACCGCTATTCGGCAGATGTCCATCTGGGTCTCATCAATCCGCCGAGGATCTCCTCGGACACCGGCTCGGACATCAACCTGGCGTTGTGGCCGGAGCAGAGAATGCCGACCAGGCAGGAGTGTTTTGACCTGATCTCCACTCAGGGTGTCTGGAGAGTCGAGGTTCGGCAGGGCAAGGTAGTCTGCCTCAAGACACAGGCCGGACGCATCGCTGTCCTGACCGTCACCTCAACGAGCAACAGTTTCAGCACTGGTGTTACGGCGCAGGCGACTGTGTGGTCAGAGATCTCCGACTGAAAGTCCCGGGCCGGAGCACCGCCTGACTTGGAGTTGGGCATAAAGGCCGATCCGGCGGCGAGGCGCCGGAGGCTGTGACCGACGAGTCGCGAGGGCTCTCGGTCGCTGGCAAAACCCTGATGGGGATGGTGCCGTTGGCTGAAAGAGATGGCAACCGTTCCAAGTGGGTCAGGGCATGGCAGACCTCCGTGAAGCCCCGAGATGTCCAGGCTGGTGGAGGCCGGGCCGGTGGCATCCGGATACACGAACGCCCGCCCTGTGAGAATCGGGGCGGGCGTATGTTACGCGGTGGGCGTCAGCACATCTTGTAGTCGACCTTGGTTGAGTTGTATGAGCACGTGTCGGCTGTCGTGCCCGTTGACCTCTTCAGTGTCGCTGTGTCCTTGTCGTTGTTCCACACGTAGGCGGCCCGGCCCTGGTAGCGGGTCGCAGTTGTGTTCGTGCCCTTCCCGGTGCGCACCACTACCGACTTGCCCGCGCCGAGGGTGTACGTGCTGAAGACGTATTTGTGGTTGGCCACGTCGACGAGCGTCCAGCCCTTCAGGCTGACAGCCTTCGAGGTTGTGTTGCGGATCTGGACGTACTCGCCGTTGATGCTGGCGTTGGCACGAGTGTCCGTGCCCGGGCTGTCGTAGACAATCTTGTACAGGTGGACCGAGCCAGCGGCCTGCGCCTGGGTGGGCAGCAGGATAGTGCCGGCGAACGCCGCCGCGACAGCAGCGGCGGCAAGCGTGCGGGTGTGACGCATGTATGTCCTCGTGTTCAGGCCGAGCACCCCCCTGGCATCCCGGCAGACGCACAGAATACGGCCAACATGCTCCGAAGCGGGTCCTTTTGGGGAATCGGGGATCCGAGGCATCAGGGGTGGCGATGCCGGGCTGGCGAACCGTCCTGCGGCAGAAGTAGGTGGTTCTCGACGACGACATCCACCGTCCGGGGCCCTTGGGCCCCGGACAGGCTGGGCAGTCTCATCTTTCGCATCGGCTTCCTGGGTGTGACCAGAGTGGTGCCGGATATGGTTACTGACGGGATTCCGAGGCTCCACGCTCCAGGCGCTGGAGAGCGGCAGCGCGGGGGTCGGGAAATCGCGTACGCGGTCTTCGGCCGGGAGTGGCGTGCGCTGATGCACGAGGGGGCCGCCGAACCGCTGCACCGGGCGTTTGCCCCTGCCGCTGGGCATCTTGGAGCAGACCGGCCCTCGCCGCTACCTCCACACCCTGCTCAACTTCAACGACGAGGCTTGGATACGTGCCGATGAACCTGCGCTTCAATGCGGACGGCCCAGCGCAGGATGGAGTCAGCCCGTCATGTACTCGGAGACGTTTCCGGCAGGCGACAGCCTGTCGCTGCGCATTGCTCGCGCCCCGGCCGGCGGGGCGCGTACGACATGGTGGTGAACCAGCAGCCGCGATGCCCGAGGACCCTGCCGCTCGCCTCATGGCCTGACGTCGGCCTGGACGGGAGCTCCAGGAATTAGGAGGAGACCATGGACGCTGCATGGGGAGTCTCAGGGCGGCAACTCCCGCCGGACCGCTGATGTGCAGACGCTGGCGTTAACGGTCTGACCTGGCCCCGCCTTTCCGGCCCGAACTGGCCCCACCGGCGGGGCGCGCGGGAGCGTTGGGGGGTTGTTCCGGCTTGAGCTGGCCCCACTTTGGAGCTGGGGCTGGGACGCTCGCGGTAGGTCGCCGTGAGGGGGCGATGTCGGGTGGCGTCCTCGAAGGAAGAACTGTTCCTGCTGATCCGCCGGGACTCGTGGCAGCAGGGCCTGTCGGTCCGCGCGTTGGCGCGCAAGTACCGGGTCCACCGACGGCTGGTGCGCGAGGCGCTGTGTGTTCCACCGTGCCCGCGCCGCGCCGGACGCCGCGACGGCATTCGCCCAGGCTGGAACCGTTCAAGAAGACGATCGACCAGTGGCTGCTCGACGACCTGGATGCTCCGCCGAAGCAGCGGCACACAGTGAAAAGGATCCTGAGCCGGCTTCAGCAGGAGGCCGGCGCCGACGTCGCCTACTCGACGGTGTGGGACTACGTGCACCGGCGCCGGCAGGAGATCGCCGAAGCAGCAGGAGCGACACCGGCGGCGGGATTCATGATCCGCCACAACCAGCCCGGCATGGACGCGGAGGTCGACTTCGGCGAGGCGTGGGTGGACCTGGCCGGCGAACGCACCAAGTGCTTCGTGTTCGCGTTCAGACTGGCCTACTCCGGCAAGGCCGTGCACCGCATCACCGCGTCCTGCGGACAGGAGGCGTTCTTCGACGGACACGTCCACGCGTTCCGCACGCTGGGCGGTATCCCGGCCGGTCAGATCCGCTACGACAACCTCTCCCCGGCAGTCTCCCGAGTGGTGCACAGGAGCCGCTCCCGCGAGGAGCATCCACGCTGGGCGGACTTCCGCAGGCACTTCTCGATCACCCCTTTCTGCTGCGAGCCCGGTCTTCGCGGCGCCCATGAGAAGGGAGGGGTCGAAGGCCAGGTGGGCTACTGGCGCCGGAACTACCTGACCCCGGTCCCGCGCGTTGACTCCCTCAACGACCTCAACGACGCCTTCGCCCGCTTCGAGGAGACCGAGGAGAACCGGCGGATCGGGATGCGGATCCGCACCATCGGCCAGGACTTCGCCCGCGAAGCCCCGCTCCTACTGCCCCTTCCCGAGGATCCCTTCGAGACCGGCCTCGCGCTGAACCCGCGGGTCGACCGCTACGGCATGGTCGCCGTCCGGGTCTGCCGCTACTCGGTTCCAGTCCGCTTCATCGGCCGCACGGTCCACGTTCTCCTACGGTCGAGCGAGGTCATGGTCTTCCACGGCCGCACCGAGATCGCCCGCCACCCCCGCCTGACGACCAAGGGTGCCGAACGGGTGGTGCTGGACCACTTCCTGGAAGTCCTGCTGGCCAAGCCCGGCGCCCTGGCCGGCTCTGAGGCGCTCGATCAGGCTCGCCGCGAGGGCACCTTTACCCCCGCCCACGAAGCACTCTGGTCCACGGCCAAGCACACACTCGGCGAGTCCGAGGGCACCAAGGCCCTGGTCCAGGTCCTGCTGCTGCACCGCCACCTGCAGCACCGCGACGTGGTCGCCGGGATCCGTGCCGCGCTCGCGGTCGGCGCCTGCACCGCGGACGTGGTCGCGCTGGAAGCGCGCAAGGCCGCCGAGACCGAGGGCCGGTCTCCGACCGTCACCGCCACCACCGTCCTGCCCGAGCCGGTCGCCCCGCCGGACCTGCCGCTGCCCAGCCTGACCGAGCGCCGGGCCACCCGCCTTCCCGCCGACCAGCGGCCGCTGCTCGCCCTCGAACGCTGGGACCAGCTTCTGCACCGTCCTGGAAAGGAAACCCGATTACCGGCCCGCACCACACCCTGACCGAGCCCGCCTCCGACGCCGCGATCGACACCGCCTGCCGGGTCCTGCGGCTGCCGACGATGCGGGCCCAGTTCACCGACACCGTCGCCCGCGCCGAGCGCGAGCACCTGTCCTACCGCGGGTTCCTCGCCGAGCTGCTGATGGCCGAGTGCGAGGACCGGGACCGCCGCCGGTCCGAGCGCCGCATCCGCGCAGCTGGCTTCCCACGCCCGAAGTGGCTCTCGGACTTCGACTACACAGCCAACCGGAACGTCACCCCGGCCCTGATCAACAACCTCGCCACCTGCGAATGGGTCAAGAAGGGCGAGCCGCTCTGCTTGATCGGTGACTCCGGCACCGGCAAGTCCCATCTGCTGATCGGCCTCGGCTCCGCCGCAGCGATGGCCGGCTTCCGGGTCCGCTACGCGCTCGCCGCAAAGCTCGTCAACGAACTCGTCGAAGCCGCCGACGAGAAACAGCTGACCAAGACCATCGCCCGCTACGGGCGCGTCGACCTGCTCTGCATCGACGAACTGGGCTACCTCGAGCTCGACCGCCGCGGAGCCGAGATGCTGTTCCAGGTTTTGACCGAGCGGGAGGAGACGAACAGCGTGGCCATCGCCTCGAACGAATCGTTCGGAGGCTGGACCAAAACGTTCACCGACCCCAGGCTCTGCGCAGCCATCGTTGACCGACTCACCTTCAACGGCACCAGCATCGAGACCGGCACCGAGTCCTACCGCCTCGCCCAGACCAAGGCCAGGCAGCAGCAGACGAAGAAGTAGCCCCGAGGCCAGCTGGCCGGTGGCATCTAATCTGCGCTGCCTCGGGCCTGGCGGTCCAGGTACTCAATCAGCCTTGTTTCCGAACGTGCAAGCCTCTCCCGTTGTTCGCCAGGAAGCGAAGCGAGGGCGTCGACCAGGACCCGCTTTCGCGGAACGTGCACCATGTTGCAGGAGTAGATCCGGCAACTGGAACACCAGGCGAGTCCGATGCACCGCTCGAACATGGAGGACTCGGGCGGATGGAATCGGTACTGGTACGAGCGGACGGGCGTTCCGCAGTCGGCACAGACCCGACGGTCCCCGTCGAAGACCGTGTCCCAAGTCCCGACCTTGCGCCAGCCGGCCGGTGCTCTTCAAGTCGTCATGCCCAGCATTCTCTTCCACAGCGAGTCGCCCGGCACAGCCGTCCCCGGCGAAGCCGGGGACGGAGCAGGCCGGAAGCCGGGGCCACGTCAAGCCGGAAGAATCGCCGCGCCAGCCCCGAAGTGGGGCCAGTTCGGGCCGGAAAGGCGGGGCCAGTTCAGACCGTTAACGCCAGCCGGCCGCCGCGCGACACGTTTTCCCTGACCTGCCGATCCGGCCTCCATGGTCCAGGCCACGGCGGCGTAACGCCGGTTACCTGCAGGGCATTAGACCGCGTCTTTTGGATCTGGCCGGATCAGGGAGCGCCCGCCGCGGCAGCGGCTCATGTCGCGTGGTGCGTGCGATCGCAAGGCGCAGGAGGGAGGCATGGCGGAGCCGTGCCGACCGGCGACAACGGCGGGGCACCCTCCCGCGCACGAAGGGCTACGGGGGAGAGCATGCGTGCCATGCCCCGCAATCCCGGCGAGATCCCATAAACAAGTCCTGGCGAGCTGGTTCGGGGACGCGTGAGCGGTAGCGGCAGATCCGGCAGAGGCATCGGTCGGCGGTCTGGTCCAGGTGGTCGGTGGAGCGGAGGTACGCGGTCTTCTCCCCGCTCCACCGGCCACCTTCATCTGTTTACAACTCCCTGTCCCCTTGCCAGGTGACCGACGTCAGCGCGTCCAGGCCGCCATGTGCCAGTCCTTTGTAGGTCACTGTCCGGGCGGGGCCGAGTTCGTGTGCGGTCCGTTCCGCCAGGTCAGTTCCCTCGCGGAACAGCCGTTGCCACTCGGCGTCGTACTTGCCGTCCTCCCGGTCCCGCACGTCCAGGTTCAGAGTGGTGTTGATGCTCTCCGCCCACCTGTACAGAGCGGCGACGAGCTCGTCGGACAGGGTCAGGGCGGCTGCGGGATCATCCGGAAAGAAGTCCCCGAATCCGTCCGAGCGCAGCGGACCGAACCCATACTCGCCCTCGACCGTAATGTCGAGCGGGTGCGGGGGCGTGCCGTGGGGGTCGCGCTCCCAGTGGAGGCGATCGCACCCCCAGCAGAGCCACTTCGTCGTCTTGTGGCCCTCGTCCCAGTAGCGCACCGTCCATGACGGCCCGAGATGCCTGGCCAGTCGCTGGGCGGCCGCCAGACCCTGCTTGACGTACTTGCGCAGGTCCGGCCGGGAGGCGAAACCCCCCGATGGGTGGGTCAGCGACCAGGCTCGCAGCGCGTCCGCCAGATCTGCCGGGAGGTCCAGCTGGGAATCGTCCAGCGGGATGTTTCGGGTGAAGGCGCCGAGGTCCTCGAAGGCCCCGGGATCCTCCGGCTCGTACAGCGGTGACGGCTCATCCCGGGCCCGCACGAGCACGTGCCGCAGTTCGTCGAAGGTCATACGGGATTTGCTCCGATCACGAATCCGTTGTCGCCCACGCTAAGGGTTGTCCCGTAATTGATCTTCGGCTGTGGCGGAGTGCGCCGTGGGGCGGGGTGGCCTGTGTTACGTGGCCTGGAGGAGGTTGTGCAGGCGGGCGATGCCGAGCATGGCGTGGTGGACGCCGTCGCCCTTGAGGCGGCAGTCGCGCAGGATCTTCCAGCTCTTCATTCGGGCGAAGACATGCTCTACGCGGGCCCGGACCTTCTTGTGGGAGCGGTTTTGCTCCTTCTTCCAGTCGCACAATTCTCCGCCGGCGGGGCGTCGATGCGGGATGAGCAGGCCGGTGCCCGGGTAGCTGCCGTCAGCGATTGTCGTCGTCCGCCCGACGGCGGCCTTCGCCCCGGACTCGGACCATGCCTTGCAGTCGTTGCGGTTGCCCGGCAGGGGCCGACCGACCACGACGACCAGGCGCGTGTCGGCGTCGATGACGACCTGGTGGTTGGTGGAGTAGCGGTAGTTCTTGGACTGCTCGGCGATGCTGTGGTCGCGGGTGGGTACCAGAGTGCCGTCGGCGATGAGCACGGCGTCCTTGCGGAATCGTTGCCGCTGCTTGAGTGCGAGGATCGGGCCGGTATGGTCGATGATCCGGTCGGCCGCGGACTTCGAGACGCCAAACAGCGGGGCCAGTTGCCGCAGCGTCAGGTTGGTGCGCCAGTAGGCGGCCACCAGCAGAACCCGGTCCTCCAGCGGAAGCGACCACGGCCGCCCTGGACGGGGCGTGTCAGCCCCCTCCCGGCGCAGCATCGTGATCAGCTTGCCGAAGGAGCGCGGGCTCAGCCCCGTGAACGGACCTATGCACGACGGCTCCGACGCTGTAATCACATGAGGCACCGAAAGGTCATTTCATCCGCGATCGGCAGCTCGGGATGCGCCCAGCCTCAGAACTCCCACCAGAGATCGATGCTCCGGTGGACTCGCTGGCGAAGACAGCTTGAGTGCGTGTAGGCCTTCTGCCGCACGCCACCGCCTCGTGCCGGGTCAATCGCGCCGAATCTGACCTCGGTCGCTGCCTTGTCCTGATCGAGATCGATGCCTTGGTAGCAGAAGCAGCAGATGGGGCTCTGATTCAACGAGGTCCTCCTTGTGTCTGCGAGACGGCCACGACCGCGCCGTCTCGCAGACCCTACGCCGAACGTGGTTCGATTACGGGACAGCCCTTACTGTGCAACAGCCACCGCCGCACCGGCCGACCGGACGTGAAAGCGGCGCCCCAGGCCCCCCGCCACAACTGGACTGTCCCGGACCCGCCCTACGACGACACCGTCCTCGCGCAGACCATGCAGCAGATCAACGAACTGGCAGCGGAGATCAACTACCGGTCCGAGGACGAGACCTTCGTACACCTGGCCGACCTCACGCACGCGGCCTTCGTCATCGCCCGGGAACTCTCCCGCCCCCGCAACAGCTCGGGATGCATCCAGCACCCCGGAGCTCCCATCGACCCAGCCGCCCCCGGCGGACCCCAGTGCCTGTTCTGCCAAGGCCAAGCACGGCGCCAGCAGACAGGACCGCCCACCGTGGCCATCCGCCCCAGCCGACCCGTCCCCAGATACGAACGCCACCGCATGCCGCGCCCGCCCATGCCGCCCGGCAACGGCTGAACACCGATGCGGAGCTCAAAAGGCGTCAGGTTTCGAGTCCGACGACTAGCGCTGTGACCGGCAGGTATACGGGTAAACGCCTGTCACGTAACACCCGGTCCTCGGGCACATCACCTCGCAGGAGGCATGAGCGACGGCGAGAAGTCCGGCGTGGACCCGGCCCGGGAGCGTACGGCGGAGTGCCTACTGACGGTACGGCTGGAGCAGCTGCGGGGGCAGCCGCTCGGGAAGCGACGAACCGCGCGAAGGTAGGAATGCAACTCCGGGTGTCCGTGTGGCACCGTAGCGTGCACCTATGACCTTTACGTACGTGCCGCCGGTTCCGGCAGAACAGATCCGGCGGTTGCCCACCCGGGACATCGCGCTCCTTCTCCTGCAGCACCTCGCGAGCGGGACCGGCTATCTGCAGTACAAACCGACGATGGGCGGCGCACGGCAGGCGTTCCAGGGCGAGCCGGACGTGGAGGTTCTCGTGAACCGCCTGTCCGATGCTTGGGCCTGGCTGGAGGCGCACGCGCTGCTGGCCCGGGCGCCCAGCCAGTCCGAAGCCTTCCTCCGGCTCTCCCGTGACGGCAGGGACTTGGCGAAGGACCTGCAGGGCATAACGCGGTTCGAAGCCTGCGAACGGCTATCCGGCCCGCTCCACCCGGCCCTGGAAGATACGGTGCGCACCAACTTCGACCTGGGTGACTATGAGACGGCATGCTTTGCCGCGATGAAGGCGGTCGAGGTCGCCGTCCGGGACGCATCCGGGCTCGACAACTCCCTGGTCGGTGTGCCGCTGATGCGCAAGGCGTTCCAGCCACACCAGAACGGGAAGGCCGGCGGCCCGCTCGCCGACGCCGGAGCCGAAGGCGGCGAACAAGAGGCCGCATCCGCGCTGTTCGCTGGCGCCATGGGCGCGTACAAGAATCCAGCCAGTCACCGCACCGTCGACTTCGACGACCCTATTGAGGCGGCTGAGATCATCCAGTTCGCCGATCTGCTGCTACGGCAGGTTGAACGTGCCAAGCGCCGTCAGTCCGCGACGACGGTGTAACCCGGCGCGCGGCTTCGAGTGAGGCCGGGAATCAAGCTGTGCCCGGCGTTCCCAAAGACCCCCCAGACCCGCACCAATGCTCGGCGAGTCCCCCGGCCCCGGAGCGCACAGTTCCGGAGCCTTTCCACGCCCGGCATTGGATTGTTGAACTGGCCGCTGTGGAAGGGGCGGTGTGCTGATGGACGAGGGGCAATGCCTCTACGGTTCGGGGATGAGCCGGACGACGGTGATGGTCAGGATCCTGGCCGAGACCATGTACCAGACGATCGCCTGAGAGACGGCCGCCTCGCGCCGGTCTTCATCACCGCCCACCGGTGTGGAGCCGTGACCGTAGGGATCGGCACCGAGAGTGCCGCTCAGCGCGGCCTTGAAGTCCTTGGGGAGGCGAGCTTGCCCAGTGCCTGTTCGGCGGCGGGAGCGAAGGCGATCCGGTACCTCCCGGCCAGACGCCTGCGGAGATCCCCCAGGCCGTCGTCGACGACGCGGCGGTGTCCGCCGGTGCGCGGCCCTCACCCGGACCGTCCGCGAAAAGCTGACCCCCTCCGGGGGTCTGGGTTTCGCCCGTACGAGCCGAACCTCAAGGCCAACTGGACATGCGCCCCGACTCACCCGCCTACGCCACCCAGCTCCGGCTGATCAGCGCCCGCATCGTCGCCGCGGCCAACACATCGGCCAGCACCGACGCCGTACGCAGCATCCGGGTCCTGGCCGTCGGCCCCGCGCCCGCGCCCCGGACAGAGCAGCCCTTCTCGGTGACACCGGCGGTACCCGTCCCTCCCCTGCTCCGGAGGCACCGGTGAAGTCTCCCGGCTTCCGCCGGGCGCGCTTGCCGCGCACCGATCCGGCGTACCTACGCGGCGAGTGGACCCAGGGGGCGCAGAGGCGGTGGAACGGCAGACCGCCGCGATGCGTGAGCTGAGCCGCCGTGCGTTCCTCGAGTCCGAGACTCCGATGGATGATTCGCCGGCCCCGATCGACCAGGCTCGCGCACAGCGCCTCTGCCCGGTCAATGCCACCCACGCCGCCGCGCTGCGCCGGGCCCGTGTCGAGCACGGCGGGCGGTCCCGTACAGATAACGCTCTCGTGCTGCATCAGGTCGGGTGAGGGCGGAGCCACCTGGGCATGGCGGTGCTCAGCGCACGCCTGCTCGCCAGCTGCACCGCCGCTATCGGGCAGCAAGACCATCAAGTGCCGCGCCGGCCTAAAGGCCCTCTTCCGCATCGACTGCACACCCGCGTCGCGCACGATGAGGCCATCCCAGCACCACCAGTAGTCGCCCTCTGGTTCGCCAGCCTGCCGCTGACGGTCCATGATCCGGTGCACCTCGTCGAGAGTGAACACGGTTCCAGACCACCGATCGCCGTCATCACGGATGACCCACATGTCCACATTGCAGACCTCGTCGAGGTCCTCTCCGGCACCGGGCACGAAGCAGATCTCGTATCCGTCACGTCTGACTCGGTAGAAGGGGCCGTCCCACATGCTCGCTCCATAGCGCTCTGTCTCACGCCGCCTTCATCAACAAGCCGGACGGCCGACCAATACACCACGCACCCCTTGAGGGCGCAGCAGCAGGTTAAAGAACAAGCTCAGAAGCTGTGTCAGAACCCGTGACCTGTGACGTCCTGTAGCGGATAGGCTGTGGGGTGCCGGAACTCGGAGCGTCAGGACGCGGCGATCGCCGTGGAGCGATAGACAGTATGGGTGACGGACAGAAGCGAGCCTGACAATTCGAGCCTCGCAGCCCAGCGGAGAGCAGTCCCCCGGCACGCGCTCACCCAGCCCGCTCCCACGCCATCCGGCCGGCTGTTCAGCGTGGGGGGGGAATGCTCCTACGACCACGGCCGTGATGGCTCCGCCGGAGGAGAATCCGGCTGGACCGCCTGCACGAATTTTCGCTGGAGGGCGTAAGTCTTGTCCGGTTGGAAACCGAGGCGTTCGTAGAGGCCGAGTGCGCCTGTTGGGGAGTCCGCGTCGACTTCGAGGGAGGTGGTGTCGTAGCCGTCCTCATCTGCCACGCGGAGCGTGTGCGCGAGCAGGGCGGAGGCGATACCCCGGCCGCGGTCCGCGCGGACGGTGCCGACGACGGAAACGTACAGGTCTCGCCGTCCGGTGATCTTCTGGTGCGCTTCGAACTCCTCGCACAGCACGATCGCCAGCGGCTCGCCGCGCTCGTAGGCGATGAAGCTGTTGGCAGCGCGGAGTGCCGGGCCGCTGGTGAACTGCGCCCAGGTCTCTTCCGTGGCGGGCGTGCTGCCGAAGTGGTCCCGGAAGGAGTCGTTGCGGACAGCACGCGCGTCCTCCGAGTGCTCCGGGTTGACCGCGTGAAACGCCACGCCCGCCGGTGCCGGGGACGCCGGCATCGCGGCGAGTGTGGTGCGCAGCTCGGGCATGACCATGTGATGCGTCCAGCAGACCTGCTCGTAGCCGCGTGTCCGGAACAACTGGACGGCCGTTGCGTTGTCCATTGCGCAGCTGTCCATCAATGCCAGCGGCGCGCTGGGGAAGCGCTCTTTGTGCAGAAGCGAGGCCGCCTGCTCCGCCCAGTCGAGCAGGCGAGTGCCGATGCCCAGGCCCCGGTACTCCGGGTCCACACCGCCCAGCTGCCAGAAGTCGTGAAAGGGCTCTGCCGAGGTCCGCGCTTTCATCCAGTGGTGGCCCACCATACGATCACCATCCCATGCGGCCATGCTGCCGCGCGCCATGTCGACGTAGGAGTCTGTGAAGCGCTGCGCCAGCTCCGCCTCGGATGGGGGCCTTCCGTCGTTGTCCACCGCCTCGATTGCCTGACGCAGGCGCAGCCAAGCGGGCAGGTCCGATCGATCGATCGGACGCCAGGTGAACCCCGGTGCAGCCTCGGTACTCACATCGGCATTATGGCTAAACCGGCGCGCCATGCCAGACGAGCGTATGGCAGGCGACGGGGCACCCTATTTCTCAATCGGGTGATCGCCAGGTTCCACAGTGGAGATGAGCAGGAACTGCTCAATGTAGCAGGAAGGTGATCATTTATCGTCTTCGGGTGCTCTGTCCTCCAAATCTGGGAGTAGGCCGCCAATCAGCCGATAGGCGACGCGATGGACACACGAGCTTCTTGCTGCTGAGCGGGTGGTTCGCAGCGAATGAACGGATCTCTGAGAGGGAAAGCGATGAGCGGAAAGAGTCTGACTCAAACCGAGGCCGAGGGGCGCGCGAGGCTGCTGACGGTCGAGCGGTATGACGTGGCCGTCGATCTTTCGGAGTTGATGACCGGTTCGCGGGTTCGGTGCGAATCGACGATCACTTTTACGTGTCACCGGCCCGGGGCTGAGACCTTTGTCGATTGTGCGGCGGCGGTTGAGAGCGCCACGCTCAACGGGGTCGTACTGCGGTCGGCTATTGAGGGCCGGATCGCGCTGACCGATCTTGCCGAGCGCAACGTCCTCACGGTGGTCTCGGTGACGGAGTGCTCGGCCGATGTCCAGGGCGTGCACAAGGCGGTCGACCCCGCCGACGGCGAGACGTATGTCTACACCGACTTCGCTCCCGACTACGCACGGTACGTGTTGGCCTGCTTCGATCAGCCGGACCTCAAGGCGCCGTGGGCGTTCACCGTGACCGCTCCTGCCGGCTGGCGGGTGCTGAGCAACAGCGGTGACCCGCAGATCGAAGACCTCGGCTCCGTGCGACGCTGGACCTTCCCGCCGACGCCGCCGCTGGCGGCGTACAACACGGTGATCAATGCGGGCCCGTACTACGAATTGCGTCGGAGCGGAGCTGGTCATGATCTCGGGCTCTTCGCCCGGCAGTCGCTGGCTTCGATCCTGGACCGGGACGCCGATGAGCTGTTCACCTTGACCACCCAGGGGCTCGAGTTCTTTGCAGGCAAGTTCGGCATGCCGTTTCCGCAGCATAAGTACGACCAGGTCTTCACGCCCGAGTTCCCCGGCGCGTTGGAGAACTTCGGCTGCGTCACCTGGATGGACTGGTTCCTGCGCAGGAGTACGCCGACCAGGGCGGAGTGGGACATCTTCTCGCGGTACCTGTTGCACGAGCTCGCGCACATGTGGTTCGGCAACATCGTCACCATGCGTTGGTGGGACGACCTGTGGCTGAACGAGGCGTTCGCGGAGTTCGCAAGTAATTGGGCCGCGGTGAGCGTGACGTCGTACACCGACGCCTGGACGGCTCATCTGGCCGGCGAGAAACTCAGAGCCTATTTCATGGACCAGGGACCGACGTCGCACCCGATCCGCCAGCAGGTCCGCGACGTCTCCGAGGCCGCAGCGACCTTCGACGCCATCACCTACCCCAAGGGTGCATCCGTACTGCACCAGCTGATGAGGTACGTCGGCGAGGCCAACTTCTCCGCGGGTCTGACCAACTACTTCGCCACGCATGCCTGGGGCAACACCACGCTGCATGACCTGATCGACGCGGTCGCCGACGCCAGCGGACGCGACCTGGACCAGTGGCGCGCGGGATGGTTGGAAACAGCGGGCACCGACCGGCTGACTCTTGACCACGACGGAGATGGGTTTGCCCTGGTCGCTCAGGGTCCGGGTGGCCGGCCGCGCCCGCATGTGCTTGCCGTCGGCGCCTACGAGCGTTCCGGGGACCGCCTTGAGCGGATGGCACTCGTCGAAGTCGAGGTAGCGGGTGAACGGACCCAGCTCGACCTACCCGCGGGAGCCGACTTGTATCTGGTCAATGATGAAGACCTGACCTTCGCCTCGATGAGACCTGACGCCACGACCAGAGACGCGTTCTTCCGTAACGCCGCTCGTCTGCCCACGGCGACCGCGCGGGGTGTCGCCGTCACCACGGCCTGGGACATGCTGATCAACGGCGAAGCGACAGCCGCCGAAGCTGTGCTGTGCCTGACCGGAGTGCTGGCTGTCGAGACGTCCGCGTCGGTGGTCGAGCCGTATCTCAACCTGGCTGTCGAGGCGGCAGATCTGTGGAGCCCGGAGTCGGAGCGGGACGAGTTGCTGCGAGCAGTGGCTGCGGCGTGCCGCAGCCTCTCCGGCGTCGGCGCCTTCCGTAAAGCGGTGTTGCGTGGCTTCGCTCGCACTGCGGCCGAGGTGGAGGAGGTTGCGTGGCTCCAGACCGAGGCCGGGGAGGACATCGATCTGCAGTGGCGAGCATTGGTTCGCAAGGCTCAGCTCGGAAGCCCGACCGCTACCGAGGCACAGGCTCTGCTCGACCGCGACCCGGATCCCGATGCGTGGGTCAGCAGGCTCCAGGTCAGCGCTGCGACCCCGGACGCGGCCGAGAAGAAAGCGGTGTGGCAGACGCTGGTGACGGACCGCGCGGTACCTATCGCTTCGGTCCACTCAGTTGCGGCACTGTTCTGGAGCGCCGGCCAGGACGACTTGCTCAGGCCCCACACGGAGGCCTACCTCGACCTCGTGCAAACCATCCACCACAGCGGAACCGTGCCGGCGAGGACCTACACCAAAAGCCTCTTTCCGCTGTTCGGTATCGACCTGACTTTCGTGGAACGAGCGGAAGACCTGGCGGCACAGGCTATCCCGGTCGTCCGCACGAACCTCCTGGACCGGGCCGACCGGATGCGCCGCATACTGCGCTCCCGCGGTTGAAGGCTTTCCAGCCCGGTCCACAGCTCGATCTGCAATTCCTCGATGCTGGTGAGAAGCCATGTCACAGTCGGTGATTTGTGATGCTCTGTTCTTGGTACTGAGAAGCGAAGCTGTCTTCGCTCAGGAGCACCTGCCGACGGCTTCGACGCGTGGGGACGGGGGTGCCGTGCTGGACATCGCTTTCGAGCCACGGGATGACGGGACGATCCGGCTCTCGCGCGGCGCGTCGGACGACGGACGGATTGAGCGAGCGCGGGCCCTACCCAGGTGAGTTCATCACCGGGTTGGGCCCGCCGGGGTCACAGCCCCATCCCCCATTCATGGTTGGCGATCTTCCGAGCATCGTCCTGCGTAGCCACGTGTGCGTTCTCGTTCATGGTGAAGCTGTGTTATCGGCCTGACCTGTGTAGATACAGGTAGCTGAGAGAGGCTGAGGCGGACGTTCAATAGCGCTTGACCTGCAAGGCGGCAACTTGGTTGAGAAGGCGGCATCTAGAGTGAGAATCCGGGCTGGGTGGAGGTTGAGCCGGACTGGCTGCGCTCGGAGGTGTCCGTGGCGGCCGGCGGGCGGCGCAGGCTGAGCGCTCGCGGGGAGGGCGGGAGTTCGTGCGCAGGGCGCGGGAAGCGGGCTGGGGGCAGGCCGCCGGGCCCGGAGCGCCCGGGGGCTCCGGGCTCCGAGTTGGAAGCGTGCGCAAGGCCTCTGCCTGCCGTCGGGCTGGCGGCGGGCGGAGGCCCGAAGGCCGGCGCGGGGGGATCAGTTGGCGCCGGGGTGCGTTACTTCGCCGGGCCGGGCATGCACCAGGATTCCGAGCTTGCTCTGGCCGCCGCACTCTCTGCAGCGGCGGGTGTCCCAGTCGTCGGTGAACCGGATGTGGGTCAGCTCCGTGCCGGTCGCGCAGCAGGTGGAGCAGGTGTCGGTGTGGATGCCGCGCGGTGCTTCGCCGTACGCCTTGGTCATGGAGTGGGTCTCCTTTGTGTCGAGGGTCGGAGCGGTGAAGTCGTGCTGAGGTCAGGCAAGGTGAATACTTTTTAACTTGTTGTAAAGTTACATGTTTGGGTGGTAACTTTGGAACAAGTTGAAGAGTTCAGGTTCTGGGAGGTGGGCGGGTGTTGCAGATCCAGATCGGTCCCGAGCGTGAGGCGGACCCCGATGACATGCTCGGGCGGTCGACCATCGGATGGCGGCCCGGCATGAGTGAGGACGAGGCATGGGAGGTCGGTCGCGGTATCTGGAAGTTCAATGCCGACCGTGCTCTCGCCCAGGACGAGGTGCAGATCATCAACGCCGGGGGCACTGTCCTCGCCGTCGCGAAGATCACCGGGATTTCCAAGCACGGCGACCGCTACGCCCTCCAGGGGGAGTTGCTGCGCGGCGACGACCGTGTCGGCCGTGCCACCAAGAGCCCGCACCTGTCCCGCAACCCCGTCACCTACATCTGAAGGGAGTGTTCCGGTGAGTGACTTCGACGCGATCGACTCGCTCCTCGCCTCCGTCGGCCCGCAGACCGACCTCCCGGACCCCGAGGCCCGCCGCGCCTTGCGCGAGCAGGCTCAGCTGTCCAAGGCGCAGGTAGCCCGCGCCCTCGGGGTGAGCCCGTCCACGGTCAGCGCCTGGGAAGCCGGCCGGGATCCGGTCGGTGAGGTGCGCGTCAAGTACGCCTACCTCCTGGACGGGTTGAGCGCCAAGCTCACCACCGACACCACGCCCGAACCCGAGCTGGCGGTGGAGTCCGCTGTGGCCGAGCCGGTCGCAGCGGATGCTGCCGCTGCGGCCGGGCCCGCTTCCTCCGAGTTCGAAGGCGGGGACGAAGTGGAGGTACTCACCGCGCCGGAGCCGTGTGTGCTGTGCGGGCGTCCGGCCGGACAGCGGGTGGAGGGCTTCGCCCAGCACCTGGACCCGGCCGGATGCCAGGGCGGCACAGTCGAGGCGCAGCCGGCCCCGGTAGCCGGCCGGCCCGCTCCGGCCTCGAAGCTGTCGGAGCGGGCCAAGGGCCCGGCCCGCCGGGCGTTCCAGGAGCCGTCAGGCCCGGTGGGCTTGATTCATGCGGCGGTTGAGGGAGCGCTCGCCGAGTACCAGGGCGACGTGGAAGCGGCCACCGCGGCGCTGTTGAAGAAGGCGATCCCGGACGCGATGCGCTTGCTGGACGAGACCCGCAAGGGCGCCCGGTACGACGTGATTGCCCACCCCTGGATTCCCGACATCCTGAAGAAGCAGACCTCCCGGGGTGCGGACCAGATCTGGGAGGCCCGCCCCAAGTGGACCCGCGCTGAGCTGCCGCCCGGTGTTCATGAGGTGACGGCACTGGACATCAACGGCGCCTATCTGTCTGCCCTCAAGACTCATCTGCCGCTCGGGCAGCTCGAGCACACCACCGGCATGCCGCATGACCGCCGCCGTGCCGGAGTCCACCTGATCACCCCACCCGCCTGGGAGCACGGCGCCGTGCTGCCAAACCCGATCGGCGAGCGCGACGAACCCGGACCCCTATGGGTCACCGAACCCACCCTCCGGCTCCTGCTGCGCCTGTCAGGCCCGAAGTACGGGCTGTGCGAGGCGCCGGAAGTCCACGAGTCCTACACTTCGGGGGCGACGGAGAACCTGCTGGAGAAGTTCCGCATCACGCTCAAGGACGCCCGCGACACCGCCATCGCCGACGGCGACGCGGTCACCCTGGAGTACGTGAAGGCGATGTACGCGAAGTTCGTTTCCACCATGGGGGAGTCGAACTACAACCGGGAGCTGTACCGTCCGGACTGGATGCACATCATCCGCTCCCAGGCCTTCGCCAACCTCTGGATGAAGGCGCTCAAAGCCCACGACGAAGGCCTCCCGGTCGTCCGCGCGATGGGCACCGACGAACTCCACGTCATCGGCGACTGGCGCCGTGTCTTTCCCGAAGGCCGTGGGGTTACCGAGGTCAAGGTCAAAGACCTCTACACCGCGGGCACCGACACGATGGGGGAGGAGCGGTAGATGCCGGAGAGGAACAACGACTTCGGAAGGTTCGGCGCGAGCGGCGTCAGGGGAAGCGAACTCGTCGGGCGGAAACTCGACGACCTCGCCGGCGGCATCGCCACCCCCGTCACCGCGAAGCGCGGTCTGATGGCGCGCCTGAACTATCTGACGAGGTCCGACCATGCCCGTCAGGCGGCCAGGGATGCCGGGCTGACGGTGACCGACCGCACGCTGAAGGCGTGGCTGGAGGGCAAGCGCCGCCCCTCGGGGAAGAGCCTGCAGAAGATCGACGACGCCTACCGGACGGTGCGCCGGCAGAACGTGGCCCGGCACCTGCTCAAGCGTCTCAACGCGAACGGCGGCACCAGGGTGGAGATTCACCCCCTCAACCAGTCCGACGTCGCCCGGCCGCTGCAGCGCGACGTTCCCTTCCGGCACATGAACGTGCGCCGTTGGGACCGGATCGTCGGCGCGTGGGCGGCCGGTGACCACCACGGCCTGGACGCAGTGTGGACCGACGACATCCTGCCTGATCTGGGATCCCAGTACGGAGCGTACGAATACTGCACCAACGTCGGCTTCGCTGCATAGCCCCTGGCCGGAAGTGGTCTGCGGACCTCACGGGATGGCGTACGGTTGGGTTCACCGACGCGGGGTGGAGCAGCTCGGTAGCTCGCTGGGCTCATAACCCAGAGGTCGCAGGTTCAAATCCTGTCCCCGCTACTGCCGAGCAGGGTCCGGATCCATTCGAGGATTCGGACCCTGCTGCATTTCAGGAGCACCTGCCAGATGCGGGCCCGAGGCTACGTGTGCGAGTGCCCTGGCACGGCGTGCGAGCGGCCCGCGCACTCGTCGGTGTGAGTCCCGGCATCCGCTCGCTGCGTCACCACGCCTCGTCCATCGTGCCTGCCGCGGGCAGATTGAGGTAGCGGGCTGCGTCGTGCAGGATCTCCGGTGTGATCGCCTCGGTGCCGTCGAGGATGGCGATCTGCGCGGCCATGCTGAGCAGCGGTGTGAGGTTTTCCATGAGCCCGTCGGTGATGTCGTAGAGGTCTTCGGCGAGCTCCAGGAGGCTGTTGGGCCGGTGGTGGCACAGCTGGAGTCTTCCGTCGAAACTGGCCAGGGTTCGGGGCCATTCGTCGGGGTGTTCGGGGCTGCGGGGTGGCAACCGGTTGACCCACAGGGTGGGTACGGACCGCTGGCGCAGCGGTGCGGCGTCGCTTGTCCGGCGCAGGGCGGGGAAGCGGGCGGTGCGTGCTTCGCGGAGGATGTCGCTGGAGCCGATGCCGCTCCAAAAGACCGTCAGGCTCAGTTCGTCCGCGAGGTAGTCGAAGAAGTCGAAGGTGGGCTGCAGATCCTCGGTGCGCAGCCGGTCGATCCCGTCGACCAGGCACACCTCTACGTGGTTGGTGCGCATCACGTGCACGGCGGGCCCGGTGAAGTCCTTCATGCGCTGCACGGGCCGGCTGTCGGTGTCGGAGCGGTAGAGGTCCCAGCCCAGGAACGTGGCGAGGGCGGCGGACCAGTCGGCCGGGGTGCCCGGGGTGGGCGGGGCGTTGATGCAGATCACCGGGATGCGGGTGTCGTCGATGCCGTGCAGTTTCTCGCGGCGCCCTTGGTGGCCCATGCCGATGTGGTGCAGCAGCGTGCGTTTGCCTGTGCCGCGGTAGTCGCTGTCGATGGCGATGTGCGGGCCGGGTTGGCGGCGTTCGCCATTTCGCCGCAGCATCCGCCGTGCGAGGAGCAGTCCGCGCTGGATGTCGGTGGTCTCGACCAGGCCGAGGTCGGCATGGTAGCGGACGCGGGGATCGTTCTCCCTTTTCTCCCCTTCCTCCTCGCTGTTGGCGGAGGAAGGGTCTTCCGGCGGCAGCGGAACCAAGGATGGGAGCTTGGAGGACGGTTGCCGCAGGCGGGTGCGCCACCCCAGCAGGGTGGTCGGCAGGCCGACAGTGTCGGGGGCCGGCGGGGCTGGGGGAGCGGGTGGGGACTGCGGATCACGTACCGGGGCTTTCAACGGTCCTCTCCTTGCTGGCCGTTATAGCCGTTATCGCCGTCTGCGGGCGGGTTCAGTTCGGGCAGCGAGGCGAGGAAGGCATCGACGCTCTGTCCGCTGTCCTTTACGGGCTCGCCAGATGTGAAGAGTTCCGCGGCGGGGCGATCGAGGCGGCGGAAGGGCCGCACCGATTCCGGATCCAGCGGCGGCATACCGGCGGCATAGGGCTCCTTGGGTGCCGCCGGCCGGTGGCGGGGCACGGGCAGGGAACGGGCAGAGGCAGCGGGTGCGTCGTCGGGCCCGGGCCCCTTAGCTGCTTTGGACAGCAGGCGGTGCGTGGCCCGGGCGATGGCGGCCTCGTCGTGGCGGTGTCCGCCGGCGGCGAGATGGACCTGCAGCCCTTGCTCCCAGCTCCCTTCGGTCCACCGGTCGTGCAGGATCCGCCGGTGGATGAAAGGCACCTCCACCCACGGGTCGCTGTCTGGGGCGGCCCGGTGGTTGAACAGCCAGGCGACCTCGGGCTGGTTGGGGGAGTAGTGCACCTCCCACCTTCCCTGAAAGGCCGCGAGCCCGGAGGAGCCGCGGAAGGGATCCAGGGCTCCCCTGCCCAGGTTGTAGGTGCGGTTATTGATCTGGAAGCCCTTGCGGTCGATGCGTGCCCACACGGTCGGCAGCAGCTTGCGGTTCTCGCTCTCGGTCAGCGCCGTGGCCCGGTAGCCGCGCAGCGAGATCAGCGCCGCATACATCTGGTTCGGGGTGAGCTTCAGTCCCGGAGTGAACGGGCTGCGCAGCGCGCCGTGCGGGGTCTGCTGCCAATGCAGCGCCACCCACTGCTCGAACAGGTCCTGCAACTGGGCGATCGTCCACAGCGGCTGCTTGCGGACTTGCCTGCCGCGCAGGTCCAGACGGTGATGGGTGTAGGAGGCCAGGTGCTGGCTGAAGCCGGTCTTGATCGCCAGCATGGCGCGCTCGACGATCGCCTTGTCGACGGGGGTGCGCAGCCGGGCCTCGCGCACTTCGATGCCCAGGGAGTTGCAGGAGCGGGTGAAGTCCGCGGAGACGAACGGTGAGCCGTGGTCGACGACGAGCGTCTCTGGTTTGATGACCGGCCGGGCGGCCGCACCGGCGAACCGCTCATCGGCGGCCAGCAGTCCCTCGAAGGGCAGGTCCGAGCCGTCCATGAAGGTTTCCGGGGACCACCCCGGCCGTACCGGCAGCGGTGCGGTGCTCTGCGCCACGACCTGCACCGTGTCGAAGCTGCGGGTGGCCCGCCCGCCCAGCTACCGGCCCGCACCGGCACCACGGCGGAACCGCTTGGGCACGATCAGCGCACCGACGATGCTGCGGGTGGCCACATCGATCGCAATGGTCAGCTCCACCGAGATGATCTGTCCGTCGTCGCCGATGACCAGGACATCCAGTCCGGTGGTGTCGATCTGCACCAGTTCCCCGGGCCAGCGTGCCGCGGTCGCCCGCCGGCTGCCGGGCCGCAGCGTCGAGAGCGGCGGGCCGGCCGCACGCCGGGCCGCGACAACATGCGCATTGTGTGCCGTGATCCCCAGACGCTGCAGCAGCCGGTAGTACGTGGCCTGGCTGGGCAGCAGCGCAGCCGCGGTGGCCGCATCGGCGTCGGCGAGCTCACGTGCGTAGCGGGCCCGAACCGTCTGCTGCACACGGCCGATCAGCCGCGACGAGGTGCCCGGCGACAGCCCCTGGTCGCGTTCGCCATCCAGGATCTCCCACACCAGGTCGATCACCCGCTGGTCGACGCGTCCGTGCGCCGAGGCCGAGCGCTGGCCACGCCGGTCGATCAACCCCAGCAGGCCTTCCTTGCGCCAGGCGAGGCACTTGCGCTCGATGGTGGCGGGCGAGGTCGGCCAGCCGGCCTCGGTCAACTGGTCGGCCTTGGTACGGTAGCGCTGCTTGAGAGTGTGGAGCTCCGGGTCGAAGGCGGGTTTGGGCCGGGCGGTCGCCGGCACGTTAGGGGCCTGCTGATGCAGCACCTCTTTTACGGTGCGCTCCCACCGGGTCACCTCGCGGCGCAGTGCCGGGGGCAGGGCTTTCAGCTCGTGCCCGCGGTGGGTGACCACCGTGCGGGGAGCCGCCCGGTTAAGGACCGCGAAGTCCTTCGAGGACGTCAGCACCGGCTGGAGGATGATCAAAGGCTCGGCGGTGGTCTCCCCGAGGGCGGTGAGGAAGACCCGCGGACCGTGAAAGGCGGTCACCACCCAACGCGCCCCGCTGAAGGTGATGGTGTCGCCGAGGGCCAGGGTGTCGGCGCCGTCCCGTACCGCGCCGTCCGGTACCTCGTCGTGCGGTGCGCTCATCCGTCCTCCCGCAGCCATGCCGTCGATGACGGTGTCAGGGGCCTGGTCATGTCGGTGTGCAGCTGCCGTCTCCAGATCAGGTGATAGGCCAGGTCCACGCCCGCAAACGCGGGCAGGCCCGACGCCCGCACCCCGGAGCGGATGGTGCGAGGGGAAGTGAAGTGCCGGGCCAGCGCCTCGGCATCGTCCAAGGCCAGCCACTGCGGACTACGGACGGCGTACAGCAGCATCAGGTTGTCCAGCTCCACACCGTCCGGCGGCCGCATGACGCGCACCCGCCAGCCCGCCACAGTGGCGGCCCGGGCCAGCAGTTCCTGCCCGGCGTGCCAGCGGTCGGTGAGCTCCTCTGGAGCCACGCAGATGACCTCCCGCTGCCCTGCGCGTAAGGCGACGAAGTCCGGCCGCAGGCTCTGCGTGCAGCCGCCCTGTGTCCAGTGCAGCTCCATCGGCCCGGCGCTGCGCGCGGCCACCGTCGGATCCCGGTCCAGCAGCATGCCGCAGCGCTGCTGGCGCAGTGAACCGCACGCCAGCGACTGGCCGGTGGCCGAGGCCCAGGCCTTGGTGACGAAGGACTGCCGACCTGGATAGGGCACCGGCATCTGCAAGGGCGCCAGCTGTTCGAACGGCACCTGAGCGGCCTGCTCCACCGGCAGTTCACGCCGGCGCCCGAACCGGTCGAGATAGCAGACGGTGATCACCTGCTGGTCCAGGGGAGCATCCGGCACGTGTGTCCCCCTCCGTCAGCTCGCTGCCAGGCGGGCCCGCCTCAGGCAGACCCGTTCCATGATCCGCCAAGGAGGGCGGCGTCCGCCGCCGCAGCAGCAGCCGATCACCCGCATGAAGGGCATGGCGAACACCAGCCCGAAACCTGCGCAGTTGTGGTCCGCGGGTAGCAGCCGACGCTGCCGCGCCGGCGTCACACGGGCACGGACGGGTCGTTCCAGTCCCAGGGCAGACAGCACAGCTCGGCCAGGGATCCCTGCTGCTCGTCGTCTGCGTGGATGAGCGCCGTCACCGGCCGGCCAGGCCCGGCCATCTGCGCTACCGGCGGCATGCACCAGTGATGCTGGTGCAGCCACTGGGCCACCGGGATCCGCCACATCTCCGGCGGTAGCTCGAGCACAACGGCCAGCTGCGCCAGGCGCTCAAGCAGCTGCGCCTCGGCCACAGCCCACGGCCCGGCGCCCTGCAGCGCGCGCTGCCGCTCGTAGTCCAGCAGAGCGCGGGCCACTGCGACGGCCTCCGGGTACATCCACAGCCACGCCGACTCCAGGTCGCCCTCCGGCCGCCCGGCGCGCTGTGCCCGCCGCGCCCAGCACCCCACGACCGTCGTGCGCCACCACCATCCGGTGACCGCGAACGCGTCCGCGACCAGGTACGCCCCGGCGGGGCCGTGCCGGCGTTCGAACCGCCGGCGCTGCCGGTGCGCCCGCACCACCTGCGCCAGCGGGACCAGTTCCACGCCGGAGCCGGACTGGCGCACATGGGTGAACTGGCCATGCCGGTCGCAGATCTTCCAGGACTCGGGCCAGACCAGCCAGATCGGCCCCCACCCGCCGCCGCGCAGCGCCACGCACCGGCTGCAGGCCGGGACCAGGTAGTGCTCCATCGGGTACCACGGCCATTCCCACCGGGCCTGTTGCCCGGGCAACAGGTGGATCTCGCGCAGATGAGGCAGCGCCCATTGCAGCCGTGACAGTTCCACATTCAGCATCGCGGCGAGCCGCTCGGCGGCCGGAGCGCTCAAGAAGACCTCGGCCAGATGCGGCTGTACCGCCTGCTGTCCCGGCTCTCCGTCGCCCAACTCGTCCAGCAGGAAGGCGATATCCACCCCCTGAGCCGCCGCCACACGCCACAGCAGTGAGCAGTTCGACTCATGGCCGGCCAGCCGCACGGACACACGCGCCAGACTCCGGCCCCACGCCATATGACTCCCGCCCTGTCCGCCAGACATCGGCCTCGCACAGTCTTCACCCGTGCGCTGTACCTGCACAGTTACATAGCGCGTAGGAACAGAACGGGCCTGTTTCGTATGGCAGTTCACTTGATCGTGTGGCGATACCGCAGGCGGGCGGTGCGGGGGCGTTGTGCTGCGCATTCTTCCTGCAGACCCACTGACCTGCCAGAACTGCGGAGTTGGCCCGTGCAGCTTGATCTTCCCGGCGAACGCCTGTCCAGCAAGCTGTGGACCCGTCAGCGTGATGCCGCGGACTGTGTGCTCAACGCGTTCGCGATGGGACGCACACGACAGCAGGTGATCATGCCGTGCGGTACCGGAAAGACCCACCTCGCCGTCCACGTCGCCCACGAGATCACTACTAACAGCCGCAGCCTGACCCTGCTGCCCACCCTAGACCTGCTGAACCAGACCGCCCGCGTCTGGTACACCGCCGGCCGCCCGGGCCGCTACCTCGGGGTCTGCTCCGACCGGCAGACCAGCGAGCCCGTCCTCGACGGCATCCTCACCATGACAGGCGACCCGGCGCAGCTGGCCCATGCCGTGCGAGACGCCGACGGCCCGGTCAACGTCTTCGCCACCTACGCCGCGCTGAAGAAGCTCCGTCTGGCCCACCATGACCATCAACTGCCCCGCTGGGACATCGCCATCGTCGATGAAGCCCACCGCACCGCCGGAGCGCGCAGCAAGGCCTGGGGCACTATCCACGACGACGACGCCATCCCCGCCCGCCACCGCCTCTACCTCACCGCCACGCCTCGTATCTGGGACGTCAACCGGGGCATCGTCACCGAACCGATCGCCTCCATGGACGATGTGTCCCTCTACGGCACCGTCGCCTACCGCTACTCCCTGGCCGAGGCCATCCACGAAGGCAGACTCGCCGACTACCGCATCGCAGCCCCCGAGATCCACCACCCGCAGCTGCGCGCCTTCCTCACCAGCCGCACCAAGCGGGGCCGCACCCCGCAGGCCGATGCCGCGCGGGTCGCCGCAGCCCAACTGGCCCTGCTCAAAGCCCGCGAGGACCACCACATTCAGCGGGCGGTCTCCTTCAGCCGCAGCATCGCGCAGTGCGACGCCCTCGCCGAAACCCTCCCGCAGACCGCGGCCGCCATCCCTGGCGGACACGCGGACGGCCTGTGGGTTTCCAGCATCCACCACGAGCACTCCCGGCAGGTGCGGCGCGAACGCATGAGCCACTTCGGGCAGGCCCCCGCAGACCAGCGCAAGGGCTCGCTCGCCGAGCTCCGCGTCCTGTGCAATGTCCGCCTGTGCGTCGAAGGCGTGGACTTCCCGCTGGCCGACTCCGTGCTGTTCGCCGACCCCAAGCAATCCACCATCGACATCATCCAGGCCATCGGACGGGCCCTGCGCATCGGCCCCGGCATGAACAAGGTCTCCACCTTGATCATCCCCGTTCTGTTCGGCCCCGGGCAACGCCCCGAAGAAGCAACCTTCGGCACGCCCTACCACCTGCTCCACCAAGTCATGATCGCGCTGCGGGCCTACGACGAGCACTACTTCTACCGCCTGCCGATCAGCGGCCGTCGCCTACTCATCTCCACCCCCGACTACGCCATCCGCCCCGCACGCGCCCTGGAGATCGCCCCGCACCTGATGCTGCGCATCATGGAACCCGAACCGGATATCTGGGACACCGGGATGGCCGCTGGACGGGCCTTCCACACCGCGCACGGGCATCTCGACGTCCCCAGCAACCACATCACAGATGACGGGTTCCATCTCGGCTGCTGGCTCGGATACCAGCGCGCCCTCAAGGCCGCCGGGCACCTGCCCGCGGCCCGTGTCGCCGCGCTGGCCACCTTCGACATCACCTGGCGCCACGACCCGGACAGCACCGAGGCCTTCCTCGAAACCGCCCAGGCCTACGCACGCGAGCACGGCCACCTCCTTCCCCACGACGCGCAGGAGACCTATCAGCGCCGCCCCCTCGCGCAGTGGCTCCTGCAGCAGCGCCGCCAGGACGCCGCAGGTACCCTGCCCGACCCCTACCGGCGCGCCCTGCGCGACATCGACCGCTGGTGGAACCCCCACTGGTCCGACGCATGGCAGCGCACCCTGGCACGGGTCCGCGACAGCACGTCCCCTCCGGTCATCACCCCCGGCCCCCTGCCCGGCGACGCAGACCAGGCCACCCGCTGGCTCGACCGGCAGTTCGACATGTTCCCCACCCTGGAGAAGGAGCAGCGCCAGCAACTGGCGGCACTGCCGTTCAAAGACAGCCCGCTGGCCCTGGCACTGCACCGCACCCCCACCAACCACTTCGCAGGCGGCCTGCGCGCAGCCCGGCACTTCTACCGCCAGCACCACCACCTGCAGGTCCCGCCCGACTTCCACGCAGGCGAAGGCGACCGGCGTTTCCCGCTCGGCCCATGGATCGCCGACCTGCGCGCACAGGCCCGCCAAGACGCCCTCGGCAGCGAGGAGATCACGTCCCTGGAAGCACTGGCCATGGAGTGGACACCGGCCCTCCAGCACGCACAGACGCCGCCGGCACCGCTTCCCTCAACACAGACCCCAGCTGCCGTCACGGGCAATTCCGCAGATGGAGAGGAACCGGCCCTCCAGGACACTGCCGCGCTGGTGGGCGCACACGACCCGGTGTTCTGGACAGCCGAGAGCGAGCCGCCACCGGGCCTGACCCCGATGATCTTCGGCGGGGGCGGCCACCGGACGCTGATCAGCATGCCAGCCGGAGCAGGCAAGACCACCACCATCGCCTCCGCCGTGCTTGAACTCGCCCCCGAAACCTGCCTGATCCTCGGCCCGGACGTGCTCCACCTCCGCAAAGCCGCCGCCACCTGGCGGAAAACGGGCGACAGGCCGCACGCGGGCCTGGGCTTTGGCCCTCACGGTGGCACCCGCCTGACGAGCGCTGCCGATCTGGCCGACTGGATCAGACAGCAGCCTCCCGGAGCGCTGGTGTTCGCCCGCTACGCAGATGCCCGGCTGGTCGTCGACAGCCACCGCCGCCACGACCTTCCTGCCTGGGGACATCTCGTCGTCGAAGAAGCGCACCGCACGGCAGAGGGCATCATCACGCCGGAACACCCCTATGCCGACATCCACTACGACGACCGCATCCTTGCCCGGCGGCGCATCTATCTGACGGCCACTCCCCGCATCCCCCGCCAGATGGCACCCGGCCTCAAGGCGCGCGATGTGGACTGGGCGGTCCACATGCCCGCACAAAAGATCTTCGGTAGCCACGTCGTCCCGACGAGCCGACAGGCACTGGAGGACGAAGAACTGCTGGCGTCCTGCCAGCTGGCGGTGGTCCGAGTCCGCAGGAACCCCGCCTCGCGGCGTCCGCGGCAATGGTCCACCGAAGCCAACGCAACCGCGCAGATCATCGAACGGCTCCGGCTGCGCCGCGTCGTGGCCGTACTGGCCACCAGGGCCGAGGCCCAGAAGTTCGCTATGCAACTGGCGGTGGACATGCTCGACGCGGAAATCCATCTGGAAGGCGATCCGGCCGTGCGGCACGCACACGACCAGCCGGTCATCCACTGCGTACGCAGGAGCTACAACTCGATGCCCCGCAACCTTGACGCCATCGTGCTGCCGGACCCCAACTGCACAGCCACACAACTCGTCAACGTCCTGCGCCCGCTCATGGCACAGGATGTACGCCACGTGGCCCGCACCAGGGTCCTCGTGCCGCACGCCGTGGACAGCGACAACGACCCGCCGAGCGACCAGTCCCTCCTCGTCCAGCGTGTCACTGCCGCCTTCTGGGCGCACGACCCCACAAGCCCATCGCCTCGCCGCATTGAGTAAGGCCGTGGCACCTGTCGGCCTCATCGCCCCGTCGCCCCCGCCAGTGGTGAAGGTGTAGTGGCCGTCGGCTTCGGTGAGCGTCGACTTTCGGATTCCGGTCCTGGGGACCGGAGGCGGAGGGCTTCCGCCCGCATCGGCGAGGACTTCACCGAACCCATCGACCAGGAAGAACCGACCGCGTTCCGAGGCTGGGCGGGCTCTAGGCGATGGTGGCGTTGAAGAAGATGATGCCTGCGCCGCAGGCACTTGCACCGGTCAGTACGGCGGTGGCCGGGTCGGCATCTCCGAGCGCGGCCACGGTTCCGGCGCCGATACCCACGAGCACGCCCAAAAGCAGGATGAGGGCAGAGCGTTGGCTCAGCAGCGGGTCTCGGTCGTTGTGCAAATGCGACTCCCAGGATCGTGCGCGCAATGGCGGTACGGCGCCACCGCCGCGATTGAGCGTCGATAGTAGCATAGGTGAGTGTCATTGAGTAAGAGTGAGTTTTTGAGGGTCGGGAGGTGTCGGCCGCTCAGCGTCGGCGGAGCGCCTGAAGGAGTTCACCGCTGTCGTCGAGAGCCCAAAAGCCCCAGCCGTTGCGGTTGGGCTTCACGTGCGGCTTGAGGGCTTGCAGGACCGCGCTGGCCGCCCCGCTGGGGGTGCGGTACGTGCCGGCCGCCGGGCCCTCAGTGATCGTGAGTGCCTGGGTTGCGGGATCGTACAGGCCGGGGATGCGCACTCCGTCGTAAATGGCGTGGACGGCAACCTGGTTGCTTGCGGGTGCTGATGGGGCTGCGGCGGGGGAGGGGTGCTGGAAGTGATCGACCAACCGGCGCACCGCCTCCCCGGGGGTGACGTCCCAGGCGCGGGCGAGCAGGGTGATCTGGGTGTGGGTGACATCGTCCACCGTGATGTTCTTAGGCATGGGGGCAGTCTACATCTAAATGAGAGAATGTGAGGAAAATCGAGATCCTCGTTTCTTGCTGACCGGCCAGCGGCGTAGATCAGGAGCGCGCTGCAGCCCTGTGTTTCCCCAGCGATGCCTGCCTGATCCCGCACGGGGGCGTCGCCGACCGGGCGCTGACGCAGCAGGCAACGCCGGAATCCGCTGAGTAGGTGCCAGCGCTTACCTACCTGCTCGCCGGACTGAGGTCATGGAGTCGTTGCGGACGCTATGGATGATCTTCAAAGCCAAGTCGAAGTCGACGCCACGGAAGTACTCGCCTATCGCCGTGGATCCCTCAAGCCCCTCCAGTGCAGCGAGGGATTTAGCCTCCCAGTCGCGGGCGTTGGTTACCGGCCTCGATATCCAGGCCCGCACCATGACCGTGTAGTGAGCCAGGCTGACCCGCTCCAGGGACTTGATGCGCGCAGCGGCAGTCCTGTCAGACCTGCCGGTTTGCCCTGGTCGTGAGCTGGTGAACCCGACCTTTAGGCCTGGCCCGGGTCCTACGAAGCCGAGAGCGTAGATTCGTTCGCCGGGCGCATCCAAGGGCGCGCCTGCCATCTCCAGTTCTGCCCAGGCCAGTCGGTTCGCCTGCCGCAAATCGTCGGCAGTAACTTCCGGTACCGCCTGCGGCAGTTGTGCGTACGCCTGCATCACTCGCTGCCGTGCGGCAGCGGCTTCTTCTCGGTTCATCATGCGGGGCAGTGTGTCGGGCAGGACTGACAGTCACGGGCCGCCGGGCACTGTTACGCGAAGCAGATCTCGGGCTTGCCCATGAGGGGTCGGACGCCCCCATGCAGCCGTTGAGGAGCCCCCCTCGGGTCGCGTCCCCTGTCGTGGTGTAGGCGATCAAGCCCTGCCTCCCTCCTCCCTGAGGTCGACGTACTCGGCGTCGCCGCGGGCGACCGGACGATAGTCGCTGGCCACGTCTCCACCGCCCCCAACTGGCGAGTCAGCAAAGGCGATCAGTGTCGTGACCTGGGCATTCCGCGAGCTTGATCGGCTACACCACTTGGCGGGACGCCATCTGGGGGAGGGCGGTCACAGAGAGCTGGGGTGGCGTTTGTTGCCTTGGACGCGGAGCATGATGAGCGTGCGGGGCCGGGGGTCGCCCGCGGGGCCGGGGAAGGTGCGGACGTGGGCGCAGGCTGGCAGGGAGGCCAGGCCGTCTGGTTTGTCGGTGAGGTCCAGGACGACGAAGAAGTTGATGGGACGCCCGCTGACCTGGTAGGAGACGGCCTGAGGCCCGTAGTTATCCGCGAGTGCGTCCCAGGTGATGTCCTTCCAGTCGCGTTTCAGCTCCATGGTGATCAGCTCGTCGTGAGGGCGCCACGCAACGTCGACCCGGCCGGCGCCGACGTTGTCCACTTCCAGCTCGATTCGCAGGCCTACCCCGCGCAGGAAGTCACGCAGGTCCTTGCCGAGTTCCTTCTCCCGGGGCCTATCGGCGCCGGGCGGGATCTCGCGCAGGTAGGCGCGGGCGTCGCCGCCGTACTTCTGTGTCTCGGACAGGCGCAGGTCCATGAACCGCAACAGGTAGATCAGCAGGGTGTCGATGTCGGCGGCGAACTGTCCGCTGTAGCCGTCGGGGCACTGCTGGCTGAGCTGCTGCTGCGCCCACCGGTAGGCGCTGGCGATGATCGGTACTTCGTCGACGGGCTCGCGGGCGGCTCGTGCTTCGAGCATGGCGGTGATGCGTTCGTTGAGGTCGGGTTCTACCGCCAAGCGTGCGGTGATGCGCTGGGCGCTTTCTGTCCCGACAAGCCCGGCGAGCGCAACAGACGCCGGGCTGTCAGGTTTTGGGGGATCGCCCGGCCCTTCGGCCGCGAGGACTTCGCGCAGTTCCCGGGCCTGCTGACGTACCAGTGAGGTGGCGGGGTCGCCGTCGGTGTCGGGGGCGGTGTGGAGTTCTTCCAGCCACTGGTCCAGGATCGCCCGGCCGCCTTCATGAGCGAGGAAGGCGCGTTCGACGCGAGGGGCCAGGAGTGCGTGCAGCCCGGTGAGGGCCGTTGCCGCAGGGGCGGCGGCCCGGTCGGTACCGGCGGGGGTGAGCAGGCTCAGGGTGCGGTGAGCTGAGTAGACCGAGACCAGGTGGTTGATCAGTGCGCTGGCGTGCAGCCATGAGCCGGGCCGGTCGGCGGCCTGTGCCTGTTCGAGGGAGGAGGCGAGCTGGTGCCAGGCGGCCAGGGTGTCGAAGCGGGGAGTGCGCCACGTGCTCGGCATGCCCAGCAGGTTCAGGCGGATCTCGAGGATCGCCTCCTCCAGCAGGCGGCGGGCGGAGTCGGGAACGGATGCACCGGCGGAGTAGGCCAGGACGGCGTCGATGGCCACGCCGAACGCGGCGGCATCCGGGCGTTCTTCGTCGGAGTGGGCGTCACTGAGATGAGCGCGGGCGGTGACCAGCAGGATCCGGGCCTGCTCGGCGTCCTCGGTCTCTAGGGCGTGCCGTAGCGCCAGCATGCCGAGTTCGAAGGAGGCGTCCTCGGCGACATCGTCGACGTTCAGCAGTGTCTCAAGCAGGGCCGGCACATCCGGCGCGGGCAAGTGCTCGGCCACCGCTCCGGCGACGCGTACCGCGCGGCCGGCGAAGTCATCGTTCAGCCCGGAGATCTCCCGGCGCATCCTCTTGAGCCGGTCGAGCAGTGCGTAGGGGGTGCTCGCGTCCGCCAGGACGAGGCGAGCGCTGCCCTCCAGCGCGATGCCGCCGATGAGGTCGCCGCGTTGCCGGCTGGTGCCGAGCCAGACATCCACCAGATCGTCCCCGAGTTCGGCGACGGCGGCAGGATGGCCGAGGAAGGCATCGACGACCGCTTCCAGCATCAGCGGGCTGGTGGGAGCTGCCGCGGCCTCCAGCAGAAAGCCCCGGCCGATGTCGCTGTGCAGGATCTCGGGGTCCTCGACGATCAGGGCGATCAGCTCGGGCAGCTCATCCCGGGCCAATAAGGCGCTGGTGTCGGCACTGAGCAAGCGGCTCCGCCGAGGTCGGACAACGACGGCAGAGGCAGGTGAGCATCCAGCGCCGCCACCAGGGGGCCCAGAAGGTCCTGCTCACTGCTCACGGCTGCCTCCCTCCTGCCGGCCGGCTCTACCAGAGGCGCTGGCCCTCGGCCGCCAGGCGCATATTGTCAGCGGGCACGATTTCCCTGACCTCGGCACCCCGGGCGGTCGCGACGATGACCTGCAGTTCCGGCACCATCTCGGTCAGGGTCACCAGATCGCGCAGCATGTGCTGCAGGTCTCCGCCGTCGACTTCCTCCGCACCGGGCGAGTCGATGAACAGCAGCCCCGGGTACCGGCCCACTCCGCTGCGGTATCCGTGCCGGAGCAGGGCGATCGTGGTCACGATCTTCAGTCGCAGCTGTTCCCCCTCGGTCAGCGAGCCGTAGCTGTGCTTCTGCCCGCCCTTCCACACCGTCAACGAGGCGTTCCCGCCGAGCTTGACCTCCTTGAGCATTTCCAGCCCCAGAGCCCGGCCCATCACGACGATGTCTTTCTCCACATCCCCAAGGACCTTCTTCAGCACCTGGGTGCGCCGGTCCATCGCGAGTTTCTCGGCGGCTGCCAGCACCGCGCTAGCCCGCTCCAGGGGCGCAAGGTCCACTGACGCGTCCAGGTCGGCGAAACGGCCACTGCGCTCCTCCACCGCTCCCTCCAGGCGGGCGACCACCAGTTCCATCTCCCGACGTTCCCGCAGGCCGGGGGAGCCCAGTTTCTCCTGCAGACGGTCTGCCGCGCCTTCCCGGCCTGCCTCGGCCTGCGACGCCTGCTGCTGCGCCTGGGCCAGTTCTGCCGCCGCGCCGTCGACTGCCTGTTGGACCTCGACCAGCATCTGGCGCAGGTCAGCCGTCTGAGCCCCCGACTCGTCCTCGTCCGCGCTGCTGTGCGCCTCGTGTAGATCCGAGGCGCACAGCGAGCAGTGCCCTTCCTGTTCCCTCTCCCACCGGGCCTTGTCCACGGCTGTGTCACAGCGCGGACAGACCGTGGGCATCAGGGTGTGGAAGAAAGCCCGGGCCAGCGATGCCTCCTCCGCAGTATGTACGGCTGCCGCCAGGTCCCGGCGCTGTGCTTCGAGCTCGTTGTGTGTCGACCGGACGGCCAGCACGATGTCCTGAGCGGTGACCTCAGCCTGGGTGGAGGCGGCAAGTTCCGTGTACAGCTGCTGCAGGTCCGCCGCCGTACCGCCCGTCCCGTCAAGAGCCGCAAGCTGGTCCTGGGCCTGCTTCAGCCGCCGGGACAGTTCCTCCAGCTGGGCCTTGCGTGCCTCGGCGTCACCGACGGCCCGACTGCGGGCGGCTGAAAGCTGCGCCTTGACGATCTTCAGGGCGACCGCGGCCTCGACCTTCGTTGACGCCCACGGGGCGCCGAGGAACAACTCCAGCAGCCGGGTGGGCAGCCCGTGGCGTGCATCGTTGCCCAGCAGGTTGCCCAGACCGGAACGGCTGATGTGCAAGGCGCTCGCATACGACGGCCATGACAGCTCGCCGGTGATGGGAGGCTCGTCCGGGCCTCCGGGAGCAGCCTGCGCTGTGCGGAGCGGCTCCAGGCCCAGCCGCTCCAGCATGAACGCGTCCATGGCCTCCTCGAAGTCGGCCAGCCCGTCGAAGTCGACCAGTACGGTGCCCGACTGCGTGGACACCACATGCCCCTGCGGCAAGCCGGCCCGCACCGTCATGTCCACCAGCAGCGGCTCGCCGTCGAGTTCAAAGCCGACCTGCACAGCACGCAGCCAGTGGCGCACGTCGCGCTGCAGGCCACTGCGCCCCCGAAGACACCACAGCATGATCTCCAGGACGCTGGATTTGCCCGCCTCGTTCTTCCCCAGGGACGCAAGACACCACAGTCCCGGGCTCAGATCCCAGGAGAAGGCAAACGGCTCACCTCCCCCCTCCCCGGCCCCGGAATCCGCAGCCGGCCGGACACCGTCGAAGGCGACCGAGGTCACCAGCAGTCGATGGGGCCGCGGCGGCGCCATCTGAGGCCGAACACGGTGATGATCGAGAACCTTGCGGACCACAGGCAGCGGTTGCCGGGACTTGGCTGCGATCTCGGCCAGCCACGCTTCCACCGGCCCGGTGTCCGCCTGCTCCTCGCTCATGCCAGTCCCTCCCGCTCCAACGCCGCCGCGAGCCGTGCATGCACCCGCTCAGAGATCCCCGCGATCATCTGGCCCACCGGCGTTCCCGCATACTCCGCGTGCTCGTACTGCAGGGCCTTGAGCTCCTCGGCCGACATCCCCTCGGCCACCATCCGGACGTATGAGACCTGCTGGTCATACCAGGCCAGTACGGGAACCTCGGTGCGAAGCCGCTGCGCGAACTCCGCACCGGCAGCCAGCAAGTAGTAGTCCCGCCGCCGCACATGCGTGTCAGACGACTTACCGGCACGCACCACCTGAATCAGCCCGGGATGCCGCAGCACCGCCAGCGCATTGTTCATGGGCTCGTACGCTCCATGACGGTTCCGCAGCATCCGGTACGTGTGCAGCTCAGGCTCGCGCTCCTCCAGTACCGCCCGCGCGTCCAGCAGACGCTCCTTCGTCAGCCGCCCCTGCTCGCACGCGGTAATGATCTGGTCCGCCAGATAGTCAGGGTTGCGCACAAGGAAATCCAGCTTCGCGAGCTTGCGCTGTGCCCGGATCACCCGGACCGCCGTCGGTGGAGCCCCGTCACCGGCAGCGCAGGGATCGCCCAGCCGGTCCAGGATGAGCAGCAGACGCACCGCCGTCTGCTCTCTGGTCGGCTCCACCCGCACGATCGTCACTACCACCCCCACGGGCACGACGGCGCCGAGACACTCCCCGGCGACTGCCCGTCTTGATCATAGGTACAAGTCGTCACTCAGGGGAGATCTCTGCACAACGCGCAGCAACCTATGTGCCGGTCGGGGGTCATCCGGTGGCGTCGTCAGCCTCGTAGTCGATGGTGCGCCGGTACTCGGGGTGGTTTTTGTCCATCTGGATGGCGGCGTGGATGGGCAGCGGGTGGCGAGTGCGGTGCTCCCACGCGAGGGCGTGGTTGCATAGCCTCGCGGTGGTCAGGGCGTAGGGGAGTGCATCGTCCCCGTCGGGCCGCTGGATGACGGCGATCTCGGTAGCGGTGAGGTTGTACCAGGTCTCGGCCTGCTGCTCCTTGTCATCGCACGCCCAGCGCCCTTGTGTGCGGCCGGACTTGGCCGAGGGGGTCTTGCCGTCCATCTGGTGGGGGCGCCGGCTCATGAGGAACGTCGTGTCGGTGTGGTCGAGCTGGAACAGCGCGTTGCTGGTCTTGTCGCCGTCGTGTTCGGTGCCGTCCTCGTCGATCTCGTGGAAGAGCGCGGGCACAGGAATGCTCGGGTCGGCGCTGGAGGTGGTGCGGATGACGGCTCGCGGCCGGTACTCGGGCGCCAGCGTGGCACCGGGCAACGCCGGCCTGCCGCCTGCCAGACCTTCGTCGTTGGGACGCAGGTCGGCGTTCTTGTTCGACAGCAGCGGCCAGACGGGGCGGGTGGAGTCACCGGAGACGTAGAGCACATAGCCACACTCCAGGCGCCGGGCCAGCTCGAACAGAGCGTGGTCGATACGGCGGGGCAGGGTGTCGTCACCGCGGCTGCCCTCGGGAATGGGTCGGCTGCGCGACAGCCCCTGGGCGCGGGCGTAGTTGAACCAGCCGCCACGGCCGCCCCGGTCGGCGGGCAGATATGCCAGGGTCTCCCAGTGCTCGCCTACGGGGACGAACGCGGTGAGGACCCACATGAGCTTGGGCTCCTCGGTGCGGTGGGTGTGCTTTTCGCCGAGCTGGGCGCGCATGTGCAGGCCAAGGTGGGCGACCCGGTCCTTGAGTCCCTTGCCGGTGGAGATTGCGCGGGTCAGGCGCGGATGGACCAGTCCGGCGGCGCGCAGCATGTCGCCGATGGCCATGTGGCCGGGGAAGTCCGCGGCAAGTTCCATGCCGAGCGCCTCGAGTGGGGACTCAGCCTCCCGTTCCTTCTTCTTCGAACGCAGCTTCTTCGTGGTGGGGGTGAGGAACTGGGCGAGCACGCCGTGACGCGCGAGATGCCGGGAGACTTCCGGCTTGGCATCCAGCGTGTACGGGTCGACGGCGCCGTCCTCTCCGCGGCGGGCGGCGCGGCGCTGGCGGCCCCACTCCTTGGCGTCGTACTCGGTCTCGACCAGGGCCAGTACCCCGGTGCCCTCCGCCTGAAGCCCAGGCAGGGCATCGGTGAGCGCGCCACGCTGGTCATGGTGGCTGCCGTGGGACAGCAGCTGAGGGGCCCGGTGCAGCAATACCTCGGTGTGACAGCCGAGCTCGACGATCTCGTCGTCGGGCATCCCGGAAGCCAGGTCGGGCCGGTTGAAGTGGTAGGCCAGCAGCCGCTGCATGCGGGTACGCATCTCCTGGTGCTCGTACAGGGCCAAAATACGAAGCTTGGAGCAGCCCGCGGCGGCCATGATGTCCTTCAGGTCGACGTCGTCGAGCAACGTGGCATCACGGCCGTACTCGGTCTTGCGGGCGGCCACCGAAAGGACCTTTGCGACCTGCCGACCGCGGATGAGATCCTGCCCGGTGACCTCGGACAGGTGGTCGGCCAGAGCGGCGACGGTGTGCAGACCAACCCCCTTGCCCAGGGGGAAGGACTTCGAGAAGGGGATCAGCGCACGGAAGGCGCCGGGCTCGCCGGACAGGTCCATGGCGCTCACGGGCAGGAACTCGGTGTCCTCGGGGTCGCGGGGGAACACGGGCTCGTCCATCAGCCGCACCCACGCATCCAGAGCCAGGCGGCTGGTGTGCTCAAGGTGGGTGTACTTTCCCTTGCCACCCAGGTTCAGACAGAGCAGCGGCCGGCTGGGGGAGCGCGGCGCCCACCAAGCGGTACGGGCACCGTTGATCTGGTTGCTCAGCCTGGAAACGCGGGGCGTCATGACCACCAGCGGTACGGGCAGTGAGTGCAGCGACTTCATCGCTACTTCCACCCGCAGCGCGGCGTAGTGCCGCCTGACCTTCCACTCCTCCGGCGCCTGGGACTCATCCGCAGCGCTCTTGGGGCTGTCGTTCTTCTTGTCCTTGGCGGGGCGGGCATCGAGCCAGTTGTTCGACCACAGGTGGTCGGTGTCCCAGACCATGACGTTGTTCTCGGTGTCCGGGCGCAGCGCGATGGTGCGGCCGTCGACCGGCAAAGCGGTCTTGGCCACCAGAGAGGCAAGGTTCGAGCTGGCCGCGTCCCACACCCAGCCGTCCGCGTCCACAGCACGGCGGCCGTGGCGGACGTGGTCCCATACCGCCACGTGTTCGGGCTCCACCGAGGCGAACAGGTCAGCGAGGTTGCTGTTGTAGGCCAGGGAAATCTCCTCCGCCGGCGTCTGCAGCAGAGCCTGCTCCCACAAGGCCACCGCGGCCCGTAGATGCGCGCCAGGCAACTTCTTGGACAGCGCGAGGAACTGAGGCGGCTTGCTCTTGCTGGTGGGATTCAGCGTGGCACTGGTGGCACCGCTGGCGCGCAGCACTGTCAGCAGCCCGGCATAGGGCAGGTTGGCCTTCGAGCCGGTCTTGCCGCAGTAGGTAGCACGCAGCCTCTTCCACTCGTGCTCGATCTTGTCTGGGAAGCGGTACAGCCAGACGGTGCCCATCAGGTCGCTGGTCAACGGTGCGGCCAGCACGGACATGCGGGTGTCATTCGACGGCATTACTCAAGTCCTTCGTCGTGCAGGTCCGGGGCGGGAATCAACGTGACGAGATGGGGCAGTAGGTCCCCGCTGTGGGCGAGGTCTAGCCAGGCGGTGAGGGTGGAGCCGTAAACGCGGCACAAGATGTCCTGCTCGTCGGTGTCGAGCTGGTCGTAGTAGGAGCGCAGGAGGCGGGGGAAGTCGCAGCCCAACTGCTGGTTGAAGAAGGCGTGGTCGACCAGGTAGAGCTCAACAGGGGTGCCGCCGCGCCGCGCGCGCCCGGCCAGCTGGATGAGCTCGACGAGGATGCCCGCCAGCACCTCGGTCTTGAGGAACTTCGGCATGCGGGAGAACCGCGGGTCGGTGCGCAGCAGCAACTCCCGCTGGCGGATGGCCGCAGTGCGCTGGGAGGCGAGCATCCCCGCAGGGTCGGCGCTGACGGTACCGGCGGCGACGCCGCAGGCGTTGATGCTTGCGTACATCACGGACGGTTCGTGCAGGTGCGTGATGGGGCGTACCGCTACCCACACCGAGGCGAGCGCCGAGCGGTCTGTGTGCGGGATGAGGATGTTCAGGCCGCGGGAAACCACCGACAGCGGTGCACAGATCACCTTCACCCTCGGATGGGTGGCGGGCAGGTCTTCGAGCGCGTCGATGGTCACCCGCACCACACCCTCGGGCAGTGCCACGGCCGCTTTGGAGGAGGACGAGTTGTTGCTGACGAGGACGGCGACCCATTCCGGGCGGCCGCACGCGGCCGCGATCCCGGCGGCCATCACCTCCGCGTGGAAGTAGGAGTTCCCGGCCAGCAGCGCCAGCTCCCGCAGCGGGTCGTTGCGGGCGACCTTCTCCAAATGCGTCGACAACTGGGTATGCCACAGCCGCTCGGCGAGCTTGCGCAGCTCGGAGGGCTTGCGTCTCTCCTCCACGCCGCCGATCGAGATCGGCTGCCAGCCGATATCGGTGGCCGACACGCTCCCGGCGTGGGCGGTGACCGCACCGACCGCAGCATCGGTCATTACGTAGGCGGGCAGGGTGTGCACGTGCTGCAGGGCGGCCTTGGGGAAGAACGCGGTGGCGGACAGGCCCAGGACGCTGCGCCGCACCCCGGCCGTCGCCAGGGCGACGGTGTCGCCGAGGCGGACAGTGGAGGTGTGCGGGTCGCCGCCCAGAGACTGCAGCGACAGCCGGCCGGTCCCGCCGGCGTTCTTGTCGAGTTTGAACCCGTACAGGTTCTGCCCCAGCGGCCCATAGGGAATCGGCTCATCGCGGGGGATCAGCCCCATCGTGGATACCAGGTCAGTTGCCGCGTTCAGCTCCCCCAGCAGCGGCAGGAGCGACCACTTCAAGGTATGCAGCTCGTTGTGGAGCGCACCGAGCCAGGCCCGCACCAGCAGATCATTGACCAGCGCGGCGCGCCGGGAGGCGGGCACATGGAAGGGCGCACCAGCCAGGATGCGAGAGATGGAATCCTTGAAGACCGCGAGCTTTCTGCTGCGGCGAGTGCCCTGGACCTTGCCGACCAGAGCCTGGCGGATCTGCTCGGCAAGCGGCTGCCAGCCCTCCGGCACCTCGGCGTTCGTCTGCTCACCCGGGAAGAGCCCCAGATAGGCCTGGTGGACTCCTTCACTGACCTCGGCATCCGGTGAGGCGCCCGTCAGGATGCGACACAACTCGGCGTCCTTCTTGCCCACCATGTACCAGCCGGAGCCGGGACGGTTCTGGCGCTCCTGCTCGGACTCCAGATACAGATGTCCGGTCAACACGTTGTCCAGGAAGGTCTCGCTGAGCCGGCGCGCCTCCATTAGCGGGCTGGTCACCAGCAGGTTCTTCAGCGCAGTCAGGCCGTTGCGGTGCCGGTCGACCTCTTCCAGCCGCCCTCCGCTGCCGCGGCCACGGCTGATGAGGGTGAACTCCTGCGCGCCCTGCGTGCACCAGGTGGACTGGAAGGCATCAACCTCGTCGATGATCACGACGCGGCAGCGGCGCAGCACGAACTCCAGCACACTCATGTCGCTGACGACCCGCTCGCCGTCCACCTCCACGGGCACCTTGCAGCGCCCCCGGATCAGGTTGTGGTGGTTGGTCACGATGATGTCGGCCTCGGCGGCCCGCCGAATATGCTCAAAGCGTCGGCAGATCCCCATGCGCGGGCACAGATGCCTGCCGCCAGACTCCGGCTCGGCGGGCCCGTCGACCCACTCCAACTGGGCGCAGGGGAGCCTGGTGCGGTCCAGCCGCGGGCCGTCCACCTGCCAGCCGGTCATCTCGCAGCCGCCGGCGAACTGCTCGAACCGGTCCTCGCGTCCCTGGGAGAACGCAAGCTCCGCCTGGTCGTCGTAGCGCGAAGACGCCACCCACGCCACCACCCGCAGGGGCCTTCCGGCCCGCTCCGCCGAGTCCTGTACAGCGGCGACTGTCTCCTCGACCAGTGCGTTGTCCGAACCCAACTGCTCGGCGGTTCCCAGCCCTTCACGGATGCGGCCCACCACAATGAGGACCGGACCCTGGCCGCTCGCCGCAAGAAGGTGCGCCGCATCACGCATCAACACGCTCTTGCCTACCCCCGTGGGCGCATTCAGCAGCGTCATCGCCCCGGCAGGCAGCCGCAGCTCCGCCGCCGTACGGCCGTAAGCGTCGGTGAGCCGGTCGAAGAACCCCTGCAGCAGGCCGGGCTTCCACCCGAACTTCTCCGGCTGGGTTCTCGCCTGGCCCAGCACGCGGTCCATCACGGCTTCGCGCGGCAGTCTCACCTCGTCAAGGAACGGCTCGGTGCGCAGCCGGACCGGCGCCACGAAGGCATTCTTCTCGCTGGCAGGAATCTCTGCCGTGTACAGCCCGTCGTGACCAAACGCCCACAGCCCCTCGCCGGCCGTCGGCAGCGCCATCTCCAGCATGCCCCGGTAGTCCTCGGCCTCCTGAACCAGATTCTCGGCCAGGACGAGAGGCTCTTGAGCATGGCAGGCCACCAGCCAGTGGGTCTCATCCGCGTTCGACTCCTCCGGAATCCGGAACAGCGCCGTGGACGCCACCGCGTACTCCAGCACCGCCTCACGGAACGTTTCCGGCTGCGCCAGGTCCCCCTCCTGCCTGACCGCCCGCCACAACCGCCCCACCAGCTCGTATTCGGCGCGCGGCAGTGACAACCACGCGCCCCACAGATCGGTGCGCCGGGCGGCGAACATCGCCGCGAAGTCCAGCGGCACACCGCGTCGGCCATCGACGGTCTCGAAGGCGAAGTACTGCTGGGACAGGGCGAGATACGCCGCGATGGCACAGCGCTGCAATGCCTCACGGACCTCACCGGTCTTCACGACTCACCCCGGCACCAGCGAAGAACCTCAGCGACGAGGGCCTTGTCGGTCATCACCTCAAAGTCCGGCCGTCCGGCAAGACGCGCCCGCAGCAGCGGAAGGTCGGACCGCTGCCGGTGGGGGACCACGATGGTCAGCGGTACCGCTCCACCCATCGCGGGACGCTCGAGCAACGCATCGGCCAGGGCGCCGAAGGACCGCCACGCCTTTGCATCCACCCGCCACGCCTTGACCACCAGCGGGTCGGCGGCCGTGATGCGCAAGTCGTAGCGGTCGCCGTCCGGATACATGAGGACGTCGAGACCGGCGATGCCGGTCAGCGCGTCCCGGATCGCGAACTCCATGCGCCCTGGCAGGGTCAGATACCGCCACACCGTCCGGGAGACCGCCAAGTAGTCACCAGCAGCCGGGAAGCCTTCCACCAAACCGGCCAAGCCGCCCCCGCCCTCCAGGACCGGAACACCGCCGCCCCGCACCGGCCGGTAGGTGTACTGCGCCCCCTCCAAAAGGTGGGCGTCGCACGACACGACGAAAACACCGTCGCCAGCGGACTGAGCCCGCATCGGCCAGACACAGGTGGGACACGGGAAGCACCAGCCCGCCGCGTTGCACCACGGCCACGACGAGACCGGCTCGAAGAACCCGAACCGCCCCCACAACCCACCCCACTTCTCCCACAGCACACCCTGCTCCGCCACCGGATCACTCGCCAGCAGCTCGCGCACCCTCGCGTAATCGTCCGGCGGAAGACGCCGGATCTCCGAGTACAGCTGCCGCTCCTCCTGCTCGGCGTGCAAACGCGCCCAGGGCCAGTACTCCATCAACGCCTGCTGCGGCACGAGGTGTTCGCGGCCCAGGTCCTCCACGGCATCGCACAGCAAGCCGTCCTCGTCCAGCAGCCTCATCTCGCCGAGCGGGTCGTCGTCGCTGCCAGCGGGCAGAAGAGGCGCAAGCCCACGGCGCAGACCGCGCCGCAGCACGCCCATATCCAAGGCGGCGGCCACGCCGGCATCGTGTGCCGAGCGCAGAACCCCGAGACAGTCGATGAGCCGGGCGGCACGCTGGCCTGGATCGCCAGTGCGGTCCGCTTCCGCCACAGCGGCAGCGCAGCACGCGGTCAGCGCCAGGTCGCGACGCCACCTAGGGGTGTTCCGTTCGACAAGACCCATAACGGGTAAATAGACGAAAAAGCTAACAAATATTGCATACGGTGCCGATCATGAACGCCAAGACCGCCCCATCGGCTCAACCCGAGGCCCCCACCAGCACCACCCCATCACGCGAGACCATCAAACCCTGGCTATGGGCGGCAGCCCCGGACACCCCCCTGACCGAGGATGACCACCCCTTCAGCGGCAAATGGATCTGGTTCACACCACTCAGCCTCCTCGACGCCTCCTGGACCACGATCCACGCCGCAACCCAAGACGGCCTTCTCGGCTACCGCAGCAAGGCAGGCACACTCATCAACACCCGCCCAAAGAGCGACGACACCCGCCGCCCCATCTGCGTCTACACCCGAGACTGGCGCGACATTGACGACGCCCAACGAGCACTGACCAACCTCCGCACCCTCGGCATCGTCGACGTCCTGCTCTACAAGACCGACAGCGACACCCGCCGAGGCCGTTACGGCACCGGCGCCAGCACCTTCGTCGCGCCTGCCACCAAGCTGAAACTGGTCATCCCCAAACGCACCCGCGAAGCACTCGAACACCACCACGCTGCGCGAGCCCAGGCCCGACGCGCTGCTGCGGCACGCAGGAAAGCACCCACGACGAGCCACACCTGACAACACACAGCACAGAACAGGCGAAGCCTCCAGCCTCCCCCGCGCGCGTACACCACCACCTCCTGCCCCACATGGAGGCGGGTTCAGCTGTCCGCATGGGCCACCTCAAGTGCGGGAGGATGGGACATGCCCGTTGCCGCCGTGAGCCGAGGTTGCCCGTGATGCCCCCTGCCACCGAACCCACCACTGCAGCACTCACAGCCCCCGCCCCCGCTGTCCCTCGCCGTACGCTGCGTCCCGACCAACAGGCGGCGGTAGACAGCGGAGTCCGCGGGTTGAGGAAGCCCGGCTCGCGCGGGCACATGGTCTCCGCGTGCGGCACCGGCAAGACCCTGATCGCGCTGCGTACCGCCGAAGCACTCAGCATCAATCACCTCCTGGTCGCGGTGCCGTCTCTGGACCTGATCGGCCAGTGGGCCCAGACCGCCCGCGCGGACGGCCGCACGGAACCGCTGATAGCAGTCTCCTCGCTGCGCGCGGACAAGCACCCCCTCCTCGCACAGGCTGAAGCGGTCAGCACAGGGTCGGGGGCGTTCTTGGCGTACTGGCTCACCCAGCACAAGAAGGCGACCGTGTTCGTCACCCTGGACTCCCTGCCGAGGATCGAGGAGACCCAGCACTCCACCTTCCCCGCACCCACCTTCGATCTGCTGATCGTGGACGAGGCACACCGTACTGCCGGGAGCTGGGACAAACACTGGACCGCCCTGCACGACCACCACCGCATCCCCGCCGACCGCCGCCTCTACCTCACCGCCACCCCCTACGAGTGGCAAGCACCGCGCCTGTCCGAGGCCCCAGACACCCGCCCCCAGCCCAAGCGCACCCCGGCGACCGCACCCGCCTGGGACGCCCCATCACTGATCGCTTCCATGGACGACATCAAGGTCTTCGGTAAACGCCTGCACACCTACCCCCACGCAGACGCGATCGACGACGGCGTCCTCGCCGACTACCAACTCCTCATCCCCACGATCACCGACGCCGACCTGCGCACCGCCCTGACCGACCCGGACCTGCGCACCGCATTCGGCCCCAACGCCCGCCGTACCACAGCCCTGCACCTGGCCGTCCTCAAAGCCATGCACGAACACGACCTCCACCACGTGATCGTTTACTTCCAACAGGTCGCCGACGCAGCAGACTTCGCCCGCCAATTCACCCACACCCTGCGCACCCTCCCCGAAACCCAGCGCCCCGCCTGGACCACGGATCTGCTCGTGCAGTCGATCAACGGCACCCACACCCCCGGACAGCGCCAGAAGATCCAGAACCACTTCATCGAAGCCCAGCGCGCCATCCTCACCAACGCCCAGGTCCTGGGCGAGGGCATCGACCTGCCGGCCGTGGACGCCGTCGTTTTCGCGGACCGCACCGCGAGCGTGCGCCGCATCGTCCAGGCCCTCGGCCGCGCCCTGCGCAAGCCCCCGACCCTCAAGACCAAGACCGCGAGCCTGGTCATCCCCGCCCACATCCCACCCGAAGCGGATCCCACCGACCTCCTGGGCACCCCCTACGAAGCCCTGTGGCTCGTCACCGCAGCCCTGCGCCGCCACGACCAGACCATCGCCGCCCGCGCCCCACGCAAGAACACCAAGCACCGCCTCGACCGCGACACCCACCGCCTCCTCGCACGCCGCTTCCGCTTCGACTTCACCCTCGACCCCGGCTCCATCGCCCGCGCAATGGACCTCCTCGCCTGGCCCGCCGCCGGCGCAGCCCTCTCCGAACCCCGCCGCGCCGGGCTGGCCGCCGCCATCCGCTACCACGACGAACACGGCCACCTCCGCGTCCCCACCGATTTCGAGGACACCTACGGCTACCGCCTCGGCGCCTTCATCACCGGCCAGCGCACCGCCCACCACCAAGGCACACTCGACCCCGACTGGATCACCGAGCTCGAAGACCTCGGCATGGTCTGGGACGACCACGAAGCCACCTGGCAGGCCAACCTCACCGTCCTCGAAGCCTTCCACGACGAACACGGCCACCTCGCCATCCCCGCCACCGCCCCCGGCGGACAGTTCCTCGTCAACCAACGCGGCCTCGCCCGCAAGGAACTCCTCGACCCCGACCGCGAAGCCCAGCTCACCGACCTCGACCCCGCCTGGACACTCCCGTACGGCCCGGACTGGCACCGCAAATACCACCTCCTGCGCCGCCACATCGAAGCTGGCAACCACCCCGCCACGCTGCGCCGCGACACGATGATCGACGGAGCGAAGTCCGGGTCCTGGCTGCACCGCCAGTTCACCACTTGGCCCCAACTCGACCCCGGCCAGCGCGATCTCCTTGCCCGCATCGGCCTGAGTCCCAACCAAGTCCCGCTCCCCGCCCCCAAGTCCACCCCTTCGACCGCTGGCCCACGACGCCACCGCTCCTTCAAACAACACGCCTTGCTGCTCCGGGCCTTCGTGGAACGGCACGGCCGTCCGCCCGGCGCCCGGGAGTGGATCGAGGCGGATGGCGAGCGCGTCATGATCGGCCCGTGGTTGTCCAAGACGCGCACCAAGTACAAGAATGATCAACTAGCTGAAGAGCAAAGCCAGTTGATGCAGGAGATCCTTCATGAGAACTGGACCGTACCTCCCATCAGGCCCGCACCCGGGGAGGGCCCCCCTGATCTCTCGAAGATCAGTTAGATTTTCCTGCATCCAAAGAACAAGGAATGACGTCAGCTTCGCCACGATGGGAACCCGAGGGAACCCCCCCCGGGTCTTCGGGGAAGCCGCGAGGGGTGTGGCCCCTCAACTCAAGCCGTGCGAGAGCTCCGCCACCCAGAACTCGCCGAGCATGACTGACGACCCGCCGGCCCTCCCACCTAGCTGCGCTTTAGGGAAGCCGCGGAGCGGATTCCATCAGGCTGGATCGCGGAGCGATCCGAGCCGCCGGGCCACGGAGTGGCCCGGCAAGCCGGAGCGGAGCGCCGGCAGCAGCGCGGAGCGCTGCTTGTTTCCGCCGCGTAGCGGCAGATCGGGAGAGCGGGGGGGGGGGGAAGAGTGTATTAACGATGGTGTAGATATGGGTG
>NZ_JBFAZD010000044.1:0-57760 GCF_040681655.1 Streptomyces sp. NPDC051662
CTGGCGGATCGTGTGGTGGAGTGGCCTCGGGGTGGGGTGCCTCGGCGGGCTGCGGTGAGTGCGTTCGGTATGGGTGGGGTGAACGCTCATGTGATCGTGGAGGAAGCGCCTGTCCCGCCGGTGCGGGAGACGTTGGCGCAGGACTCGTATGTGGTGCGGGTCAGTGCGGCGGATGAGACCGCGTTGCGTGCTCTTGCCGATTCGTATGCCGGGGCTCTGGCGGGGACGTCCGAGGAGGAGCTCGGGGACTTCGTGTTCACGGCCAACACCGGACGAGCCGCCCACCGCCTGCGCGCCGTCGTGCGGGGCAGCGACGCTCGTGAACTGGCGGCCGGTCTCAGGGATGTTGCCACAGGCCGGGTCTCCGGGTCCCGACGGGGCGCTGCACCCGCGCCGACCGCGTTCATGTTCACGGGTCAGGGTTCGCAGTATCTGGGTATGGGGCGTGGGTTGTATGCGGTGGAGCCGGTGTTCCGGGCGGCGTTGGACGAGTGTGCGGAGTTGTTGGCGGGGCAGTTGGATGTGCCGTTGCGGGATGTGTTGTTCGGTGAGGTGGGGGGTCTGCTGGATCGGACGCGGTATGTGCAGCCGGCTCTGGTGAGTGTTCAGGTTGGTTTGGTGCGCTGGCTGGAGTCGGTGGGGGTGCGTCCGGATGCTGTGGTGGGTCATAGTCTGGGTGAGTTGACGGCCGCGTGGGCGGCTGGTGTTCTGGGTCTGGCGGATCTGCTGGAGTTGACGGCGGTCCGTGGCCGGCTGATGGAGTCGGGGCCGGGTCAGGGTGCGATGGCGGTGGTGCACGCGGACACCGAGGCTGTCCTCGGTGCTATTGCCGCCCATCCCGGGGTGGAGATCGCCGCGTTCAACGCGCCCCGCGCGGTGACGATCACGGGCCCGTCGGACGCGGTGGGGCGGTTCTGTCAGGAGTCGGGGCTGCGCACAAAGAGGTTGACGGTCAGCCATGCGTTCCATTCGGCCGCGATGGAGGGTGCGGTCGTGCCGTTCGTCGAGGCGGTGGCCGGCCGGACACTCTCGGCTCCGCTGATTCCGTTCGCGTCGACCGTGACCGGAGACTGGCATACCGCCCTGACGGCTTCCGACCCCGCTTACTGGGGCCGGGCCATTCGTGAGCCCGTGCGCTTCTCCCAGGCCGTCGCCGCGCTGAGTGGGACCGGCGCGGGATCGGTGTGGGAGATCGGTTCCCATCCCCAACTCACCCCTCTCGCCCGGGCGTCGTGGGGCGAGACACAGCCGGTGTGGCTCAGCACACTGCGGCGCGAGCGTACCGATCAGGTCGAGTTGCACGCGGCGGTCGCCGCGTATGTCCATCAGACCTCCGCGGATCTGGACTGGGCCGGTCTGCACCGGGGCAAGGGCCGACGTACCACCACCATCCCCACCTATCCCTTCAACCGACAGCGGTTCTGGATCTCCTCCAGTCCGCACGAGACCACGTCGAACCAGAAGAACGAGATGAAGAGGCACCAGAACCATGGCTAGCGACTACGCACTCAAGCGGCACTTCAACGGCGACGCGGCACGCCTGATCGGCGGCAGGATCCGAGCCGTCCATCCCGAGTTCGACGTGGAGGGCTACGCGGCCGAGGTCGAGTCACTCATTCCCGGCAAAGAACTGAAGGACCGCGTCCTCGTCCTGGCCGAGGGCCTGCGCACCCGCCTGCCCGCCGAGTACACCCACGCCGTACCGATCCTCCTCACCATCCTCGGCGACGAACTCGCCGAAGGGGAGGGCATGTTCAACTCCAGCTGGTTCCTCATGCCGGTGGCGCGATTCGTCGAGGAGTACGGCCTCGACCACCCCGACCTGTCGCTGGACGCCATCGAGGAGATCACCAAGCGGCACACCGGCGAGTACGCGATCCGGCCCTACCTCGAACAGCACTACGCGCCGACGATGGACCGCGTCGCCCTGTGGGCACAGAGCCCGAGCCACAATGTGCGGCGCCTGGCGAGCGAGGGAGTCCGCTCCCGGCTGCCCTGGGCCCGGACCCTGACCGTGTTCGTCAAGGACCCCCGGCCGGTCCTGGAGATCCTCGAACCACTGCGCAGCGACCCCTCGGAGTATGTGCGCAAGTCCGTCGCCAACAACCTCAACGACATCTCCAAGGACACCCCCGATATCGCGCTCGCGACCGCGCTGCGGTGGCTGGAGGAGAGCCCCACCCCCGAGACCAACTGGATCGTCAAGCACGGACTGCGCACCCTGGTGAAGAAGGGCGATCAGCAGGCCCTCGCCCTTCTCGGGGCCACGGGCGGCGAGCATGTCCGCGTACCCCGGTTGAGCATCACCCCCGGGTCGGTGACCATCGGGGACACCCTCGTCATCGGCTTCGACATCGAGAACACCGACGACCGGGCGCACAACATCGCGATCGACTACGTGGTGCACCATGTGCGCAAGAACGGGCGCAGCATCCCGAAGGTCTTCAAGCTGACCACCCTCGAACTCGGCCCCGGAGAGCGGCGATCCCTGGAGAAGACCCACGCCATCAAGGAGGTGCAGACCCGCCGGTACTACGCGGGTGAGCACGCCGTCGACATCCAGGTGAACGGTCTCGTCAGAGCCACCGAGCGATTCGACCTGCGCACATGAGGGGCGTCAGATCGATTCTCAGCGCTGCCGATCCGCTGGTCTCCCACCACCGGATCGGCGGCATCCCGGTCTTACCCGCCGCCGCCCAGATCGACGCCATGCTGTCCGCCTGCGACGCCCGCCGCCCCGACTGCTGGTGGACCTTGGAGCAGGTCGCCTTCCGGGTGCCGCTGCTGGTGGCGGGGGACGAGGCGGAGTTGGAGGTCCACACGGCCGAGGACGGCGGCTGCGCGGTCCGTTCCGTGCCGTCCGAACACGGCGTACCGGTCGTGCACAGCACCGCCCGGGTGTCCGGCAGCCCCTTGCCACCGCCCCGCTATGCCGACATGGCCGCGCTGCGGGCCGGGTGCACGGAGCATGTGCCGCTGTCGGACGTGGCCGCGTGGCGCGAGGCGAGCGGAATCGCGTACGGGCCGGCGTACCAGGTGATCCGATCGGCGCACCGGGGCCCGGGCCGGATGCTGCTGATGCTCAGGACCGGGGACGACGCGAACGCGACGTCGGCTCCTCCCTTCGTACCGCCGGCACTTCTCGACAGCGTCTTCCAGGCGCTCGGGATGCTCGACGGGGGCGCCGCCGGGGCATGCCTGCCCTGGTACGCCGGCCGGGTGGTGGCCCGCCGCAGGATCTCCGGCACGGTGATCGCCCTGGTCGAGCGGGACGAGCCGGGCGAGTCCGGGGGCACGGGGGGTGCCGTACGGGGACGGGCCACGCTCTGCAATCAGCAGGGGGAGGTCCTGCTGGAACTGGACCGCATCACCCTCAAGGCCGCCAAGCCCCCGGCGTCCACGGTGTCCAAGGCGTCCACGGTGTCCGAGGCATCCGCGCCGTCCGCCGCGGCCACCGTGTCCACCGCGACGGTCGCTTCGACACCGACACCCGCCGACTCGGAACAGGAGCCCCAGGCGGTCCCGTTGATCGAGACCGTCGTCTGGCAGAAGGCCGACGTCGCTCCCGTACACCCGGCCCCGCCCGAAGGGCCCGTGCTGATCGTGTCCACGCACGAGCTCCGTCCACCGGCGGGCCGGCACGGCGTACAGATGACGCCGGCGCGGCTTTCGGACGGGGGCCTCGACACACTGCCGGCCGACGCCGCTTTCCGGGACGTCGTGTACGTGGCACCGCGCGGGCTGAGCGGCGAGGCACAGGTGACGGAGGCTTTGCAGGGGGTCTTCGCGCTGGTACGCCGGCTCGCGGCGCGCCCGCCGATGTCCGACCTGCTGATCGTCACCTCGTCCGCACACCAGGTGGCGGCGGAGGATGTCGTCGACCCGTTCATGACCGCCCTGTGGGGCCTCGGCCGCACGCTGTGCGTCGAGCATCCCCGTACCAGGGTCCGCCTGGTCGATCTCGGCCCCGACAACGAGATCGGCCCCGACAACGGTGATGTGGCTGTCCTCTGGGAGGCGCTCGGCCAGGACCGGCCGGAACTCGCCCGGCGCGACGACGCCTGGTACGAGCCCTCCGTACAGCCGCAGCACACGAACACCACCGACCCGGTGCGCTACGACGGCGGCCGCTTCCTGATCACCGGCGGCATGGGCGGCATCGGCCTGTGCGTCGCGGAGTTCCTCGCGGACGCGGGCTGCGCCCAGCTGACTCTGGTCGGGCGAACCGTGCCGAACCGGGGAGAGGCCCGGGAACGCCTCGATCGGCTCGGAGCACGCTGCGATCTGACGGTCGTGGCGGCGGACGTCCGCTCGCTTCGCGAGGAACTGGCCGGCGCCGCACGCTACGACGGTGTGTTCCACGCCGCCGGAGTCCTGCGCGACGGACTGGCGCGGGGCCTGACGCCGGAACAGGTGGACACCGTCCTCGGGCCCAAGGTCGGCGGCGTACACGCGCTCACCGACCTGGTGTCCGGGCACGAACAGCCGGGTTTCGTCGCCCTGTTCTCCTCCGTCGCGGCCGTACGGGCGAACCTCGGCCAGAGCGCCTATGCCGCCGCCAACGCCTACCTGGAGGGCTACGCCGCCCGCCAACGCTCCGAAGGCCACGCCTGGTACAGCCTCGGCTGGGGCCTGTGGACCGTCGGGATGGGCGAGTCCATCGCCCCGAAGGCCGCCGCGCACGGCATCCCGGCACTCACCGAGGACGACGGCATCGACCTGCTCCGCACGGCCCTGGGCCGACCACCCGCGCATTACGTCCTGTCCGCCGCAGCTGAAGCGAAGGATGCACCCATGACCGCTGTCACACCGGAATCCGGGCTGTGGCCGTCGCTCACCCACGCGCTCACGAAGGTCCTGCATCTCGACGGCGTGTCCGCCGAGGACGATCTGCTGGAGCTGGGCCTCGACTCGATGATGGCGGTCGAGCTGGCGGCGTCGCTGAGCGGCGACGGGCTCGACATCGACCCGATGGTGTTCTTCGAGCGCACCAACGTCGGCGCGCTGCTGGCCCACCTCGAATCGCTGCCGCGCACCGCTCCGGCCGCCGCCCCCGCTGCCGTTCCGGCGCCCGTCCCCGCCCATGTCCCCACTGCCGTCCCGGCGCCCGCGGCACCTCCGGCCCGTGCGTCGCACATCCCGGTGCAGCCGCCGCGGCGGCCGGCCGTGGCGGTGGAACGGCCGTCGGCCACCATGGCTGCCCCGGGCCCCGCCGACTCCTTCGTCCCCGACTGGGACCGCTTCAGGGACGCGGCGCCCGCGGCGGCGGCCCCGCCGGTGTCGCCTCCTCGTGCCCCGGCCCCGACCCCGCCCCCATCCCTGACCTCGACCCCATTCCCGGCCCCGGCAACGGCACCGGCCCCGTTGCCGTCCCCGGCTCCTGCCCCGGCTCCTGCCCCGGCGAGCGACCGAATACCGCGGCGCACCCTGCCGGGCCGGCTGGCCGACGCCCCCCACGGCAGGTTCCTCGACCGGCGCATCGACGCCCTGTCGGCGGACGACCGCCTGATCGTCGCCAAGGACGAGTACTTCTACGAGCCCGTCATCGAGGAGGCCACCGGTCCCCGGATCAAGTTCGACGGACGCTGGTTCCTCAACTTCGCCTCCTACAGCTACCTCGGACTCATCGGGCACGACTACATCGACGACCAGGTCCTGCGCGCCGTGGAGCGGCACGGGACCGGCGCGCACGGGGTACGGCTGCTGGCGGGCACTCTGCATCTGCACCGGGAGCTGGAGTTGGCGCTCGCCCGCTTCCTGGGCACCGAGGACGCCATCGTCTTCTCCAGCGGCTATATGGCGAACGTGGCGACGGTCGGCGCCCTCGTCGGCCCCGGTGACGTCGTCATCGGCGATGTCTACAACCACGCCAGCATCCTGGACGGCTACCGGCTGTCCGGTGCGTCCGTCATCACCTACGCCCACAACGACCTCGCCGACCTGGAACGCGCCCTGCGCAAGGCGGGTGACGCGGGCCGGCTGGTGGTCACCGACGCCGTCTTCAGCATGGACGGCGACGTGGCCGAGCTGCCCGGCATCGTGGAGCTGTGTGAGCGGTACGACGCTCCGCTGATGGTCGACGAGGCACACAGCCTGGGTGTCCTCGGCGCCACGGGCCGCGGCATCACCGAGCACTTCGGCATCGATCCGGCACGGGTCGACGTCAAGATGGGCACGCTCTCCAAGACGGTGCCGAGCGCGGGTGGTTATGTCGCCGGGTCCCGCGACCTGGTGTTCGCGCTGAAGAACAACGCGCGGGGCTGGATGTTCTCCGCGGCAGCGACCCCCGCCCAGGTGGCGGCGGCCAAGGCGGCGATCGAGGTGATGGCGGCAGCCCCGTCCCTCACCCGGGACTTGCGGACGAGGACGACCCGGTACCGCGAGCAGCTGCGTGCCCTGGGTTTCGACACACTGGCCAGCGAGACACCGGTGGTGCCCGTCATCTGCACCAGCGCGGAGCAGGCGGGGACGATGGCCCGGCTGTGCCAGCAGGACGGGCTCTTCGTACAGCCGATCGTCTACCCGGCAGTGCCGCGGACGCTGCCCCGGCTGCGGACCATCGTCAACCTCAGCCACTCCGACGCCGATCTGGACGCGGCCGTCGTGACGCTGGAGAAAGCTGGCCGCGCCTGCGGCCTGATCCGCTGAGCACCGAACCGACGGAGCGATCGACAGGAACGCGGCGGTCCACAGGATCGCGGCGGTCCACAGGAACAGAGCGGTCCGCTGAACGGACACCGCCGTACGCCCACCACCGCATCGCAACCAGGGGGGAATCGACCATGACCGACATCGACACCACGGCGTTCTTCGGAGCGGTTCTGAAGACCATCGCCTCGACGCGCAACCACGGCACCGACCAGGACGCGTACGTGTCCGGCGTGCTGGAGCCGGCCGCGCGGATCCGCGCGGTCGAGAAGGAGGTCGGTGACCGGCGGCTGACGCTCACCGAGGCCGAGGAGGTGCTCGGTCTCCTGGGGACGACGCTGCGTACCAAGCGCACGCCGGACGAGGAGCGTGAGTACTACCTCCAGTACATCGAGAAGGTCGCCGGGATCAGCCGGGCCTCGCTGAGTCTGTCCGGCTGGTGAACACCTCCCGTCTCGCGTGGTACAGCCACGAGATCTGCTTCTGGCACGACCCCGGTCCCGGATCGGGGTACGTGCCCGTCGGGCCGGGTGTCGAGCCGCTGCGGCAGTTCGCGGTCGACCCGGACCTCCGGCGTGCCGAGGGGCTGGTCAAGGCGTCCGGTGTGATGGACCGGTTCACCGGCCTCACCCCGACGCCGGCCTCCGACGAGGACCTGCTCCTCGTGCATGTCCCCGATCACATCGAGCGGGTCGAGGCGGCCTCGGCGGCCGGCGCCGGCGATGCCGGTGTGTACGCGTACGTCAACTACCACAGTGCGCAGGCCGCGAGGCTCGCCGTCGGGGCCTGCGCGCAGGCCGCCACGGGCGTCCTGGACGGCCGCTTCGACCGGGCCTACTGCCTGGTGAGGCCGCCCGGCCATCACGCGGAGCCGGACCGGGCGATGGCGCTGTGCCTCTACAACAACCTGGCGGTGGCCGCCCGCGCGGCTCAGCGCCACGGGGCGCGCCGCGTGGTGATCCTGGACTGGGACGTGCACCACGGCAACGGCATCCAGCGGACCTTCTACGAGGACCCCGACGTGCTGTACATCTCGGTGCACCAGGAAGGGCTGTTTCCGGCGGCGTCCGGTCTCGTTCTGGAGACCGGCGCGGGCGCGGGGGCGGGCAGCACCCTCAATGTGCCGCTGCCCGCCGGCTCGGGCCACGGCGCTTATCTCGCGGTGATGGACCGGATCGTGGAGCCGGCGGTCCGTGCCTTCACCCCCGATCTGATCCTGGTGGCGGCGGGCGTCGACGCGAGCGGCCACGACCCGATGGGCCGGATGCTCTGCACCAGCCGCACCTTCCACACGATGACGTCGACGATGTGCCGGCTCGCGGACGAACTGACGGGAGGCAGGATCGTCTTCGCCCACGAGGGCGGCTACTCGGCGTGGTACCAGCCGATGCTGGTGTTGGGCACGGCCAGTGCGATCGCCGGTCTGCCGGCCCCTCAGGACCCGTTCCTGCACTCGCTCGAACACCTTCCGGGCCAGCGCCTCCAACGTCATCAGGAACGGGTGATCGCCCACCTGGAGGAGCACCATCCGTTGCTCGCGGGCTCGGCACCCCTGGCGCCCTCGGCCGGTCGGTCCGGGGTGGCCGGGCGGTCCGCGTCCGAAACCGGGGTGCCGCGATGAGCGGGTGGTGGATGACGGTGGGGAGCGGCGTGCGTCGGACAGCCGGCACCGGTCCGGGACCGCGGCCCCGCACCCGGTTCCGGGTTGTGGCACTCCCGCACGCCGGTGGGTGGCCGTCGGCGTTCCGCTCCTGGTGGCAGGTGCTGCCGGAGGACGTGGAGTGTGTCGTCGCCCAGCTGCCGGGCCGGGGCACACGCATCAACGAGCCTCTGGTGAACCGCGTCGAGCCGCTGGTCGACGCCCTCGTTCGAGATCTGGCGGAGCTGGAACCCCTGCCGTACGCGGTCATCGGGCACAGCTTCGGCAGCGTGCTCGGATACGAACTCACCCGGGCGATGGAACGGAACGGTCTGCCCCCCACCCTGCTGGCGGTGTCCGCGCGCCAGCCGCCGTGCTTCCCCAGCGAGCCGCCGTTCGCGCATCTCAGGAGCGACGCGGAGCTGCTGGAGCATCTGATGGACATGGGCGGGATGTCTCCCGGGCTGGTGGACCGTGCCGACCTGGTCCAGTCGTCGCTCCGGGCGATCCGGGCCGACCTGGAAGCGATGGAGAACTACCGGCGCCCGCTGTTCGGTACCCACGTCCCCATCCTGGCGCTCGGCGCGGTGGACGACCCGGTCGTCATCGACGAGCGGATGTACCTGTGGTCGCTGGAGACCTCGGGCGGCTTCAGCCGGCAGACGTTCTCGGGCGGTCACTTCTACCTCTACACACCCGCCAACGCGGCGACCGTCGCGGCCCGTCTGGTCCCCGGCCTCGACCACCCCCGGTCGGAGCCGTCCCTCCCACACCCCCTCGCCCGATGACCGTGATCGGGCACCGATGTGCACCATCCTCGAAAGGAAACATGTGAGTACCACCGCCGAAACCACCTCGCAGGCCGGACCCCGTGAGTGGTTGGGCCTGGCCGTGCTGGCGCTGCCCACCTTGCTGCTGTCCATCGATGTGAGCGTGCTGCACCTGGCCGTACCGCACATCAGCGAGGGGCTGAACCCCTCCGCCGCCCAGATGCTGTGGATCATCGACATCTACGGCTTCCTGATCGCCGGCTTCCTGGTGACCATGGGCACCCTGGGCGACCGGATCGGCCGCCGGAAGCTGCTGCTGATCGGCGCCGCCGCGTTCGGCCTCGCGTCGCTGCTCGCTGTCTTCGCGGACGACTCGGCCACACTGATAGCGGCGCGGGCCGCGATGGGCATCGCCGGAGCCACCCTGATGCCCTCGACCCTTGCCCTGATCATCAACATGTTCCGCGACGCGCGGCAGCGAGGCGTGGCGATCGCGGTCTGGGTCACCATGTTCTCCGTGGGCATCGCGCTCGGCCCGGTGGTCGGCGGCGCCATGCTGGAGTACTTCTGGTGGGGTTCGGTCTTCCTGCTCGGCGTGCCCATCATGGGCCTGCTGCTGATCGCGGGCCCGATCCTGCTGCCGGAGTACCGCGACGAGGAGGCCGGCCGGCTCGACCTGACCAGCGTGGCACTGTCGCTCGCCACGATCCTCCCGGTGATCTACGGACTGAAGGAGATCGCCAACGACGGGGTCGGCCCGGTCCCGCTCGCGGCGATCGTCGTCGGTCTGGTCGTCGGCGTGCTGTTCGTCCGTCGGCAGCGCACACTGCGGAGCCCGCTGCTCGACCTCGATCTCTTCGCCGGCGCCACCTTCCGTACGGCCCTGCTGACACTGCTGCTCAGCATGCTGGTGGCCGGCGGCACGTATCTGATGGTGACGCAGTTCCTCCAGCTCGTCGGCGGACTGTCCCCGATGAAGGCCGGTCTGTATCTGCTGCCGGCGGCCTTCGCGCTGATCGTGACGGCTGTGGTGTCCCCGATGGCGGCGAGCAGGTTCCGTCCCGCGTATGTCGTAGCCGCGGGGCTCGCCCTGTCGGGCATCGGCCATGTGATGCTGAGCCTGGCCGACAGCTCGTCGGGCATCGCGCAGGTGGTGACGGGCTTCGCCTTCGTCTACGCCGGTGGTGGCCCGCTCATCGCCCTGGGCACGGACATCGTCGTCGGAACGGCCCAGCCCGAGCAGGCCGGGTCCGCCGCGGCCCTTTCCGAGACCAGTACCGAACTCGGCATGGCGCTCGGCGTCGCCCTGCTCGGCAGCCTCGGCGCCGCCGTGTACCGCGCCGGGGTGGACGTCCCGGCGGGGGTGTCGGGCGCCGATGACACGCTCGCCGGAGCGGTCGAAACGGCGCAGGGCCTGTCCCCGAACGTGGCGACCGCGCTGCTCGACTCCGCACGGGAGGCGTTCACCGACGGCATGAACATCATCGGTGGCATCGGGGCGTTCGTCGCGCTCGCGTCCGCCGTACTGGTGGCAGTGGTCATCAAGATTCCGGCCACGGGAGGGAGCGAGGACTCCGACGGTACGGATGGTTCGGCCGACGGCGTCGTTCCCGCCGTCAAGGTGGACACGCCCTAACGCACCGCGCCAACCCTGCCACGTCAGACCGGCGGCCCTTGTGCGGCCCGCGTCACGCGACGCGGGCCGCACAGCGCCGCGCAAGCGCCTAGGTCCTGTCCGGCCGATCTTCGCGGGCCCGCGACGCCTGGCACCGCACCTCGCGGCGTTGTCGGAGTCACCCAAGTACGTCCAGTACATGGGCGATCCTCCGCCTTGCGATGCACGGCACCAGACGCCGCGGTCTGATCCGCGAAGATCGACCGGACAGGACCTAGGCGCCGGACCGATCCTGGTAGGCGTCCGCGTACGCCTCCGTGGGGTCGATAGGCGTGATGACATCGATCAGTACGCCGTCGGGGGCGGCCACGATGAAGTGGCGCTGGCCGAACGCTTCGCTGCGCAGGGGGAGTTCGGCCCTCAGCCCGGCGCCGGTCACGAGCCGTGCGTACTCGGCGTCGACGTCGGCCACCTCGAAGTTGAGGAGCAGGCCCTGAACCGGCCGACGGTAGGCTTCCGGCACCGTCTCGTGCCCGGCGGCGACGAGGGCGAGCTCGTAGTGCGGCGGCTCGGGCCGCCGCAGGCTGACGTACCAGTCGCTCGTATAGGTCGTCTCGAATCCGAACAGTGTGCTGTAGAACGCCACGGACTCACTGAGCCGCTCGGTGCAGAGCACGGGATAGAAGCTGGTCACGGCAGAGGGCGTCATCACAGCACCGTTCTGGGGCGGGGCGGGTATACGGTCATCTTGTCTCAACGAGGCATCCGCCCCCGCGTCACGACCGCGGGACCGAAGGCGGGTCGACATGACCTCGGCGGTGCGCGGGTGCCCGCCGGACCAGCCGCACCGAGCCGGTCGGCGTACCGTCATGTTCCGTGCGAGTCAGGCCTGTTGGAGGGGAAGGCCCGTGTTGACATGCCATCGGTATGCCATTAGGTTCGGTTCGCATACCGTTGGTACGTGAGTAAGGTGGCACCCCATGCTGACCAGCTTCTGTCCGGTGATCTGCACCTCGCGGCTGGGGGAGTCGCGCAGCTTCTACCAGGCACTGTTCGGCTTCACCGCCACGTACACGACCCAGTGGTACGCCGGTCTCAGCCGGCCCGGGGGGCGACAGCACGAGCTCGCTCTGCTCGATCACACTCACCCGGCACTGCCGGAAGCGCTCCTCCGGCCGGTGCGCGCCGTACGGCTTACCCTTGAAGTGGACGGCACGGCAGAGGAGTGGGACCGGATCGCTGTCCTCGGGGCGGCAGAGCGCCTGGATCGGAGACACCTCGTCATCACCGACCCCAACGGGGTCCGCATCGATGTCATCGCACCGACCTGACCACCGGGAGCCTCAGGGACCGCCCGCCGAAGGGGAAAGCCGCACCGTCCCCAGAAGAGTTGACCCTGATCCGGCGACAACATGAGCCGCGCGCACCGCGGTTGCCCGACCCGCGCGGTCACTTCGCCCGCAGCGCCTCCAGCATCCGCGCCAGCGCCTGCCGAGTGTCCTCAAGATCCGAGGAGTCCTCCGACGTCGCCAGCCACAACGCCGCCTCGTTCATCGCCCCCGACAGCAGATGCGCGAGCGGCGCGACCGGCTGTGCGGCGATGGTGCCCTCGTGGACCAGGACGGTGAGAGCCTGGGCCAGATGGCGGCCGGAAGTGGCCTCATTCATCGCCCGCCAGTCCCGCCAGCCGAGCACCGCCGGTCCGTCGACGAGCATGATGCGCTGGATCGCGGGGTCGGTGGAGGCGCTGAGGAACGCCTGGCAGCCGTAGGTGAACTGGTCCCAGGCGTCCTCCTGGGCATCCGCCTTCGCCGCGATATGCGCGGCGACCTCCTGCTGCACCTGCTCCAGGACGGCGCGGAACAGTTCGGCCTTGCTGTCGAAGTGGTGGTACAGCGCGCCTTTGGTCACCCCGGCGGCCCCGACGATCTCCGACAGCCCCACGGACGCGTAACCGAGCTTCGAGAAGAGCCGTCGGCTCTCCCGCAGCAACGTATGCCGCGTCTGCTCCCGCTGCTGTGCGCGAACCCCGTTCGTCATCGTTGCGCCCCCCGTCTTCGGCCTGTTGAAGCCATACGCACACGGTACTTCGCCGCTGGTGGGAGGAGCCACCCGTGTGTGAGGCCTCAGGGCGCGGGTGTGCTGCCGAAGTCTCCTGAAGAAGTGCGGACCCTGGCTCCGGCTGGAGTGAGACGCGAGCTCACCGCGCAGCCACTTGGAGCAGTCCGCTGAGATCGAGCAACGCGTGAAGGCGTTCCGTGGGAAGGCTCGGGTTGGCCGCGGCTCCTTCGGCATGTTCCGGGGCGTTCAGGAGTGAGGAGATCAGGGCGTAGGGAAGGAGTGGGTTGGCAGCCGCGGCCCGACGAACGCGCGGCTCGGGGTCGGCGAGCAGCTGGACGGGCGGCCGGGGCAGGCTGGTGTCAGCGGCGGCAAGGGCGCGGACGCCGGGGTCGTCGTGGTCGAGGAGGTGGTGCAGCCCGGTGCGGGGAAGACGGGAAAGCGTGAGCAGGTAGGGGCGTTGGCGCGGCGTGGCGATGAAGGCGTCGAGGACGATCGTGGGCGGCGCGAGCGGGTGGTTGTAGGCCAGCAGATGGCGCACATCGGTGTCGGTGTCATCGGCCAGGCGGTGCACCAGTTCCGCCGGCAGCCGGGGGCACGTCGCGGCAATTCGGCGCAGCAGGGGATCCGGGGATACGGCGCATGTCTCGTACCAGCTTGTCTCCGGTTCGATGAGCATCTCGTCGACAGGGCCGATGCTCTGGGCTGCGTTGCCGATGATCCGATCGATGGCAGCACACTCCGACCAGGCACGCGGAAGTGGTTGGAGCAGGACTCGGTTCCGTACGGTGCCGTCCGGGTCCTGGGCCAGTTCTGCCATCAGCGCCGGATCCAGATCAGCTCTGGCGGCGACTCGTTCACGCACGTGGGGATCGGGGTCGTGCGCGAGGCGGCTGACGACATCGCTGGGAGTGTGGGGGTTCTGGGCCAGCGCCCAAAGGTCGCGCCGGTCCGCGAGACACCGCTCGGCCACGGCGAGGGAGACCGCGTAGTTGACGAGCAGGAGAGCGCGGTAGTGGCAGTCTTGCTCCGGCAGGTCCGCTTCCATCGCTGCCGGGTCCAGAATACGACTCTGACGGCGCGCGGTCTCGCGTACCGCGGGAGTCGGATCGGCCAGGAGCGCGTCTCGCTGACTGGGAGTGAGCCACAGCCACAAGCCGACAGCCTGCGCTCGCAGTTCGGGGTTCGGGTGATCGATCATCCTACGGCGGAACGACTGTGAGATCTGCCCGGAGATCACCAGCTCCTGTCTGATCTCGTCCGCGGTGAGCATCTGGCCCTGGCTGTTGTCGTCTTTCGCGGTCAGAAGGGTTTCCAGGACGTCGTCGGGCAGTGCCTCGGCCCTGCTCAGAAGGGGGCGAGGGCCTGAGGCAAGGGCCGCACGGACATGGGCGTCGGAGTCGTTGACCAGCCGGCCGCGCTGCTCGGGAGCCGCGTGTCGGTTACGGGCGAAGCCGCGGCGGACCGCTCGCTCCGGGTGCGAGACCACTGCCTCGACGACGTCTGCGGGAAGGTCGCGTTCCTTGCAGAGGATCGTCCACGCGGGGCGTGCCGGTGCGGTCAGCAGACGCAGCAGGACCTCGGACGGCGCGGCCGGGTTGGCCGCGACCCCGCGCAACCACAGTTCTGGAAGAACGGTTGAGGACATCGGGACATCGTGCCAGCGATCAAGGCGCCGCGTCGAGCGGCGGCCGGAGCGCGAACAGCGCCCGTATGGCACGCGGTTCCGGTTGCGGAGACACCGTGCGAGGTCAGGGACTGGAGGGACTGGTCAGGGAGCGGATGCCGTGGGTGGCGTGGTCGATGACATTGCCGTTGGAGCAATTGTTGGTGTGGTTGCCCGTCCAGTCGCTTAGGGCGGGTACGACCGCGAGCTCCTGGATGCATACGTCGGCGGCGGTGAAGTTCCAGTTGTTTGCGGCGTTGACCCCGCTGCCGAAGTTGCTGTCGTTGTCGGCGAACGCGGGCGCGGCGACTGAGAGGACCGAGGCGGTCAGCAGGCCGCACGTAATGATCTTTCGCATGCCCTGACAACGCGGCTCGGCCCACCCGGTTACGGCCGGACGGTGGCCGATAACGACGTGGACGTGCGCCGACCCGGCGCGCTCAACAATTCCGTGTCCTTCGGGGCCGGGGGCCGGCAGATGCGGGGGAGCGATCGAATGCGCTCTCGGAGCGCAACTCTGGTGTCAAAGAGGCCAGTTGGGAGGGCTGAGCTTCAGGGTTTCAGCCATTGCTACGGTGGGTGAATGCCGATACAGAGACACGAGGACGAAGCCCTTGCTGAGGCATGGGAGGCCCTCACCCAATGGTTGGCGGAACATGCTCCTACGTCATACGCCTCCCTGCTACCGCCGGCGCCGGAGGAGGACATCGTCGCGGCGGACGATCAGCTGAGGCAACGCCTCGGGTACGGGCTGCCTGCCGAGTTGAAGGCGTTGTGGCGGCTTTGCGGTGGGGTGGAGCACCAGGAGATCGAAGGCGACGAGGAGGGGGAGGTCGGCTCGGGGGCCTTCCTGCCCGGCGGAATCATCTTCACTCCGGAGCAGGCCATGTCCGCGGTGCTTCTCGGCGGCAGCAGCGGGTGGGGCGCACCGGTTGTTCCCTGGCTCACACGGGACGAAGCCGGACCTGAGTCCGGCCACTACGCAGGCCCTGACGGTGTTGGCTCCTGGGAGCTCCCTGAGGGGATCGACGATCCACGGTATCCGTCGATCGCCGCCTATCTGGAGGCCGTTCACCGCACCCTGACGGCGGGGCCCGCTGATTTGATGGATTCGTCCGGCGTGCCGGGCCTCGTCTATCGCTGCCTGATCTGGGATGACCCGCAGCGCTCGTGGCTGACGGATGCCGCCGAAGACTGGGCGCCGCTTCACTGACGCGGCTGATCGGCACCACGCCAGGACCCGTCGTCGGTCTTGGCCGCAACGGTCTGGATACACTCGCCGCCGCCGTTGGCACCGGCTGGGTTCGATGTCGAGAACGTGCCACCGGCTCCGTCCCAGGGACATCAGCGGCCACTACCGGCCGCACGAGGAAGAAGGAGAAACCAGCATGGCGATTCAGCGGATGGACAACGTCGGCATCGTCGTCGAGGACATGGACGCCGCCATCGCGTTCTTCGTGGAACTCGGCATGGAGCTGGAGGGCAGGGCGGAGGTCGAGGGCCTCTTCGCCGACCAGTGCACCGGACTCGACGGCGTCCGCTGTGACATCGCGATGGTCCGGACCCCGGACGGTCACAGTCGGCTCGAACTGGCGAAGTACCGCAGCCCCGAGGCGACCAGCGCCGGGCCGCGCAACCGGCCGCACAACATTCTGGGCACGCACCGCGTCATGTTCGCCGTCGACGACATCGAGGACACCGTTGCCCGCCTGCGCCCTCATGGCGGAGAACTCCTCGGCGAGATCGCCCGGTTCGAGGACAGCTATCTGCTCTGCTACGTCCGCGGCCCGGAGGGCATCATCGTCGGACTGGCCGAGCAACTGCGCTGAGAAGGAGGAACCGAACCATCCAGCCGGAGCCGCCGGCCCGTGACGTGACCCGCCTGTCGGGTGATCGGTTGTGCTCGCTTCCCGGCACCCAGCAGGAGGCGAAGCGCCGCGAGACACGGCAGGGCATCGCACATGAGTTCGAGTCTATGGATGTCGACACAGCACGCCAGATTCGCCAACCGGTTGTCCTCTGCCACGGAACCTTGACCGCTTGCCACCGAAGGTTCCACCCGCGCGTCCGACCACACTGACAACCGTGGGCGGCCAAGCCGCAGGTAAGAGCATCGATCGCCGCTGATACCCAGGTCGCGGAGCGCGGATGTCACCTCCGGCCGGTTCCGAGGCCGTCACTGGGTTCCCCTGGGGGGGGGCTATACCAACCGTCGATCTCCGCCTGCGGCGTTCCGACGCCATCGTGTTCGACTGGCTGATGAACACCGACCTGAACACCGTGCCGATCACTCACCCGGCTCAGAAGCAAGCCCTCACAGACCTGCTCGCACGTTTGGAGGAGGTGGACGTCACCGGGTGCACCGAGGCAGAGGTTGCCGCAGCCCAGCAAGAGCTGGCTAAGGACATGGGTTGGTAGGGAACCAGCCAGGGATCGAACTTGGATGGCACGCGCTCAAGAGTCGCTGTCACGGGACAGCCCCCCCGTCCGCTGTCGTGATCAGCACGACGCGGGTACGAATCCCGCCGCCAGCGGTGGCGCGGTCGAACAGGCAACACGAAGGCCCCGACCGAATCCTACGGTCGGGGCCTTCCACGTACGGGCTACAGATCGAGCACCGCCCACAAGCGTCGGCCATCCTCACCGGTATCCGTTCCGCAGCTCGTCGCGCCCAACTCCGCGATCCGAGGCAGCACGCTCTCGTCTGCGACGGCCAGGCCCGACTGGTGGCTGAGTACCACCATGAGGGCCTGCCTGTTCTGATCGGCGAGGTGCAGGCTCACCCGCTTCCCGCCGTCACCCACCGCGGTGTTGACGAGGAGCGTGACGACATCGGCCGCCGCCTGGTCAACGCTCGTGTAACCCCAGTCGTGCAGCTGCGCCACCACCCTCCGGCGCGCCCCGGCAGCAGACCATGGAGCTGATTCCAGAGTCCAGTTCACTCCTCGGCGGCTCGCCATCGTCACCGCGCGCCGGCCTGTCCGGGCCAGCGTGCCCTTGGGCTTGGTGGCGGGCGTTGGGCGTGGCGGGGATGGAGGCTTCTTCGGCGGGGGCGGAGTCTTCGGCGGGTAGTCCGACTGGTGGGTGGCGTCCATCGGTGACGGCATGAGCGGACTCCCCGGGTCGAAGACGCGACAGTCACCCATGGTAGGGCCGTCGTTACCCGGCCCGCGAGGCGTCAGGCTCGGAGGAAGCGCGAACGTCCGTGTCCGCGACCAGATCAGCGGTAAGTCCATCAACGTCATGGCAGCGGAGGACGCCGCTTTCCGGGAGTGGGCGATCGTCGAAGTCCTCCGTCACTCGGGCGTCCGTATCGAAGAGGCACTCGAACTCGCCCACCTCAGCATCCGGCAGTACCAGCGGCCAGGCGGAGAAGTCATGGCCCTACTCGTGGTCGCCCCATCCAGGAGTGACCGGGAACGCGTCATCCTCATGTCCGCGGAACCGTTCGGCGTCATCGCGTCCATCGCCCGGCGCTACACGCGGGACGCCCCGCACGATCCCGCTGCTGCCGCGCCAGGGCGTGTTGCGAAAGCAGCGCCGTCCGCCCGCAGGCCAGGCGGGACTTTGAAGACACGCCCTAGTGCAGTTCGGCACCGCCGAAGACCCTCAGAAGGCGGGCGACCTCCGCCGCGACGGCGTCGCGAGCGGGTCCCACGTATGTGCGTGGATCGGCGACCTGCGGGTTCGCGGTGAGACGCTCCCGGATTGCACGGGTGAACGCCTTGTTGAGATGGGTGGAGACATTGATCTTGGTCATTCCCGCACGGGCGGCCCTGACCAGTCCGACATCGTTGACTCCGGAGGAGCCGTGCAGGACCAGAGGCACGCTCACGGCTTCCCGCAGCACGCTGATGAGATCGACGTCCAGGACGGCGTCCCGCGTGAGCATCGCGTGGGAACTGCCCACCGCCACGGCCAAGAAGTCCACACCGGTGGCCGCGACGAACTCACGGGCCTCGTCCGGGTCGGTACGGACACCCGGAGCATGCGCACCGTTCTTGCCCCCGATCTCGCCGAGCTCCGCCTCGACGAGGACATCGCGCGCGTGGCAATAGGCCGTGACGTCCCTCGTGGTGGCGACGTTCTCCTCGTACGGGAGCTTGGCACCGTCGAACATCACCGAGGTGAAGCCGAGTTCGGCCGCGTGCCGGACAAGCTGCACCGACTCGGCGTGGTCCAAGTGCACGGCCACCGGGACCTCCGCTGCCCGCGCGACAGCGAGTGCGGCCATGCCTATCGGTTCGAGCGAGCCGTGATACTTGGCCGTGTTCTCGCTGATCTGAAGTATCACCGGAAGCCCGACGGCTTCGGCACCGGTCACGATGGCGGTGGCGTGCTCGATCTGTATGACATTGAACGCGCCCACACCCACGCCCTTCTCTCTGGCGATGTGCACGATGTCATGGGTGAATGTGAGCGTCATCGGTTTCCTCCACTTGCACTGCGGTACGGAATCGCTGGTAGACATCGGCATCGAAGTCGCCGGCGGCAAGGCAGGGGACCGCGGCCGCCGAGAGCGCCACAGCCTCGCGCAGCATGTCCGGCCATGGTGTGCCCGACGCGAGTCCCCGTGCGAGCGCGGCGACACAGGCGTCGCCCGCACCGGTGGGGTTGCCGGCCAACCGCTCCGGTGGCGCGGCCCGCCAGCCGCTTCGCGATGTGGTGGCATACAGTCCCTCGGCGCCACAGGACACCACTACGGCACGGGCGCCCAGCGCCCGTAGCTCGGCAACCGCCTCCACCAACTCCAACCTGCCTGTCGTCTCGGCGAGTTCGGCAGCATTGGGCTTGATCACATCAGGCCCCGCTGGAAGTGCCGCGCGCAGCGCGGGCCCGTTCGTGTCGAGCACTGTTGCCACACCGGCGGCCGCGGCAAGCGAGATGAGCACCCCGTATGCGTCGATCGGCAGCCCCGGCGGAAGACTTCCGGAGAGCACGACCACGTCGGCGTCGCGAAGCAGCCCTCTGTACTGCCGGGTGAAGGCGCTCCACTCGGTCGGCCTCACGAGCTGTCCGGCTTCGTTGAAGACGGTCGCATCGCCGTCCTCGCGCGAGACGACGGTGAGGGTACGCCGTGAATCGGCTGCGATGGGTACGAGTTCGTCCATGAGCCCGACGTCGAGCAGTTCCTCCCGCAGACGGTACCCGGTGGTCCCGCCCCAGAATCCGGTGACGACAGCGGGATGCCCCAGGGCGTTGAGTACCCTGGCGACATTGACGCCCTTGCCGCCTGCTCGTTCGTGCACCTCGCGGACCCGGTGCGAGGTACGGGGCACCATGCTGTCGACGACGTACGTCACGTCCAGTGCCGTATTGAGGGTGACGGTGAGAATCACAGCGGACACACCGTCGCCTCCACCGATTCGGCCGGCTGGGTTCCCGGGGCGTCGTACACCGCTCGCCAGGCATACAGACCGGCGCCCAGACACCCGGCCGCATCGCCCAGCGCGGCACGTACGACAGCGGGGCGCCGCTGGAACGTGAACCGTTCCTCCAGTCGAGTGCGGACCGGCTCCAGCAGCAGATCCCCCGCTTCCGCGAGGCCGCCTCCGAGCACGATCAGCTCGGGGCCGAGCAGTGTCGTGGCCATAACGAGGGACGCCGCGAGCGCATCGGTCGCGCGGTCCCAGATTCTCTGTGCCTCGGCATCGCCCTCGCCGAGCAGAGTGGTCACATCACTGGCGCCTTTGACGGTACGGCCGGTGCGGGCGGTGTACGACAAGGCGATGGCCGATGCGGTAGCCACGGTTTCCAGGCACCCCTGGACACCGCAGACACACAGTGAACCGCCCGGCTCGACGACGAGATGGCCCAGCTCCCCCGCGAATCCGCCGGCCACGACGGGACGGCCGTCGCAGATCACGGCGGCGGAGACGCCGGTACCGATGGCCACGAACAAGACGTCCTTCGCGCCACGAGCGGCTCCGCGCTCGGACTCGGCACATCCACCCGCGCGCACGTCGTGTCCGAGTGTCACCGCGAGCCCTGTACGTGATTCGAGCAGTTCGGCGAGCGGCAGGTCGCGCCACCCGATGTTCCCGGACCACACCGCCCGGGCCATGTCCTCGTCGACGATTCCGGGCACGACGACCCCGGCACCGCGGACGGTGAGGTCCTGGTCAGCTGCTTCCTGTGCCAGCGACGTCAGCGTGGCGGCGATCTCGGAGACGACCACGTCCGGTCCTTCGCCCCGGGGGGTCGGGCGACGTGTCACGAACAACGGCCGCAGATCCCGGTCCAGGAGCGCGCCCTTCATTCCAGTGCCCCCTACGTCGAGACCCACCACACACTCGCCCGGACCGAACCCGTCACGCATCACGGCCCCCGAGCACGACGGAACGGGTCAGGTTGCGGGGCCGGTCCGCGTCGAGGCCACGGGCGTCGGCGGTCGCCACCGCGAGGCGCTGAGTCCTGATCAGATCGGCAAGCGGGTCGAGGTCCCCGGCAGCGTCCTGGGATGCGGTGACCGGAGTTCCTCCTGTCTGCTCGATGTCATCGACAAGACCGGCGGGCAGCGAGCCGAATCCCCAGACCAGCCGGCCCGGACCGGCGACGCTGATCGGTCCGTGGCGGTACTCCATCGCCGGATACGCCTCGGTCCACGCGCCGGCGGCCTCGCGCATCTTCAGCGCCGCCTCCAGCGCGAGCCCGTATGTCCAACCGGCGCCGAGGAATGTGATCTGACCGGCGCGCAACCACGCGGGTGCCAGCGGCTCGGCGAGTGCGCGCCGGGCGTCCTCCACCGCCTCGGCGACGGTTCTCACACCGGCCGGCAGCATGCCGTCGGACTCCAGATGGGCCCGCAGCAGGACCAGCGCGGTGGTGGCGAACCGGGTCTGTACGACCGATTCCTCATCGGCGAAGTCAAGCACCACGACCGCGTCGGCGGCCTTCGTCACCGGTGTCGTGGGGGCCGCGGTGATCGCGGTGGTGGGCACCGGGCCACGCACCCGGTCGAGCAGGTCAAGCACCTCGGTAGTGGTCCCGGAGCGCGTGATGGCCAGGATCCGGTCGTAGCCGCGCTCTTCGGGGAACGCGGAGGCCGCGAAGGCGTCCGTCTCGCCATGGCCTCCACTCTCGCGCAGGACGGCGTACGCCTGCGCCATGAACCAGGAGGTGCCGCAGCCCACGACCGCGACCCGTTCGCCCGGGCGGGGCAGGGCCGTGGTGTGCTGGGGAAGCGCCTCCACCGCTCTGCTCCAGCAGACGGGCTGGGAAGCGATCTCGGCTGTGCTGAGAGATGACCTGGTGGTCGACATGCGACGGCTCCTTCGAGGGACCGTGGGCCGGATGAAGAGGGATACGCGGATGGAGCGTGGAGTGGTCGCTACTTCACCGATCCGGCGGTGAGCCCCGAGACGACATGGCGCTCGATGACAGCGAAGAGCACGACCACCGGCACGATGGCGACGACCGATCCGGCGAACAAGTAGTTCCACTGGACGGTGTAGTTGCCGATGAAGTTGTTGATGCCGACGGTGAGCGGCTGATTCTCGGGAACGGTCGACAGGGTCAGGCCCATGACGAACTCGTTCCAGGCCGCGACGAAGGTGAAGATCACCGCGGTCACCACGCCAGGCATGGCCAGCGGCAGCGTCACCTTGAGCAGGGCGCGAACCCGGCCGAGACCGTCGATCATCGCGGCCTCCTCCAGCTCCACCGGGATGGACCTGATGTAGGCGGTGAGAATCCAGATGGCGAAAGCCAAGTTGAAGGCGGCGTTGCAGAGGATCAGCGTCCAGACCGAGTTGAGCATCTGCAGCTGATAGAACTCGCGGTACAGACCGACCAGCAGCGAGGTCGGCTGGAACATCTGGGTGACCAGGACCAGGAGCAGGAAGAGCGTGCGGCCACGGAACTTCACCCGCGCGGTGTAGTAGGCGGCGGGCAGTGCCACCAGCAGCACGAGCAGTGTCGCGCCGACGGCGACCAGCAGTGTGACGCGGAGGTTCGCGCCCAGGCTCGACTCGCGCCACACGTCGATGAAGTTGGACCAGGCGAACTGCCGCGGCAGATACGTGGCGTCGCGCAGTTCGGTCGCCGGACGCAGAGCCGTGATCACCATCTGCACATACGGCAGCAGAAACACGGCTGCCAGGAGCCAGGCGGTCGAGGCTATGACGAGTGTGCGGGGCCTGATACGGCGACGTCGACCGCTGTTCGACGAACCGTCAGTGGATGCCGCGGGTTTCCGCACCGCCGTAGCCGGCGATGTCACCGATGGGCGAGTAAGGCCGCTGATCGTCTGTGCTTGCCGAGCCATCAGCTCTCCTCCTCGTTCCAGCGGCTGACCTTGAGGAACACGAGCACCATCACGACGACGAGTGCGAAGTTCACCACGGACATCGCCGCGGACTCACCGATGTCCGTGTCCTTGAGCTGGTACATGAACACGGTGGAGGTGGCGGTCTCGCTGGCCGGGCCACCCTGTGTCATGCCCCAGATGACGGGGAAGGAATTGAAGACATTGATCAGGTTGATGACCAGGCCGACCAGGAAGGCCGGGCGCAGCAGCGGCAAGGTGATCAGCCGGTAGGTCTGCCAGGTGCTGGTGCCGTCGACCTTCGCGGCCTCGTACACCTCCGCGGGCACGGTCTGGAGACCGGCGAGCAGTGTGTAGGTGGTGAAGGGAAGCGACACGAAGACAGCGACGAACATCATCCACGGCCACGCGGTGGCGGGGTCACCGAGCCAGTCCTTGGGGCTGTCGATGAGACCGAGGTCGGTCATCGCGGTGTTCAGGACCCCCGCGGTCTGGTTGAGCATCCACTTGAAGCCGATGGCCGTCATCAGCACGGATGCGGCCCAGGGTGCGATCAGCGCCCAGCGGGTGAGCCGCCGCCCCGGGAACCGCTGGTTGAAGAGTTGGGCCAGCGCCAGCGAGAGGAGCATTGTCAGCCCGACAACGCCGACCGTCCAGACCACGGTGGAGATGAGGACTTTGCCGAGCCCGGGCTCGTCGAACAGCTCGCGGTACTTGTCCAGTCCGGCTGAGCCACGAACGAATCCGCTGGCGCTGATCCGTTGAAAGGATGTGTGGACCATCTCGTAGACGGGCCAGACCACAACACCCAGGATCAGCAGGACGGCAGGGGCTATCCAGGGCAGCGGACCGAGTGCGGCAAGGCCCGATCGCCTGCCCACGGGCCTTTCCGGGCGCGATCCCCGGGATGTGGTGGTGGCAGAACTGAGAGACACGGTCTGTGCCTTCCGTGTGTGCGGCAGATACCGCGCGGTGAGCGACGTGCTGAGGGAGGACGGTGCGAGGAGGCTCCTCCGCGGCCTCCGGCCGTGCCCGGGTGCCGGAACTATCACAGCACCTGGGCAGGCGCTTCCTGAGCAGTGCGACTCCGGCAACGCCACGAGGTGCGTGCCAGGCGTCGCGGGCCCATGAAGACCGACCGGACAGGGCCTAGTTTCCGGCGGAGGCTTCCTCCGCCTTCTTCTGAAGGTCGCCCAGAACCTCGCCTGGATCGCGGGAAAGGGCGGTGCCGACCGTCTTCTTGATCTCGGCCGAGACGGCGTCCCAGCTGGTGTCACCCAGTGGATAGAAGGCCGCCTGGGGCAACAGGGCGAAGAACGGCTCCAAGTCCTTGTGCTTCCCGCCGGAATTCATCTCCCGCAGGCTGTCCTTGGTCACCGGCATCAGGTTGTACGTCTCGTCGAACTTGGTGATGTTCTCCTTGGAGTAGACGAAGTCCAGGAGCTTCTTGATCTGCTCCTTGTGGCCGTTGTCCTTGAAGGCCATCATCCAGTCGGCCACGCCCAGGGTGGACTTGAGGGCCCCGGCCTTGCCGGGGATCGGCGCGACGGCATAGTCGATCTTGCCGTCCCGCGACATCTGGATCAGCGACGGATGCCCGTTGAGCATCGCGGTCTTGCCGGCGGCGAAGTCCGCGAACGCCGTCTTACGGTCCGTCGTCGCGGGGTTGGTGTATGTGAGCCCCGGATCCACCAGATTGGTCTTGAGCCAGTTGAATGTCTCCACGTTGGCCCGGCTGTTGATGGCGTACTTTCCGGACGCGTCCGTGATGCCACCCCCGTTGCCCAGTTCCCACATCATGCTCTCGCCCTGCGCCTCCTCCGGGCCGAGCGGCAGGGCGTAGGGGGTGATGCCGGGGACCTTCGCCTTGATGAGCTCGGCGGCAGCCTGTACCTCTGCCCAGGTCTTCGGGGCCTCGGTGATGCCGGCCTTGGCGAAGATCGCCTTGTTGTAGAAGAACGCGCGGGTCGAGGACACGAAGGGGATGCCGTACTGGACACCGTCGACTTCCCCGGCATTCGAGAATGTGTCGAGGAAGTTGGCGTGCGTGGCCGGCGACAGCACGTCGCGAGCCGGGTAGAGAAGGTCGTCGGCAACCTTCTCCGCGTAGCCACCGGTCTGCAGTACATCCGGCATGTTGCCACTCTGGATCATCGTCTTGACCTTTTTGTCGATGTCGTTCCAGTTGACGATCTGGACATCGACCTTGATCTTCGCGTTCGCGGCCTCGAATCTCTTGGCCACATCGCCCCAGTAGATCTGGGAGCTGTTCGTCGCCTTGTCGCCATAGTCGGCCGCAACGACCTTGAGGGTGACGGTTCCGTCGCCGGAAGCGCCGTTGTCACCCCCGCCGCCGCACGCCGTGAGCGTGAGAGCACCGACCGTGGAGACCGCCACGAGGGTGAGCACCTGCCTGTTCACAACAGTTACCTCTTTCAAGACAGCTTCCTGTGCGCACTCGCGGAGCGCGACGGAAGCGGCTTTCGAACCATGCCGCTCGGACGGCGGCCACGGCGGTCTTGACCGCACCCGGACCGGGCCTCGGCGTGTTGGTTCCTGAAACGTGACGCTCGGAGGTGCTCGATCAATGAGCGACACCTTCAAGCGATGTGCCCCTGATTCACAGGTGCGAGCGAGGGCACGTGGCCCAACGTCGATCATCGATCAAGAATGCTCAACTCTGTTGCTTTCAAAGCCAATTCTTGCAGTAAACGTCACCATGTCAAGAGGTGCGATGCGTCGGGAGCGGGCTATTTCGGCATCAACTCGGAGGTCACGACACGGATGTGAGCCCTGGCTCGTCGCACGCGCAGGCGTGGCCGATGTGTGTAGCTGCTTGTTCAGACCAAAGGATGAACTGCATCGCGCATGCCGCGCGCATATGTGGGCGAAGGCCCGCGTGGACAGTTGGACGCTTCGGCGATCACAACGACTTGCCGGGTCCGCGCAGGTGTGATGCCGGCCTCTCCCCTGTTCCGAGCCGTCGCACCGTGCGTGGCGGCCATACCCCGGGGCCTGGTAACGCTGAATCCCCGGTCACCGAAACCGGGGATTCACGGCGCGATGGGTAGTCCACCACCACTACCTGACCGCCCCGTCGAGCGACCGGCGAGGCCACTACCGGGCAGCACGGACACCGGAGGTGTCGACGGGTGCCCGACCATCCTGGTCACTTTCTGGCTCTACGGAACTGACGGCACGTCAGCTGACGTTCGCCCAGGGGACGTCAGGCGCGGCGTAGAAGCCGATTCCCGCGGCCTTCCAGCGCGGACCCTGGGCTGCCAGACGGGAGCTGAACCGCGTCCAGTCGTGCGTGGACTTCGGAGACCAGCCGATCTCGGCGACCGCGGGCAGCCGAGGGAAGGCCATGAAGTCCGTGTAGACCGAAGGCTCGACGAACTGTGACGTCGACGTCGGCAATTCATTGCTGCCGGTGTACGCACGGTCGGCCCACAGCGCCGCTTCCACGCCCGCGATCCGGTTGGCGGGGACAACGGGAGAAGTCCCGTCCGGCTTCGCGGTCACCGTAGTGGGATCCCAGTCGTACGCGTTCTTGACCGGCACATAGCCGGCCCACCTCAGCCCGTAAGGTGTGGAGCCGTCGTACTTCATGTCGAGGTAGGAGCGGTCGGCCGGGGACATGATGAACGACGCGTTCTGCGCGACACCCTTCCTCGCCAGGAGGATGTCCTTGTGCTCCTCGGCCGTGCCGATCGTTTCCCTTGCGCCTTCGTCGCCCCAGTACTGCATGAGACTGCCGGCGGGGATGGTGCCCGCGCTGAGATCGTGCCAGCCGATCACCTTCTTGCCCTGCGCCTGTACGGCGGAAGTCGCCGCCTGGACATAGGCCTTGTACTCCTCGGCAGGCCTCGCCGGGACCTCGTCACCACCGACGTGGATGTACGGGCCGGGGGTGAGCGCGGCCACTTCGGTCATCACTGTGGTCAGGAACTTGCTCACATTGGCGATGTGCTGCGGATCGCGGAGACACACCACACTGATTTTGACGTCGAAGCCCGAGTACGGCGGAATGGCCTTGTCGTCGCAGTTGATATCAGGCACCGAGGCTTGCGCGGCGCTGGTGTGGCCAGGGCCGTCGATCTCGGGGACCACGGTGATGAACCGCGACTTCGCGTAGGCGACGATCTCCTGGTACTGCGCCTTGGTGTAGAACCAGGAACCTCCCCTGAAGCCGCTCTGCGTACTGGCTCCGGCCTTGGTGAGGTTGGGGAGCGCGTCGATGGCGATCCGCCAGCCCTGGTCATCGGTCAGATGAAGGTGCAGAGTGTTCATCTTGTACGCGGCGGCCTGGTCGATGTAGCGCTTGACGTCGGCAACCGGGTAGAAGCGTCGGGCCACGTCCAGCATCGTGCTGCGGTAGCTGTAGCGCGGTTTGTCGGTGATGTGGACGGGGGCGACGGTCCAGCGGGCGCGCTGGACCGTCCGCGACTCGACTGCGGCGGGCAGCAGTTGACGTAGCGTCTGAATCCCGCGGAACAGACCTTCGGCACCGCGCGCGGTGAGCCGCACCCCCTCGGCGCGAGAGGTGAGTATGTAGCCCTCTTCGCCCAGCGACTTCGGTCCGCCCTGGTTCAGGGTGATGGCGGGACGGTAATCCTGCCTGCCCGCCTCCACCTTGAGGTCGTAACCCGTCGCGGGACGGAGGAGGCGACCCAGGTACCTTCCCACCTCTCGCGAGTCGGGGTCAGGGCTCTTCACGATGATGGGGGTTTCCGCCCCGATGGTGAACCCGGGCCCCTTGAGAGCCCGCTCGGACTCCGGCTGCGGCACGACCGGCGGCAGCACGGCGGCAGTGCTCCGGGTATGTGGCGCACCGACTGCCCCGGGCATACCAACGTAGGCGAGCGCTCCGGTCAGGACCGTCACGCAGATGAGGCTTCCAAGGGAACCCGGAGAAGTGAGTGAGCGTCGGTTGAATCGATGCCGAGGTGGACGGGACTGCATAGCAACTCCATGACGTGTAGGGGCTATGTGACCGTACGGTGAAGCGAGACTCCACCCTCATGCTCGATACTGTCAAGGATGCTGGCCAAACAAGCATTAATGAGCAACCGGCGCTACTGGAGCTCACCCTGATACTTCCGGCTCGCGTCGGGGAACAGCGAAGGGTGTTCTCCCAGTTGGAAGGCCACATCGTTCCGATAGGCCTGATTCCGCCCACAGGTGATGGCGGGCCCGGCGCGATCGGCGGCGGCCGGCAGTGCTGAGCCGAACCAGACAGGTTCCGACACTCCGGCGCCGGCCGGGACTCGGACGCGAGGCGGCGGGGTGCCGCTCGGCAGGCGCTGGAGCGGGACCGTGGGCGTACGACGGCGCCGGTCTTGAGAGCCCGGGAGTGACAAGCCGGGAGAGGAAGCGCCTCGGGGGGCGACGAGTCCTGGGCGTCAGGCCGGGACTACGAGTCCCGGACGTCAGGCGCGGATGACGTCCACGCCAACAGCGCTGAACGGCTCGGTGAGTTCGGCCGCCGCGCCCTTGTCCGTCACCAGCACATCGATGTCCCGCGCCGGACAGATCCTGGCGAAGGCCCGCCGGCCCAGCTTGGTCGAATCCGCCACCACCACAACCTGCTGGGCCCGCTGGGCCAGCGCCCGGTTGATGCTTGCCTCACCCTCGTGCCGCGCCGTCGCGCCATGCGTGACGTCGATCGCGTCAACACCCAGGAAGACCTGGTCGAGGGTGATCTCCGCCAGCAACTCGGTGGCCAGCGGGCCGACGAGCTCGTAGGACGCCGGTCGTGCCACGCCACCGGTCACAACGAGCTTCACATGGCGTCGTACCACCAGTTCGTTGGCGATGTTCAGCGCGTTGGTGACGATCGTGAACGAGGCTTCGGCGCCATTCGAGGTCAGATCGGCGCGGGCGGACAGGGCTCGCGCGATCTCGGTGGTCGTGGTGCCGCCGTTCAGACCCACTACCGCACCGGCCCTCACCAGGCCCGCCGCGGTCTGAGCGATCCGCCCCTTCTCCGGCGCGTTGCGGGCCGCCTTGTAGCGCAGGGGCAGATCGTATGCGATCGCGTTGATCGCGGCACCGCCATGGGTGCGCGTGACCATGTTCTGCCGGGCGAGCTCGTCGAGGTCCCGGCGGATCGTCGCGGTGGAGACGGCCAGTTCCGTTGCGGCAGCGTCGACCTCGATGCGGCCGTCACGCGTCAACATTTCCAGCAGGGCACTCCACCGTGCCTGCACTGACGCCATCCGCAGTCCCCTTGTCTGTGTACCTACCAGTAATCAAACCACAGGCCGACAGGCATGGGCCTGTCCAGTAGAGTTCATTTCTTCAGTGTTTCGCGCACAAATCGTCACCGGTCGCAGAAAGTTGGCCACTCCGAGGACGACGGCAAGGTGGCGGGCGCGGCCAAGGCATTGACCGCCAGGACGAGAACGGACCGGGCGGGGACCTCAATGGCACTGCTGTCGGGTGTTCACGGGTACGTCCCACCTGCGGGGTCGGAGGCAATTGAAGATCGCTTCCCGTCTGGTGGTTGATCGTTTCCCAGATGGTGGGTCAGCGGGGCCGGGGCTGGGAGGCCCACCGAGGATGAAAAGGCTCCTTGATGGCTCGTTGCAATTCATTGTGACGCGACGGTTTGCTCCACAGGTGAACTCCACCTCTCGCTCGGCGCCGAGCGAGAGGGACCGCGCTCATGTCGTGGACGGCCGCTGATCAGAGGCTGTCGAGGATGCGCTCCAGGTCGCGTTCGCCCTCTCGGGTTTGCACGCCCGCGGCGAGCTGCTTGTGGGCCGACGCGACCATATCGTCGGTGAACAGGGAGTACAGCGCGGCGTTCTCCACGGCGTACGCCTGGTGGGGGATTTTCGGTGTGATGGTCTCGACGGTGGCCTTGATGGCGGCGACGACCTCGGGGCGCAGGCGAGCGATCCGGCGCGCCAGCCGGTCGACGAAGGCGTCGATCTCGTTGGCAGGGACCGCGCGGTTGACCAGGCCGTAGCGTTCGGCCAGCTCGGCGTCGACCAGCTCGCTGCCGAGGAGCAGTTCCAGTGCGCGTCCCCGGCCGAGCAGGCGGGTCATGTTGACCGTTCCGCCGCCGCCGGGAAGGATATCCATCACGGCCTCGGGCTGGGCCTGGCCGGACCGGCCGATCGCCGCGAACCGCATGTCGAGGTACATAAGAAACTCGTTGCCGGCGCCCCGGGCGAAGCCGGCGATCTTGCCGATGGTGACCTGCGGCAGGCTGCGCACCTCGTCGCTCACGGCCTCCAGGATGTTCATGCCGTCCGGGACGGGCACGTCCGGCGCGGCGGCGACCGCGGCGGCTGTGGCGGCGGGCAGCGCCTCCGGATCGGTGAGGTAAGCCATGTCGCCGTGCGCGCTGAAGAACTCCGGGTCGGCGCTGTCGAACACAACGACGCGGACGTCGGTGTCGTGGCGCACCCGGTTGACGAAGCCGCGCAGTGACGGCAGCAGGACACCGTCCATCAGGTTCAGCGGCGGGTGGTCGAGGGTGACGGTTGCGACACCGTTGTCCACCGTGATCCGCAGACCGGTCAGGTCGTCGTAGGGCATGTAGACTCCTTCGATAAGTGGGGAGTTTCCCCGGTAATGAGTATGTGGGGACTCTCCCCATTTAGTCAATGAGGAGTGATCTTGGTTACAGCACGCCCGCTTCGCGCCGACGCGCAGCGCAACCGCGACGCGATCCTGATCGCAGCACGCGAAGCGTTCGAGGCGGACGGAGTGTTCGCCTCGCTCGACGCGATCGCGTTGCGCGCCGGTGTCGGCAACGCCACCCTCTACCGGAACTTCCCCACCCGGGACGACCTGCTCGCCGCGGTCATCGAGGGCTTCTTCATCCGAGCGCTGACGGAGGCCGACGAGTTGTCCCGCACGCTGCCGCCGGGCGGGGCGCTCGTCGAGTGGCTGGTGCGGGTGAGCTGGGGGATGCGGATCTGGCACGACCTGCCGGCCTGTCTCGCCACCGCGCACCACGACGACGCCTCGCCGCTGCAATCGGCGAATGCGCCGTTGGTGGAGCGGGTCGGCGTCCTGCTGGACACGGCCAAGGCGGCCGGTGAGGTGGCCGGCGAGATCACCGCGGACGAGGTGTTCGAACTGGTCCTCGCCCTGTCCTGGGGCATCGACCGTTTCGGTGACGACGAGACGAAGGCGCGACGTCGGACAACGATGGCGACGGCAGGGATCTTCGCATGGGAACCTCAGGTTTGCTTGTGATCGTTTCCCAGTTGGCGTGGGTCGCAGTCTCCGCTCTGACAGCGGGCCGGAACGGCTCGGAGATCGCAGGGCCACGGCACGCGATATCTCGGCCGGGCGCGGAGACCCGTGAGCTACGGGACGCCCACCCCACACCTGCGTGACATGCCACTGGGAGGCTGCGGCGGCCCGGCGCGGGGCGGCGCCTTCGAGGGAGAACCGCCGGATGACCTTCTCGCGCAACGCACACCCGGCGGCGTGGACGCTTCATCCGGGTGACGCCTCAGACGGAGGCAGTCCGTCCATATCAAATGGTGGACATAAGGCGGGCGAAAGTGGTCGCTTGGGGACATTTGCGGTCACCTTCTGTGATCTTGCTGTGGTCCCTTCTACGGTTGGTGCGGGGCTTCGAGGTCCGTGGAAGCCGGCTGTCGGCTGAAGGTGACGGGCAGGATCCTGATGAAGTCGCTGTTCCAGCGTCTGGACGAGGAAGAGGCCATCGTGCGGCGGGAGTTGTCCGCCCTGCGCGAGAAGATCGCGGTCGCCGAGGAGCGGCTCGTGCGGCTGGCCATCACCCGGGAGACTGCGGCATCACTTCTGGGAGACAGCGGGGTCACCGAGGATTCCGGGACAGAGCCGGAAGAGCCCGAGCAGGCGCCTGGCTCCGAGAACTCGCCCCACGAGCCGGGCACTTCCTCCGGATCGGCAGACGGTACGTCCTCGGACAAGCCTGATCCGTCTGCGGGCCGGCTGGGCTGGGCAGAGGCCCGTGAATCGTGGCCACGAACGACGACGGCCGGAAGGAGGGAACCGGTATGGAGTTGAGGTGACGGCCGCCGGTGGGCGGCACGAAGAAGGTTGGCACCGCCGAGGGTTCAGCTCGGCGGTGCCGGTTGCGTGAGCGCCCATGCGAACGGTGGCTCCCGCGTGACCGAAGGTAGTAGACGCTCTTTCCCCTCGGAGCGCGGAGCCACGAAATCGCCATGCCCGGTCACCGTTGTGCGGTTTCCGGTGCGAATCGAGGCTCAATGTGTCCCAGTTCGATCGATAGTGATGCTCCGTGGCCACAGCGTGCTTCCCGTGAAGGCGGTCAGGCGGGCGACGGTGGCGACGTCGGGCCAGGAGCGTCCGGCCAGAAGGTCGGCGATGGCCTGCCGGTTGACGCCGGAGCCGGCCGCGGCCGCGCGCAGGCTCAGCCCCTGATCGGAAATAGCTTGGGCGAGAGCGCGGGAGATCTGGCGGACGGCTTCGGCTCCGGGGTCGGGGCTCGGCTGTTCGGGCCAGGTTTCCGGGTCTCCGGTCAGTTGCCGGGGGGAGCGTGCGCGGGCGCGTCCGCCGACCATGCGCGCACCATCCTGTCCGTCGAAGTTGATCAATCCTGGAATGGCTGCTTGTCCAGCCGGTACTCATGGACTGTGGCCCTTGATCCCGATACCTCCGCGAAGATCACCCGCTACCGGCCGAAGGACGCACCGCCGACCTGGGACAAGGTCGCGCCCCTGGTGCGGTCCGTGGTCGCCGCGGTGGTGACGGCGGTTCCGTATGACGTGGAGCGGCTGCTGCACGTTACGGCGTCCCTGGCGCTCTGGGCCGAGGGCACGGGGCTGGAGCAGGCCCCTGACGCGTGGCTGCGAAACGAGGTCATCGACGCGTTCGTGCTCTCGCGCGCCGGGGACATCGAGGCGTCGTCGGTGCGGACGTACCGGACCTGGCTGCTGCGGGTGCGCGATGCGCTGGCCTGGAGCGAGCGCGGAGAAGCGGCCCCCGCACGGCTGCACGCTGAGCCGCAGCCCCACCAGCCCTACACGACAGCGGAGTTGGCGGGACTGCGGCACTGGGCCACGCAACTGCCACGCCAGCAGGGCAGGGACGCGCTCGCCTTGCTGGGGGCTCGGCGCCGGCCTGGGACTCGCCCCGAAGGAGGTGGCGGCCAGCCGCGGCCGTCATCTGCGGCGCATTCGTCAGCAAGGTCCCTTGCTGCATAACGGCGTTGACAGCCCGGTCCCGCTCGTGGCCCGCGCCGTCTGGGAAGACATCCTCGGCGAACTGGCGAACTGGCGAACTGGCGGACCGGGCCGGGGACAGGTACCTGTTCCGGCCCCGCCGCACCGCCGAATACGCCAAGAACCTGATCGGTTCCTGGAGCCTTGTCCACCGGCCGCCCGGCCACCTGCCCGCGCTGTCGGTACGGCGGCTGCGAGCGACCTGGATCGTCGAGCTGATGGCCGCCCGCATCGACCACGACCTGATCGCGAAGGCCGCCGGACTCGCCTCGGCTGCCTCCCTTGCCCGCTACCAGCACCTGGTGCCGCCCCTCGACGAGGCCACCGCTGCACGGCTGCTGCGGGGACCGGAGCGGTGACAAAGCCCCGGGCCTGGCGGAAGTCGGAGAAGATCAAGCCGTGTCGGCCGAGGCCGGGTACCGACGCCCCGGCGAAGATCCCGGACTCGAAAGTGGGCCAGCTCGACGCGCTGTTGCACTCCTCCGGCGTGCTGGAACTGATCGACGCGGAACTGGCCGGATGCCCCGGGCCGGACGGGCTGCCGGTGCGGACCGTGCTGATGGGGCTGCTGCTGTCGCTGCACTACCACCACAGTGCCAGCCTCGCGGATGCCTGCCGGGTCCTGCTCAACGAACTGCATGAGCCCGCGCGGGGATGGCTGGGCGTCCCCGGCATCGCACAGCACGACGATCATGCCCGGATCGCGTTCTCCCGCCGTGTCTACCGGGCCTTCGACCGGCTCACCACAGTCCTTGATCCCTACCGCTGTGACCGGCGCCGCCGCCTGCCCCGAGACGAAGCAGCCCAGGTGATCGCGGCCTGGGAAGACACGGACTCCGAACGCGTCCGCCGTCGGGGCCTGTTGCAGGAGATCAGTGACCGTCTGCTGCTGGTCACCGTCCGTCTCGCACACCGCCGCGGCCTGTTCAAAGGATGGCGGGGAGACATCGGCGCCGACACCACCCCCGTCCCCGCCTGGCACCATCCGCCCAGCGAACGCCGTGACCTGGCCTCCGTCGAACACACCGCCGGCTGGCACTACTGCGGCGGCTCCGAGGAAGGCATCTTCGGACACAGCGCCACCCTGCTCGTCGCCGCCGGCCGTCGCCACCCCGCACATCATCCACAAGCGGGCCTGCGCGTCAGCCGGCACCCGCAACTCACGCTCGGCCTCGTCCTGGACACGCCCGGCAAACGAGTCGGCCCGAACGCCATCCGCGCCCTCACCGCGCTCATTCCGTTCGGTTTCCCGACCGGACTGCTGGCCGCCGACCGCGCCTACACCGACCAGAGGACCGCCCACTTCGCCCAGCCCGCACGACAGTTGGGCTACCAGCTCGTCCTCGACTACAAAAAGGATCAGCGCGGCGTCCAGGGCACCCATCAAGGCGCCCTCCTCGTCGACGGATCCCTCGCCTGCCCGGCCATGCCCACCGCGCTCGCACACGCCACCACCGGCCTCAACGACAAAGCCGTACGCGATCTGGACAACAACGTCCCCCTGACCGACCTGATCTCCACCCGCGAGCCGTACTTCCTCAAGGTCAAGGAGTCCGCAGATGAGCGCGGTGCGATCCGGCTCCAATGCCCGGCCGCCGGCCCCTCGCCCTCGGTGGCCTGCCCACGCTTCAACCGGGTCCACCACATCACACCGCCACGGCCAGCCACCGTGGACCTCACCAGCCGCCGGGCCACCGCCGCACACACTGCGGCCAAGCCCACCGTCCCCATCCCCCAAGCCGAAAGGCTGCGGCCACCGGCCACCGAGGAACTGCCCCGGATCTGCCGGAAACCCACCCTCACCGTCCGCCCCGGCGACCTCGGCAAGCTCGACAAATACCGCCAGGACCGGCACTACCTCCACCCCACCTGGCAAGACGCCTACCGACCCGGCAGAGCCAACATCGAAGGACTCAACGGCAGAGCCAAAGGCCATCACATCGACATCGCAGACCCGAGGAAACGGCTTGCGCACGGCCGGGTCGCCCAGACCATCCTCCTCGCCCTGATGATCTGCAGCATCAACCTGCACATCCTCTTCGCCTGGGACAACACGACCACGCAGACCATCAGCACCGGTGAGCCTGCTGAGATCACCGAGACCATCCGGCGCGCGCCGCGGCCCGTCGCGGCGACGGGACTTCCACCGCCGACCAGAGCCGCAGTCCACTCAAGTCTCTGACACCCCGGCAACACACAACGAACCTTCACGCGCCCGGCGACGGCCCCGGCACGTCTCCAGCACCCGAACCACCTCCGAACCCCAGGCCAGAGTCCGCCATACGGCCACCTGCCTCGCCCGCATTCGGACACCGCCTCGAACAGACCCCGGAAACGACGAAATCCCGCCCGATCAACCGATCGGACGGGAACTCGTCAACCATCCCGAGCTAACTCAAGAACAGTCGTGCTCACGGCCGTGAGGGGATTCGCTGCGGCCCGGGTTGGCCCGCGGCCCCCGCGCGCGGGGGAAGTCCCAAGCCGGGCCCCGGGCGCCGGCCGCCCGCATACCTGGGGCGCCGGCACCCGGGGCCGAGAATGACGACGCGGTATCTGAATCCGACCTGTACACAGTGCAGTTGAGACTGGAGACGAGTTCGTGATGAGCGAGCGAGTGACCGTACGCGTTCATCTGCTGATCGGAGACGAGGCCGAGATCGTGGCGGATGCCACGGTGGAGGAGCGGGCCCCGGCATCCGGCCGAGGTCCCCCCCCCCGCACACCGAACAGCAAAAGACCGGCAGGCCCGAGCCGAAGCCCAGACACCCGAAGGCGCTCGCGAAAACCCGCCGGTCACCAACCCTCCTCGAAAGGATTACGACCATGGTAGACACCCCACCAGCCGCCGGTGAAACCCTCCGCGAGATCGCCGCCCGCTACGACCGCGACTACGAGACCGTACGAGCCCTCGCCAAACGCCCCGGCTGGCCCGAGCACATCGGGAAACGGGGCCGCGCCTACGTGTACGACCCGGCCGAAGTCGACCCCATCGCATCGGAGGCCTACCAGCGCCCCGCCCCCAACCTGGAGCCCAACCGGCTCTACACCGCCCGCGAGATCGAGGCCGCCACCGGCATCAGCGCTGCGACAATCCGGGCCGACCAGACCAAGGTCCGCGCGAGTGGTACACCACGCTGGCCTGCCCCCGACGACACCACCCAGCACGCACACCGCTGGTACGGACGAACCGTCGCCGCTGAGCTGAAGAACCGCCGCGCCTACCGCCGTACGGACAAGCCGTAACCACCCAGGAGGCGCCAGGTGGTCCGCACTCTTAGCGGTGTTGGGCACCCTCGCCGGTGCCGCCCCAAACCCGTGGCTACGTGGCGCGAACACAGACCCCCCGCCGTCCCCGCCGACGCGGGCGCCCTCGGGCTCGGGCGTGAGCCCGAGGGTCTACGCAACCGATTGATCACCGCCCCGGCCGGCGTATCCCAGCCAGGAGACCGGCCGGAACGGCCGCACCATCCATCCGCCAGAACAGGAGGCGCCATATGGCGGGCGGTGAGGCAGCCGTCTTTGGTTCTCACCGAACGCGGCGATGCCGGGTGCTTCTTTGAGCTCGGGGCTGCCACGACCGGCGTTTCGGTGACGCTCCACCCAGCCGTGGTCGCGACATCGCCGGCGAGGTGGTCGTCAGCCACGCGGAAGCCGCGGACGGCGCGATCCTCCCCTAGCGATTACCCTCCCGCAAAGCGCCACCAGAGAACCACCAGAGAAGACGAGAAAGCGGCGTCACCGCACACGTTCACGACCGACTCGCCGCGCGGCATTCGGCCAGGAGGTGACTTGGCGTCAATCATCAGTAACTGGGTGAGGTGGATGGGGAGTTCGGGATACACAGGGAAGGGGGATTTCCGTCTGCCGCAGGCACGCGAAGACGGCTGACGTTGCTTGATCGGGGGCTGGACGGATGTTGACGATCAACGTGGCGGTACTGCTCACCGTCATCGTCATTCTGCGACTGCGTCGTCGCACCGAGGCCAGGAGCAGGAAGGACGAGAAGATGACCGTGGTCATCGTGCTGGCCCTGGGCGTGCTTCTCGCCCCGACGCCGGTCGGCCAGGGAATCCAGGACATCCTGGGCCAGCTTACGAGCAGCGTCACACAGGCCGGCCGATGAGCCCCCGCGCACGCAGGCGCCCGCCGGCGCGGCGGCGTACCCGGAGGCCGGGCAAGCGGCGGCAGCGAGCCGACGACCGGCTGATCGGACTCCTCGTGGCCGCGGCCCTGGCCGTCGCTCTCATGGTGGCCGCCGTCAACTGGCTGCTGGCCCACTGGTGGATCCTGATCGTCATCGGCACGCTCGCCATACTGGCGAGCGGCGGCTGGCTCCATCAGAAGCGGCAGAGAGCGCGGTGGGAAGCGGTCCGCACGCGGGGCCTGCGATACCGGCTGCCCCAGCTGGACGCCCTGCACCACTCGCGGTTCGAGGACGCGGTGCGGGATCTGCTGCGCCGTGACGGCTGCCGGGACGCGGTCCGTGTCGGGGGCGGCGGCGACCTCGGAGCGGATGTGAAGGCTACCGATCCCTACGGGCGGCACTGGGTGATCCAGTGCAAGCACCGCCGCAACGGCCTGGCCGGCTCCGCGGTGGGCACGCCGGACCTTCAGGTCCTCAACGGCACCGCCCGCCAGGTCCACGGCGCCGACATCGCGGTGATCGTGACGAACGGCCGGGTGACCGCACCCGCCGTAACCTTCGCCGAGCAGCAGCGACTTCACGTGGTCGACCGCCACACCCTGGGAGTATGGGCATCGGGCTCACGCCCCCTGTGGGAGCTGCTCCGAGCCGTCCCACCGCCTTAGTCAGGAGTTCCAGGGTTCCAGTCTCAGCTGGATACGCTCGCCGCGAAGAACAGCCCCCGGGACAAGATCTTCGCTGAGACGGTGTGAGTACGCGGTCCGAGTGCGTGTGTCGTGCCGTTGGGGCGGGGCCGCGTCGCGTGGGGCAGTCCCTCAGCCGGAGGCGCGTAGGGACGTGTCCAGGGCACTCATGAGTTGCGCGACGCGATTCTTGGCGGTCGGTGCGAGAGGGTACCGGGACAGAACGGCGATCAGAACCGGCGTCGCACGCGTCCGGGCTTGTTCAATCCGCAGGTTTCCGACCACGGGGTCGTCGCCCGCGCTCAGTTCGGCGATGCGCGCGGCGCTCGCGGCAGCGCGCAGAATGTGTCCTACCTGGGTGGCTCGCGCTATCGGGTGCAGGTACGCGGCTGCCGCGGCGTCGCCCGCGGACCGTGCGGCAAGACGTGCCGCTTCGGTGCCCGCATCCTTCGCGGCCCGGTGTGCGTCCAGTGAGGTGACACGCTGCAGCTTGGTCCTTCTCGCGCCGTTGATGAACTCCCATGCGGCATCAAGGGCTGCGCGGGGACGAGTATCACCGGGAACGGATTCCTCGAACACGGGGAGGACTTCCTGGGCGCTCTCAGCCACGTAGCGCGCCACAACTCGCAGCTCGTCCATGGTCAACTCGAAATCACCGGAGGCAGTCGTCATGGACTCGATCCTCCCACTCCTTGGACTGCTGTCCCGGTGGCGTTTCGTGGCTGTTGCTGGAACGTCGGCGCCCCATCCGTCCGTCAGTCCTTCGCTCCGTCCTCGTCGAGTCCAGGGTTGTCCAGGAACGTCCGGGGCGCGCAGGGGCCGCAGGGCCCCGGCGGCCGGGGGGAGTGAGCGAAGCGGTGGCGGCTGGGCACGCTGAGGTTGCGGCGTTTGCGCGGGAAGAGCCGGACGATGTCCTCGTCCCTGATCTCGTGCTCCTCGGCGCGGAGCTGTTCGACGCGGCTCAGAGCACTTCGGTGAGTGGCAGGGCTGTCTCCGGATGCCCGAGGTAGTGGACCGCCGCGTGCGGGTTCAAGTTCGGATTCCTCACCTTGCGACTGCTCTCGAAGACCCCTCCGTCGCAGGGGAAGAGCCGCTCCAGATGGAGCTTCGCGACGATGAAGTCGTCACGGTCGACGACATTCACCCATCGTTCGAGACGCGGCGGAACCCGCAGCGGGTTCGGCCGCAGCCTTTCGCGCACGATAGTGCGCATGCCCAACGGTGATCCGAAGGTGACCAGCAGCGGCAGGGGGTGGTTGACCCGGTGCAGCGCCTCATACGCCACGACGGTCCCCAGCGAGTGGGCGAACACCACTCTCGTCCGCGGAGTCACACATGCCAGCACCGACTCCACCGCCTGCTTGCGTACCGACTCGTCGCCGAGATAGCCGGCCACCTGGCCGAGGTGGAACATACCCCGGCTGCTCAGCGTCGCGAACCCCGACTGCGCGAGCGGCCCCACATGGGCCAGCCCCGCGACGGCGAGCCGGAAGATCTCCATGACTCCCTGCTCGGGTCCGGTGTCCTTGCCGAGCGCCGCCAACTCCCGGTCGGCGTCGGCCCGGTCGATCGGGTCGGTGGCATGCCTGGCGACGTTCCCAAGGATGTCCTGCGCGGCGTCACCTCCGATACGGGCCAGCGTCTCCGGCAGCGGACAGTCCCACTCATTCTTCGGCTCGAACGGCTTGAACAGGTGGCGGTAGTACGCCATCGAGACCGAGGTACGGCCCGACTCCAGCCCCTGGGCGTGTGCCGTGTGACCAGCCTTCCGCAGCGTCCCGGTCAGCGCGCCGACCCAGTCGGCCCGCATCTCGTCGGGCGACTCGTCCAGCGGGCCGATGCCGTGCACCATCACCACCTCCGTCACGGACCCTCCTCACTCCTCGGTCGGCGCGCCGCGTCCTCTGCGCCGCGCGACACATCTGATGTGTGTGAAAGAACGTGTGAGGACATCACCGCGGTTCCAAACCGCCTTCCATTGAAGCGGGTTCTTCCCATAATGATCAGGTGGACAAGCAGCGTTACGCATTCGTCGTGGCCTCCCAGTGGGGTGTTCATCCGAGTCTGGACACGCTCCGGGCCGAGGCAGAAGAGCTGAGAGACCTGCTGCTGGACCCGGACCGTGGCCACTGTGCGCCGGCCCATGGGGACGGACTGCTGTTCGATCCGGGCACGGTGACGCAGGTGCTCGCGGCGGTGAAGGCCGCCTTTGAGCGGGCCAACGCAGCTCGCTCGCCGATGGTGCTTGCCTTCCTCGGACATGGGTACGTCTCGCCCCAGAGCGGCTTCGTCTTCCCCGTGACAACGAGCCCGGTCCGGCCGGACCCCACGACCGCCTTCGCCGTTCCGGCCCGCCTTCGGACCCTTCTGGCAGACCATGGCGCCGTCTCCGGCCTGACCGTTGTCATCGACGCCTGCTCGGCCGGAACGGCGGCGCTGGCGGCGGCACAGGACTGGTTCCCGTCCGCGATGCACACCGGGCGTGAGATCGAAGTCCTCGCGTCCACCGATGGCAGGCCCGCCTACGGGCTGAGATTCTCCCGGGCGCTCAACCGTGCAATCCGGCACGGGCACGCCCGGCTGGAGAGGCTGATGCACAGTCGGCCGCTGGCGCTGACGTTGGGAGACACCCTGGAGGATCAACGGCCCCAGGCCGTGACCTGGAGCGGCAGCCGCCACGCGGCTGGGGGTGGAGCCGACGGCGTGAGCGGGACCGGCACCAGAATGCCGCACTGGGTCGCGCGGAATGTGGCACACAACGGCAACCTCAGCGTCGTCGCGGCCACCCCTGGAGGCGGTTTGCTGCCCAGGCTGAAGCATTTCCAGCCACCTCCCTCACTCCACGCGCTCACGAAGTCCGTCCTGGGCCACCGAGCGGTCGCGCTGCGAGGGCCGATGGGATCGGGGAAGACTACCCTTGTCGCCGCGCTCTCCCGTCCCGAACTCCTCCCGGCGGATGAGGACATGAGCGAGGGGTCGGCGGTGTGCGCTCTGATTCAACTCCGGGAGAGCTGGACCGACGAGAGCACACTCGCGGCGATGGCCCGACAGTTGGTCTTCTTCCTGCCGGGCTTCGCACGGGCGCGAGACGAGTTCGAGCGGATCACACCGCTTGCCGAACGCCAGGGACTGCCGCCCGCGCGACGCTATGTCGGGGGACCGCTCGGCCTCATGCCGGCCCGGCGGCCGGTCCGGGTCGTCATCGACGCCGTCGACCAACTGGATCGGAGCGCACGCCTCAAGGTGATCGAGCAGTTGACGCTGCTGCTCGACAGCGCGCCCGGCTGGTTCGGTATCGTCGCCACTTCTCGGGACGGGGTACGGCTGCCGGCGGAATGGCATCCGGAGTCCGTGCAGGCCGCGCGGGAAGAACAGATCAGTGGCTACCTGAACGCTCGTCACATCAGTGATGAGCAGTGGGCGCCGATCGTCAGCCAAGCAGCCGGGAACTGGTACATGGCAGCACTGCTGGCCGACTACGGGCCACGGGAGCCAGGCCGGCTGGTGACCTACGAACTGCTCTATCGGGATGTTCTGGATCAGGCGCGTCGACGCGCGCCGGACGGGCGGTCGACCTGGGTCGACGCCGTTGTCACGGTCCTCGCGGCGGCAGGCCAGGGGGCCGTACTGCCCAAGCCGCTGCTGGCTGCGGCGTCCGCCGCCATCGAGGGGCCGGGCGCCGAAGACGTCGACCACATACTGGAGTTGCTCGCGGGGCTCGTCGAACGGGCGGTGCACCCGGTTGCCGGGGAACTCCTGGGAGCGCACCACCAAGCGTTGGTGGAGCATATCGAGGAGGCGGAGTATCACCTGGAGGTGAGGTCCGGCCATGCGGCGCTGATGACCGCACTTGAGAGCATGGCTCCCATGGACCGGCACGATCCCGACGACCCGCTGCACGCGTACGCCACCGATGCGGAACCCGTTCACCTCTGGCACATCGGCTCGTACGATCGCCTCCTCGAAAGCCTGGACAGCCGCGGCTCCGCGGATGCCGCGGCGAACCGGGACCGGTGGGCCGCCTGGGGCGACCGGCTGGCGCGACGCCCGGGACCGGAGGAGCGGCCCACGCTCAGGGCCTGGCAGAAGGCTGCCTACTGGGCGGGCCGGGCCGGTTCGTACCGCCGTTCCCGGGAGATGTACGAGAAGGTGCTCGCAAGGCAGGTCCGCGCACTTCCTGTCGATGACCCGGACATTCTGGAGAGCAGACACCGCATCGCCTACGCCACCGGTGAGGTGGGCGATTTCGGTACGGCGGTCGACCTGCACGTCGCACTCCTCGCCGACCAGACCCGCCTCATCGGTGCGGACGACCGGCGGACCCTCGCCACCCGTCACCACCTCGCCTACTGGACGGGCAGGGGCGGCCGAATGGAGGAAAGCCTCCGTCTGCACGAGGAGTTGCTGCCCGACCAGACGCGCGTCCTCGGTCCGACCGACCGGGACGTCCTGGAGAGCCGACACTACATCGCCTACTGGTACGGGCGGCTCGGCCGGTACGAGGACGCCCTCGCCATGCACCACCGACTGCTGCGCGATCGCATCGAGGCGTTCGGCGAGGACCACGAGCAGATCATCTACAGCCTGATGAACATCTCCCGGTTCACCGGTGAGGCCGGGCGGCTCCGCGAGGCGCTCGACAAGCTTCGGGTCCTGCTGCCCAGGATGGAGCGGCAGAAGGGCCAGGACCACCCCACCACGCTGCTCGTCCGCCTCTACACCGCACGGTTCACCTGGGAGTACGGTGACGCGGTGCGGTCGCTCGACCTGCACCGGAAACTGGTCAGCGACCAGCGGCGCGTACTCGGCGACCACAACCATCCCGTCGTCATGATCACCCGTTTCAATATCGCCATGCTGAACGCAGAGCTGGGAGATACCGAGGGGGCGCTCGAAGAACTCCGTGAGCTCCTGGCGCGTCGGCGCGCCCGCTATCCCGCCGACAATCATCCCGAGGTGCTGACCACGCGATTCGGCATCGCGATGCTCCGTGCGTCGACGGGACACCTCGACGAGGCCACCGACTCGCTCCAGGCGGTGCTCGCCGATCGCGAGCGCGTACTGGGCGCTGGACACCCCGACGTGCTGCTCACCCGCTCCGCCCTCGGTGATGTGTTGGGCCGCGGACAAGCTCCCGGGACGGCGGCCGGCCGAGCCGAGGGCATGCTGCGCGAGGCATCGCGCCTGCAACGCGCGGCGCTGGGCGACCCCCATCCTCAGACGATGACCACCCGGGCCCGGCTGGCGAGTCTGCTGATCCGTACCGGCAGAGAGGAAGAAGCCGCGGAAGACCTGAGGGCACTACTGCCGCTGCGGGTGGACGTGCTGGGGGACAAGCATCCGGACACAGTCAGTACACGGGAGACCCTGAGTGCGCTGACAGCCAAGAGGGGATGATTCCGGCGGGCCGGGACTTGGGCCGGGCGGTGTTGGGGCGGCTGGACGGCCGGGTGTCGGCGTCGGATTCGGCTCGTTGAGTGACACCACGCTGATCCAGTTGCCGGGCGACCTCGCGGGCAAGAACGCCCGGGAGAGTGGGGGCGGCGACCTCGTCATCCGCACCACCACGCAGACCTCCGGCGTTCCACGCATCTGCTGCTACCCCGGCTACGACCTGCGCAGGCTCCTCGAACTACCTGATCAACCGGCCGCCACCGACGGCGGGCCCGAGGAGCGCGTTCGCTGCGACAGCGACGGGCATCGGGTCAGGGAGCCTCAGCTCGGCCACCCGCGCGTCCGGTTTCTTGGCCAACTCCACCTCCAGCTTCGCGAACTGTTTCTCGCTCAGCCTCCTGCCCCCTCAGGCAGGTGGACTGCTGTGTGACCGTGCGTTTCACGGGCGGACGCCTATGACGCACGGCCCGCCCGACGCCAGCCCCGCTACCCGGGCTTCCGTACGGAGAACTCGTTGCCGTCGGGGTCGAGCATCCTCGCCCCGCCGCCGTGGCCCTCGCTGGTGTCCGTGCGCGTCGCGCCGAGTGAGGTCAGGCGGTCGACCTCCGCCTCCCAGTCCGCGTCGGCGGGGAGCGCCAGTTCGAAGTGCAGCCTGTTCGGGCCCTTCTTCGGTGCCACCGGAGGACCGCCCCACGTGATCTTCGTACCGCCGTTCGGCGATTGGATCGCGGTCTCCTGGTCCTGGTCCCAGACCAGCGGCCATCGCAGCGCCTCGCTCCAGAAGTATCCGACCCGCTGTGTACCGTCGCAGGCCAGTGCTCCGATGAAGCCGGTGTCGGCGAGGAACTGGTTGCCCGCCTCGATGACGCAGAACTCGTTGCCGTCCGGATCGGCGAGCACCACGTGCCCCTCTTCCGGGAGTTGGCCCACGTCGATGTGTTTCCCGCCGAATTGCAGCGCCCTGGCCACCGTCTGCTGCTGATCCTCCGGTGAGGCGCTCGTCAGGTCGAAGTGTGCCCGGTTCTGGCCGGTCTTCGGCTCCTGGCTCGGCAGGAAACGGATGCGGAAACCGGCGGTATCAGGGGGCAGGATCGCGATGTCGTCATCCGGTCCGTCGGCCGGCTCCCAGCCCAGGACTCCGGACCAGAACCGCGCGAGGGCCGACGGCCGGGGCGTATTGAAGCAGATCGCGAACAGTTGACTGGTCATACCCCGTGCGTCTCCGATCCACTGACGGTCGAGGCGGCGCCTCGCACGCTCCCGCGAGCGCAGCTTAGGAGTGGCCGTGCGGCATCCGCATCCGAGTTTCCGTCGCGGGAGCCCGGTGCCCCACACGAGGACGATCGCGCTGGGATGTGCGTCACGCCGGTTATTCCGTTGCCTCATAAGCTCGCACCAGTGATGATCGGCGGATGCTTTCGACTGTTCCCGACGGCCGCGCAGGAATCGACGCGGCCCTGGTTAAGCGGCTGATCACCACGCAGTTCCCGCGATGGGGGCATCTGCCGGTCGTCCCGGTGGCGGTGGACGGCTGGGACAACCGCACCTACCGCCTCGGTGACGACATGACCGTGCGTCTGCCCACCGCCGCCGGCTACGCCCCCGCCGTCGACAAGGAATGTGACTGGTTGCCCCGCCTGGCTCCCTCTCTGCCGGCGGCTGTGCCCACCATCCTGGCCAAGGGGGCCCCGGGCGAGGGATATCCCTACTCCTGGTCGGTACGCCGCTGGCTCCCTGGCGAGACGGCCTCCCCTGAACGCATCGACGACCTGTCCCGGTTCGCCACCGACGTGGCCCGGTTCATTCTCGCCCTGCAGCGCTGCGACGCCACCCACGGCCCCCTGGCGGGGGAACACAGCTTCTACCGAGGCGCGTCACCCGCTCACTACGACGACGAGACACACCGGTGCATCGCCGCTTTGGGCAGTCGCATCGACCAGGGGCGTGCCACCGAGGTCTGGCAGGCCGCACTCGCCGCCGAATGGCGCGGAAAGCCGGTGTGGTTCCACGGCGACTTCGGCAGCAACAACCTGCTCGTCGACGGCGGCAAGCTGTCGGCCGTCATCGACTTCGGCACCTCGGGTGTCGGCGATCCGGCCTGTGACCTCGCCATCGCCTGGACCTTGTTCCGTGAGGACAGCCGTGAGGCGTTCCGCCAAGCGGTCGGACAGGACGACGGCACGTGGGCCAGAGCCAGGGGCTGGGCATTGTGGAAGTCCGCGCTGACGGTGGCCGAGTGCCCGGATCCCCGGGACGAACGGGTCGCCATCCATCTTCGTGTGATCGACGAAGTACTGGCTGACTACGAACGCTTCGCGTAATCGGGCCCAGGCGCCGGCGCCGTCCTTCGCATCCGCGGCGATCGCCTGCCCCTTCCGTGTCTCGTCCGACACACCGAGGTCCGGAGAACGACTCCGGACCCGCCGGACGAGCCGTGTCCGGAGTGCCTGACGTGCCCGAACGCCCGCTGACCCTATAGTCGTTGAGGGTCGGGGGGCCGGGGAGCACACAAGGGGTACGCATGGCGGACGTTCGCGAGGAACTGGTCCGCCCGTTGGCCGAGGCGCTGAGGGCGCACGCTGGACGCACGGGGGAGAGGACCGCCTTCCGGGACGTGCAACGGGAGGTGACCTGGGCGCAGTTGGAGCGCCGGACGGCCCGCCTCGCGGGGCATCTGGCACGACTGGGCGTACAGCGCGGGGACCGGGTGCTGCTCTGTCTGCCCAGCCAGGTGGAAATGGTGGAGAGCTGTCTGGCGGCCCTGCGGACCGGCGCCATCGGAGTGCCACTGGACCCGGGGGCGTCCGACGACGAACTGGCCCATGTCCTCGCCGACAGCGGCGCGGTGGCGGCCATGGCCGAGGCGCCGCTCCTCGAACGGCTGACGCGGCTGGGAGCCGGGCTGCCTCCGCTGCGGGCCAGTGTGGTCGTGGGCCCGGTGGCACCGCCGACCGGGCCGCCCGCGGACGCGGTGCCGTACGAGGAACTCGCCGGGACCGACGCGCCGGAACCGCCGCGCGACGACCTCGGCCTGGACGAGCCGGCGTGGATCCTCTACACCTCCGGCACCACCGGTACACGCAAGGGTGCGGTGACGAGCCAGCGGGCGGCACTGTGGTCGACCGCCGCCGGGTACGCACCGCTCCTCGGCATGTCCGAGCGGGACCGGCTGCTGTGGCCGCTGCCGCTGCACCACGCCTACGCGCAGTCGCTGAGCGTCGTCGCGGTGGTCGCCACCGGCGCGAGCGCCTGCCTCCTGGACCGGGGAGTGGACATCGTGGAGGCTCTGCGGCGGCAGCCTCCCGACGAGCCCTTCACGATGCTGGCCGGGGTCCCGGCCACCTACCACCTGATGGAGAGCGCACTGCGGCGGTCCGGGCCGGTCCCCGGCGGGCTGCGGGTGTGCGTCACCGCCGGAGCACCCTGCCCCGCGGAACTGCGCGCCTCGGTGGAGGAGTTGCTCGGCGCACCGCTGCTGGACGGCTACGGCGCCACCGAGACCAGCGGCAAGATCGCGCTCGCCCGGCCCGGGACACCGGGCCCGGACCGTGTGCCCCGGCCGCTGCCCGGCGTCGATGTCCGGATCGCCCACCCGGTCTCCGCGGAGACCGTCGCGGACGGTGACGAGGGCGAGATCTGGGTGCGGGGCCCCGGTCTGATGACCGGTTACCACAACCGCCCCGAGAGCACGGCGCGGGTCCTGCGGGACGGCTGGTACCGCACCGGCGACCTCGGCCACCGCACATCGGGCGGCGGGCTGCGGGTCACCGGCCGTGTGGGCGACCTGATCATCCGTGGCGGCCAGAACATCAACCCGGTGGAAGTGGAGCAGGTGCTGCTGTCCTGCCCCGGAGTCGCGGAGGCGGTGGTCGTCGGCCGCTCCCATGATGTGCTGGGAGAGGTCCCGGTGGCGTTCGTCGTCCCCGGCCCGCGGGGCATCGACCTCGCCGGACTACGGGCCGCGTGCCGCGAGCGGCTGTCCGCGTTCAAGGTGCCGGACGAGATCAGGGAGAGCGCGCCCCTGCCCCGTACCTCCTCCGGCAAGATCCGACGGACCGTCCTCGCCGCCGAGTTGGCCGAGGCCCTCGCACACGATGACGCGAACATCCGTGCAGGGCTGCGCGCCAGGTTGCTCGCACTGCCCGCCCCGGAGCGGCGCCGTACCGTGCTGCGCCTCGTCCTCGACGCCACCGCCGAGGCGGACGAGGCCCGGGGAACCGAACCCGATCCCGAACAGACCTTCGCCGACCTGGGACTTGGTTCCCTCCAGGGCGTGCTGCTGCGCGATCGGCTCGGGAGGGCCACGGGCCTCGACCTGCCCCCGACCCTGGTCTTCGACCGTCCGACACCGGACGCGGTGGCCGGCTTCCTGCACGACGCGCTGCTCGGCCCCCCGCCCCCGGCGCCCCGCCCGGCCGGTCCCGGCACCAGCGGTGACGCCCCGCCCCCGGCGCCCCGCCCGGCCGGTGCCGGCACCCGCGCCGACGTCCGGCCACCCGACGAGCCGGTGGCCGTCGTCGCGATGGCCTGCCGCTTCCCGGGACCCGTGGACGACGTCCGCACGCCGGAGGAGCTGTGGCGGCTGCTCGCCGACGGAGCGGACGCCACCTCCGCGTTCCCCGCCGACCGGGGCTGGGACCTGACCGCCCTCTACGACCCCGACCCCGACCGGCCGGGCACCTCGGTCACCCGGCGCGGCGGGTTCCTGCGCCGGGCCGCCGACTTCGACGCGGCCTTCTTCGGTATGTCCCCCCGGGAGGCATCGGCCACCGACCCCCAGCAGCGGCTGCTGCTGGAGACCGCCTGGGAGGTCGTGGAACGGGCGGGCATCGCCCCCACCGCCCTGCGCGGCAGCGACACCGGCGTCTTCGTCGGAGTGATGCACGGCGATTACGGCGGCCGTCTGCTGCACCGAGGGGGCCACGCGTACGAGGCCCACCTCGCGCTCGGATCCGCGGGCAGCGTCGCCTCCGGGCGCATCGCCTACACCCTTGGCCTGGAGGGGCCCGCGGTGACCGTGGACACGGCCTGCTCCTCGTCGCTGGTGGCCATGGACTGGGCGGCGCGGGCGCTGCGCTCGGGACAGTGCTCCCTCGCCGTGGCCGGCGGCGCCACCGTCATGGCCAGTCCGGTGCCGTTCGCCGCGTTCAGCAGGCTGCGCGCGCTCTCCCCTGACGGCCGCTGCAAGCCGTTCTCCGCGGCGGCCGACGGAACCGCCTGGGGCGAGGGCGTCGGACTGGTCCTGCTGGAACGGCTCGCCGACGCACGGCGCGACAACCATCCGGTGCTCGCCGTGCTCCGCGGCTCCGCCGTCAACGCGGACGGCGCGTCCAACGGCCTGACCGCGCCCAGCGGACCCGCCCAGGAGCGGCTCATCGGCGACGCCCTGGCCGCCGCCGGGCTCACCCCGGCCGAGATCGACGCCGTGGAGGCGCACGGCACCGGCACCCCGCTCGGCGATCCCATCGAGGCCGGTGCGCTTCTCGCCGCCTACGGGCACGACCGCCCGGCCGACCGGCCCCTGTGGATCGGATCCCTCAAGTCCAACCTCGGACACACCCAGGCCGCGGCCGGTGTCGCCGGGGTCATCAAGACCGTACTGGCGATGCGGCACGGCGTGCTGCCGCGCACGCTGCACCTCGACGAGCCGTCCCCCGCGGTCGACTGGACCTCCGGCGCCGTACGGCCACTGACCCGGGAGCAGCCATGGCGACCTGCCCCCGGGCAGCCGCGCCGCGCGGCGGTGTCGGCCTTCGGTATCGGCGGCACCAACGCCCATGTGATTCTGGAGGAGCCCGTCGTGGAGCGGGGCAGGGACGCGGGGCAGCACGGCGGCGCCCCGGCCGCCCCGCACCCACCGCTCCTGCTGTCCGGCGCCGACGCGGGCGCTCTGCGGGCCCAGGCACGCCGTACGGCCGCGTTCCTCCGGGAGCGGCCCGAACAGCCCCTCGGGGACGTGGCGTTCTCCGCCGCCACCGCGCGCGCCGCGCTCCGGTACCGGGCGGCGGTACCCGCGGACGACCGCGCCGGCCTGCTGAACGGACTGGACCGGATCGCCGCCGGGACGACCGCGGCCGCACCGGTCCGCACCGGCCCTCGGCTGGCCCTGCTCTTCACCGGCCAGGGCGCCGCACGGCCGGGCCTCGGCCGGGAACTGCACGCCGCCTACCCGGTCTTCGCCGACGCCTTCGATACGCTGTGCGACCGGTTCGACGCCGTCGGCGCGGGGGACCGGCCGCTGCGCGAGAGCCTGTGGCCCGAGCCGGGGAAGGACGCGGACGCCTTCGACCGGACCGATGTCGTCCAGGCAGGCCTGTTCGCGTTCGAGGTCGCCCTCTTCCGGCTGCTGGTCTCCTGGGGTGTACGGCCCGACGTCCTGGCCGGACACTCCGTCGGGGAACTGGCCGCGGCGCACGCCGCCGGGATCCTCACCGAGCACGACGCCGTCCATCTGGTCGCCGCTCGGGGACGGTTGATGCAACGCCTTCCGGCCGGCGGCGCCATGGTCGTCCTGGATGCCACCGAGGTGGAGGCGACAACGGAACTCGCGAGGATCCCGGCCGCGGCCGGGCCGGTGGCGGTCGCGGCGGTGAACGGCCCCCGGTCGGTCGTCGTTTCCGGGGCCGAGCGGGCGGTCACGGCGGTCGCGGCACGTTTCGAGGCCCGCGGGCGCCGCACCGAACGCCTGCGGACCAGCCACGCCTTCCACTCGCCGCTGGTCGAACCGGTGCTGGCGGCGTTCGCCCAGGTGGTGTCGCGCGCCACCTTTCACGAGCCCGGCGTCCCGGTCGTCTCGGCCCTCACGGGGCGCCCGGCCACCGGGGACGATCTGCGCTCCCCGGAGTACTGGGTCCGCCACGCCCGTGAGACGGTGCGCTTCGCCGACGCCGTACGCCATCTCGTGGACGAAGCGGGGGTGACCGCTTTCGCCGAGGCCGGCCCCGGTACCCATCTCACCTCGGCCGCGCTGAGCACCGTCGGGGAGCCGGAGGACCGCGTGTTCACCGCGACGACCAGGCCCGGCCAACGGGAACCCGGCACGCTCCTGGCGGCACTCGCCCGGCTGCACGCGCACGGCCTCCCGGTCGACTGGGAAGCGGTCAGGCGGGGACACCCCGGCCCGCCCGCCCGGCAGGTCGACCTGCCCACCTACCCCTTCCAGCGCGAGCGCCACTGGCTGGCCGAGCCCTCCGCCACCGCGGCGGGCCCCGCGGACACGACCGCGCACGCCACCGGGCACCCGGTGCTGACCCCGACGACGAGCCTCCCGGACACGGACCGTGTGCTGAGCACCGGCCATCTGTCGGAGGCCGGGCAGCCGTGGCTGCGCGACCATGTCGTACACGGCCGGGTACTGGTGCCCGCCACCCTTCTCGCCGACCTGGCGCTCCACACCGGCGCGGCTTGCGGCCTGACGGAACTGGAGGAACTGACGCTGCTGCGCCCGCTGCACCTGCCAGGCTCCGGCGGGCGCGTAGAGGTACAGGTGGCGCTCGGCGCGCCGGACCCGGCCGGCCGCAGGACCGTCGACCTGCACGCGCGCCCCGGGGACGGCGGCCCTCTCGGGGCATGGACCCACCACGCCACCGGTCGTCTGGGGCCTTTCGTTGGCGCGTCGGCCGACGGGCCCGGGCCGGCGCATGGCGACGAGGAGTCCTGGCCGCCCCCGGGCGCGGTGCCCGTCGATCTGACCGGAGCCTACGAGCGCCTGGCGGAGGCGGGTCACGAGTACGGCCCGGCGTTCCGCTGCGTGCGCGCGATGTGGCGGCAGGGCGACGACCTGCTGGCCGACGTACGGCTTCCCGAGGAGGCCGTGGCCGAGGCACAGCGTTACGGCCTCCATCCCGCGCTGTTCGACGCCGCCCTGCACGCGTCGCTGCTGCTCCCCGCGGATCCGGGACAGCCCGGTGGGACCGGTCGGCTGCCGTTCGCCTGGCGGGGCGTCAGCCGCCAGGCCGCGGGCGCGACCGCCCTGCGGGTCCGGCTCCGTCACACCGGGGACACCGTCGCGGCGGACCTCACCGACCCGGCCGGGCGGCCGGTGCTGCGGGTGGCGGAACTGACCACCCGCGCGATACCCGGCCCCGACGGCGCGGGCGGGATCCCGCGGCCCGAACCGCTGTACCGGCCGCACTGGACGTCCGCCGCCCCGGCCCGCTCGGCCCCGCCCGCCTGGGAGGTGGGCGCGCCGGACGACCTCGGCCTGGCCGCGACGCTGTCCGGCGCCGGGCGGCCCGTGCCGGCCGCGGGCACAGCCCCGGGCGGCGGCGCGTCCGTCCCCGGGCCGCGGCCCGAGGTGCCCTCCACCGGATCCGCCGCGGCGCCCGCCCCCGTCCTCGTCGTCTCCCTGGCTCCGCCCGGCCCGTCCGCGGGTCCGGTGGCCGGCACGCACGACCTGGTCACGCGGGCCCTGAAGCTGCTGCGCGATCGGCTGCCCGCCCTGGCCCCGGGAAGCCGCCTGGTCCTGGTGACCCGGGGTGCCACCGGCGCGGACCCCGACCTGGCCGCCGCCGCGGTCTGGGGGCTGGCGCGCAGCGCCCAGTCCGAGTACCCCGGCCGACTCACCCTCGTCGACATCGACGGCCACCCGGAGTCGGTGCACCGGCTGCCGGCCGCCCTGGCGACGGGCGAACCCCAACTCGCCGTGCACGAGGGCACGGTGCGCATGCCCCGGCTGACCCGGCCGACGGCCGCCGAGCCCGCCCGCGCGGCCGGGTTCGAGGCGGACGGTACGGTGCTGATCACCGGCGGGACAGGGGCGCTCGGCGCCCTGCTGGCCGGTCATCTGGTGGAGCGTCACGGGGTACGCAGGCTGGTACTCGCCAGCCGCAGCGGCCCGGACGCGCCCGCCGCGCGGCGGCTGCGGGAGCGGATCGAGCGGGCCGGCGGCCGGATCGATGTGGTCGCCTGTGACGCCGCCGACCGCTCCGCGCTGGCCGGGGTGATCTCCACGTGCTCCGTCGGCCTGACCGCCGTGGTGCACGCGGCGGGCGTCCTCGACGACGGTGTGCTGGAGGCCCAGACAGCCGGGCGTGTCGCGGCCGTCCTGCGGCCGAAGGCGGACGCGGCCTGGCACCTGCACGAGCTGACGGAGCAGCTGCCCCTGTCGCGGTTCGTGCTCTTCTCCTCGGCGGCGGGCCTGCTCGGAAACCCCGGCCAGGCCGGCTACGCCGCCGCGAACGCCTTCCTCGACGCCCTCGCGCTGCACCGGACGGCCCGGGGACTGCCCGCGCTCTCGCTGGCGTGGGGGCCGTGGGCGGGAGGCGAGGGGATGGCCGCCCGCACCGGCCGGACGGGTGACGGCGTGGTCCGAGCCGTCACCGCGGCCGAGGGCCTCGCGCTGTTCGACGCCGCCCTGGCGACGGGCGAGCCCGTCCTCGCGCCGCTGCCGCTGGACCCGGCGGCCTCGCGTTCCCGGCGGCCCCTCCCGCCGCCCCTGCGGGACCTGTCCGGTCCGTCCGGCACTCCATCGGGCGCGGACGGGGGCCCAGGTGACGGCGGGGACCCTGGTGAGGGCGGGGGGCCCGGTGACGGTGGAGGAGCCGGTGACGGCAGGGGGCTCGGTGACGGCGGGGGGCCCGGTGATGGCGGGGGAGCCGCCTCCGGTACCGGCCCCGGTCCGGACGAGACGCCGGGCGCGTGGCGCGAACGGCTGGCGCGGCTACCCGTAGCCGACCACGGCCCCGCTCTGCTCGCACTGGTCCGTGAGGCGGTCGCCGACGTACTCGGGCACACCGGCGCGGACGCCGTCACGGCCGACCGCGCCCTCAGCGAACTCGGCCTCGACTCCCTGGCCGCCGTTCAGCTGCGCAACCGGCTGAGCCTGCTCACCGGTCTGGAGCTGCCCCCCACTCTCACCTTCGACCTGCCCACCTGCGACCAGCTGACGGAGCATCTGCTCGCCGAGCTGTCCGCGGCGCCGCCCCATGAGGAGGCGGCCGCCGCCGGGCCGGCGCGTCCCGCGAGAGCCCGGTCCCCCCAGACCCTCGCCTCCCTCTACCGCCGCGTGTGTGCGACGGGTGACGTCGTCTCGGCGATGCATCTGCTGGTGACCGCCTCACTGGCGGTCCCCGGCTTCGGTCCCGAGGATTCCGCCGCGCACGCCCTCGACCCGCTCCACCTGGCCAAGGGAGAGGCCGACCGGCCGCCGCTGGTGTGCTTCCCCGGCTTCTCCCCGGCCCTGGGCAGGCCCTGGTACGCCACGCTCGCCCGCCACTTCGAGGAGGACCGGGACGTGTGGGAGATGCGGCACCCGGGGGTCACCTCGGGCGACGCACCGCCCCGCGACTGGCGGACACTGGTGGACCTGCACACGGCCACCCTGCGCGAGCGGCTGGACGGGCGCCGCCCCGTCCTGGTGGGCTGGTCGATGGGCGGGTGCCCGGCCCACGCGGTCGCCGCGCGACTCGCGGCCACGGGCACTCCGCCCGCCGGACTGATCCTCCTCGACACCTACCACGTCACCCCCGAACGGGAGGCCGAACCGTGGCTGCTCGCCATGCCCGCCCGCACGGCGCTGGCCATGGGAGCGGAGTTCGACACGGCGGTGGACGACATGGCCCTGACCGCGTTCGGCGCGTATACCCGGATGCTCCGGGGGTGGCACCCCGAACCCCCGGACGTGCCCATCCTGCTGGTCCGCGCCGCCGGCCAACCGCCGGAGGCGGACACCCACGGCGGCACCTCCGCCGGACGCGCGGGGCAGGACTCCTGGCCCGGTCCGTGCGACACCGTGGAGGTCCCGGGCGATCACTGGACGATCGTGGAGGAACACGCCGTCACCACGGCCAGGACGGTCCGCACCTGGGTCGACGGGCTCGCGGACCGCACCGGCTGAGTCTTCGAGCCGGCCTCAGTCGGTGGACACGCCCTGGGGCGCCAGAAGGTCGAGGGCTTCCCTGACCAGATCCGGCAACCGCTCCGCCGGCTCGCCCGGGAGGCGCAGCCAGCGCTCTTTCGCGGTCTGTACCGCCGCCCCCACCACGCCGACGACCAGCCGCGGGTACATGGTGGTGTCGGGGTCCACCCCCATGCGTTCGGCAAGCAGACCCGCCAGCCCGTGGCACTGCTCCGTGGTCCGTTCCAGGCTCTTGGCCAGCAGGGGAGGGTTGGCCAAGATCAACCGTTGGACGCGCAGGTAGCGTTCGCCGTCCTCCCCCGAACTGCCGTCGATCACGGCGAGGGTGGCGGCCCGCAGTGCTTCCAGCGGGGATTCCGCGGCCGGACGCGCGGCGAGTTCACGCCGCAGGGCGGCGTGGTCGTCGTCCTCGTACCCCAGGATCACGCCTTCCTTGGAGCCGAAGTAGCGGGTGAGGGTCCGGGGCGAGACGTTCACCACCGCGGCGATGTCCTCCAGGGACGTGGCGTGAAAGCCTTTCCGCTCGTACAGTTCGGTCGCCGCTTCCATCAGCGCCCGGCGCGTGAGCAGCTTCTTCCGTTCCCGCAGTCCCGCCGTCTCCGGGACATCCGTCCTCACGAACAGCCCAGACCTTTCCTGTGGATGACGCGTCGCCGCAACGTACCCCCGGCCGGACTCCGCTGCAACTGATCGGTCCGCCTTCGGTCTTGTGGGTGCGGAGCACAGTCACGAGTGCTAATTTGTCTGACGCGGACATTTTGCATGTCGTGCATCAATGCCCCCAACTGACGGGAATGCCATGGCTGTTTCCCCTCACAGCACCCTCTCCGGCGCCGAGGCCCCGCTTCCGTTGCCGCTTCCACGTGAACAGGAATGCCCCTTCCGTCCGGCGCCGGAGGTCGCCGGATTCAGGACCGACCTCCCGGTGGCCAGAGTCGTGGGCCCCACGGGCATCGAGGCGTGGCTGGTCACTCGCTACGCCGACGTACGCGACGTACTCGGCGATCCCGAGCGGTTCAGCAACCGTTCGGGACAGGCGGGCCACGTCCTGGCCGACATGCCGCCCGACGCGCCTGTGGCGGAGGGCGCGTTCTCCCGGATGGACGGGGCCGAGCATCTGCGGTTCCGCCGGATCCTGGGGCCCGAACTCTCCATGATCAAGCGCATCGAACGGCTGCGCCCCACAGTGCAGCGGATCGTGGACGAACGGCTGGACGCGCTCGGCGAGTCGGCCCCGCCGGTGGACCTCTACCAGCAGTTCGCCGTACCGCTCACCTCCACCGTCATCGCCGAACTGCTCGGAGTCCCCGCCACCGACCACTCGCTGTTCCAGAAGGCAGGGGCCGCGCTGTTCACCGCGACCGCAGACCCGGAGGAGAAAGCCGCCGCGTTCGAGGCGCTCTTCGACTACCTGCACATCCTCGTGCGCCGGCGGCGGGATGAGCCCGGTGGTGACATCCTCAGCAATCTGATCGAACGGGGCGACCGTAGTGACCGGCCGTTCACCGACACCGAGTTGGTCGCGACGGCGGCGGGTCTGCTCGTCGCGGGCTTCGACACCACGGCCAGCATGATCAGTTACGGTGTGCTGGCACTCCTGCACCACCCCGACCAGCTCACGGCCCTGCGAAACGACCCCGGGCTGGTGCCGGGTGCGGTGGAGGAGCTGGTGCGGTTCCTCGGCGTCGGGGTGGGCATCATGCGGGAGGTCACCCGCGACACCGAGATCGGCGGGCGGCCCGTTCTGGCAGGCGATTTCGTCATCGCCGCCATCCAGTCCGCCAATCACGACCCGGAGCAGTTCCCGGGGGCCGACCGGCTCGACGTGACCCGTGAGGCAGGCAGGCACATCGGATTCGGCCATGGCCCGCACCAGTGCGCCGGCCAGCAGCTGGCTCGACTCGAACTGAGAACGGTGCTCGAAACACTGCTGCGCCGGATACCCAGCCTGCGTCTGGCCGTTCCGTTCGAGCAGATCGAGTTCAAGACCGACACCGTGGTGACCGGGCCCGCCGCGCTCCCGGTCACCTGGGACGAGGTGCTCTGATGCGTGTTCACACCGACACCGGGAAGTGTGTGGCGGCGGGAGTCTGTGTGCTCGCCGCCCCTGACGTGTTCGACCAGGACGACGACGGCCTGGTCGTCGTACTCGACGACAGCCCCCCGTCCGAGCGGCGAGAGGTGGTACTCGACGCGGCAGCCCGCTGTCCGGCGGCCGTGATCCACCTGACCGCGGACGCGTGAGGACGGTCCGGTCGGGCGTTCCGCAGAGAGTCTCATTTCCCTCGGCGACGGCCGAACAGGGCGGCGCTCCGCTCTGTTCGGCCGTCGCGGGAAGCAGCGGTGATCCGTCCGGAGGCGTGGAATCGCCGTGCCGATAACAAACAAGGATCCTGATCTAAAGGCAGTCTTATGAACATCGTTGATGTCCTGACTGTTCATAGATATGGTGTGTGACCTCTTGTGCTTGATCTGCCCGGGGGGCCTGCCTTGTCACGAGCACTCGCCGCCGACGGCGTCGCGGCCACTCCGTCCGCGGTGCGCGCGGTGTGGAACTCGCCCCTCTACCGCGGGGCGACCCTCGCGCTGTTCCTGTCCGGGCTGGGTGCTTCGGCCGCCGCCCCGCAGATCACCCTGTTCCTCGTGGACGAGCTCCACGTCTCGTTGACCACGGCCGGTCTGTACTACCTCACGAGCATCACCGCCCCGGTCGCCGGATACCTCATCGGCGCACGCTCGGACCGTACGGGGAGACGGCTCGGGCTCTTCCGGCTGTGCGCCCTGATGGGATTCCTCGGCTGGTCCGCCATGGCCCTGTCGGACCAGGTGTGGATGCCGTTCGCGATCGGCACCGTGGTCCTGGCCTTCTCCGGTGCGGCCGGATCACAGTTGTTCGCCGCGGTGCACGACGACTTGCAGGCGACCGCCAGCCCCGTCGGTGACGGGATCGTCTCGATCGTGCGCATGGCGCTGACGGCCGGCTGGATCGTGGGCCCGGTCGCAGGCGCGCTGCTGGCCGCCGCCGCCGGACCGCGCGCGATGTTCGTGGCCACCGGACTGTGCACCCTCGCGCAGATCGTCCCCATGGGCATGAGGAGCACCCGCTCGGCACGCCCTGACACCACGAGCACGGCCACACCACAGCCGCCGGCCGAGCGCCCGGGCACGCGCGCCATGCTGCCCCTGCTGGCCTTCACCGGGCTGTATGTGCTCGTCTACGCGGGAGAGCCGATCAAGTACGGCTACTTGACGCTCTACATGCACAACGACATGCACCTGCCGACGGCGGTCAGTGGCGCGGTGATCGGCATCCAGCCCTTCGTGGAACTGATCCTGATGCCGGTGGCCGTGATCGTCGCACGCCGGATCGGCATGATGCGCCTGATGGTCTTCGCCGCCGCCTTCGGCGTAGGAGCGAACCTCTGCTTCGCCCTGACCGGCAGCGCGGTCGGCATGTTCGCCGGACAGATACTCATGGGCGGTGTGTGGGGTGTCTTCGCCGCCCTGGGAATCATCGTCGCCCAGCGGCTGTTGCCCGAAGCCGTCGCGACCGCCTCGGCCATCTTCATGAGCTCCACCGCCATCGCCAGCGCCCTCGGCGGGCTGACGGGCAGCCTCGGCGTCGGTCTGTTCGGGCTGCCGCTCGTGTTCCTCGCACCGGCCCTGTACGGCCTTGTGGCGACCGTCGGTATCGCCGTCATGGCCCGCTCCCGGCACGCCGTGGGCTAGGGCGTGTTGCGAAAGTCCCGCCTGCCCGGCGACGCCCGGCACGCACGCTCGCCGCGTTGTCGGATCACCCCAGTACGTCCAGTACTGGGGA
>NZ_JBFAZD010000045.1:0-52060 GCF_040681655.1 Streptomyces sp. NPDC051662
GTACTGGGGTGCCCCTCCGCCTTGCGATCGCACGCACCGGACGCCGCAGGCCCCGCCCTGCGGGCGGACGGCGCTACTTTCGCAACACGCCCTAGCTCCTGGCTGGTGAGGAAGTGGTGGAAGACGGCCATCATCAGCGCGGTCGCGCTGTCGTTGACGGCCCAGCGGGAGCCGATCACGTCGGCCGCGCCCCGGGCGACCAAGGCGGTGGAGAGAGTCAGTGCCTCGTCGTGGTCGCCCGTGCTCAGGTCGGTCTCGCAGGCGCTGAGCACGACCAGCGGGCCGTCCGGGCCGGGCGCCGCGGTCGCGGCGTGGTCCAGGATCCGGGCGACGGTCAGCTCGCCATCGGCCAGCGACAGCGCCGATCGCGTGGGACTCGGACCGGCCACGCCGTGGCAGGACATGTGCACGACCGCCGCCGGCTGACCGCCTCCCGGCAGCACGGCCAGCAGGTCCTCGCAGCTACCCGGCGCATCCGGCACGCCCTCGGCCGCCACGAACTCGCCGTAGCGCCGGGCGTCCGGGTAGCAGGCCGAACGCAGCGCCTCCGTCTCGATCTCGGCCCACACCAGGCTGAGCCGCGGGTCGGTGACCAGCACCCGGCGCCCGCTGGTGGGCAGCCGGTCGCGGGCGGCGGCCCGCAGGAACTGCGCCCCGGACGGGGCGTAGCTGAACACCGCGTCCTGACAGGCGTACCGGAAACCCCCCAGCGGGATGTGCTCGCGCGCCGCGTGCCAGGGGACGACGCCGAGGGGGCCGCAGGGGATCAGTACGATCCTCGGCGGGCGGCCGAGGGGTTCCAGGGAGCCGAGGACCGGTCCTACGGCGGCGGGCCAGGCCCAGTCGCACAGCTCGCTCAGCGCCGCCCGCCATTCCGTCTCGGCGGCCTCCCACGACGCACGCGACGCGTCCGGGTCGGCCGCCTTGCGGGAACGGTCGGCGGCGGCGGCAAGGTAACGCTCCAGCTGGTGACTACCTGGGGAGAGCAGCAGCGGCAGGGCAAGCACGGCGGGCTCGGCGCTGCCGGGGCGCAGGATCAGCGCGCGTCCCGGGATGTGGGGGCGGAAGCCCTCGCCGGGGACCAGGTAGACCAGCGCGTCGGCCCCCGAGGCGGCCAGCGCGGCGGTCAGCGCGGCGACGTCCGGAGTGCCGAGCAACTCCCGTGCGCCGGTGCCGTTTCCCGCCTCCAGTACGGCGAGCGCCCTGCGCCGCAGGCTGCTCGGCAGCTCAGCGCCGGGGGCCTGGGCCGGCACCACGGCCGCTCCCCCCGGCCGAAGCGGATCCCCCTCAGCCGGATGCCCCTCGCCCGCGTCCACCTCAACCCGGTCCTCCCCGCTCGGACCTCGTTGGAGTGGATGCCGCGGTGCCTGTGCCCGCCACCGTTCGGCCAGGTCGGAGTGACCCCGGTCCGCCAGCAGCCGGGGCACGCCGTGTGCGGCCGCGGCCGTCTGGAGCACCAGGGCCCGACCCAGCTCCAGCGCCTCCACGGCCTCGGCGGGGCGGTGGTCCTCGGCGCACCGCAGGGCCAGCCACAGCGCGTGGCCGGTCGCGGTCCTGGCCACCGACAGGGCGTGCTCGGCGCCGAGTTGAAGGAGGACATCGGCGGCCATCAGCTCCAGTGCCTCGCGGCGAGTGTCCAGGCTCGCCTTCCGGTCCTCACTCGCGCGGCCGCCGCCGGTCACCACGCTCATCCAGTGGGCCGTGGACAGCTCCGTCAGAACCTCGACGTTCAACGGCAGGCCGTGGCCTTCGGCGGCCAGGGCACGGGCCCGGCTCAGCTCGGTGATGCACGGGTCGAGCAGGCTGAGGTCACTGCGGTGGGTGGTCGCGCGGAGCATGGCCTGGCCGAGGGCGAGCCGCAGCCGGGCTTCTTCCCAGGGCGACGTCCACGATTCCTCGATCACCCGGTGGACCTCCTCGATGGCGCGGTCGATGACCTCCCGGCGGGGGTCGGTCCTGGCCAGCTGGGCCATCATCTGGGCCCGCGCAGTGGGGAAGTACGGTGCGAACAGTGGCGGGACCGTGGCCGGATCGGTCTCCACCGCCTCCCGCAGGTACCGGGCGGCGGCGCGAAGGTCGGCCTGGTCTCCGGTCCAGGCGGCACGTTCGCTGTGGGCCAGGCCCAGCGTGCCGGTGATGACGAAGCGTGTGCCCACGTCGGGCGCGGGGGAGGCGTACCGGTCGCTCAGCGTCTGGATCAGTTCCTCTGCCGTGCGGGCCAGCGTGGCCTGGTCCCGGCTGCGGCGGGCCTGCAGGAACCCGGTGACGAGGCTGAACAGCGCCTGGACATCGTCGCGTTCATCGGCGGCGGACAGCACCTTGACCATCGACAGTGCGGCGACGCCATCCTGGAGGCTGCCTCCGAGCGTGGCGGCGGTGGCAACGCGATGGGCGAGGAGGATGGCCAGGAACCGCCGGGCGGCCGCGGCCTTCGCCCCGTCCGCCGGAAGGGCGTCGATCCATTCCCGGAGCCATGCCGCGCTCCGCTCCACGCGCGCGATCTCACCGTTCGACACCCACAGGTTGTCGATCGAGGTGGCCAGGATCAGTTCCAGGCTCAGCTCTCGCCGCCAGGCCGAACGCGCCGCGGGGTCGGGGTCCGGCCGCATCGCGGCCATGTCCACCTCGCCGAAGTCCAGTGTTTCTGGCATCCGGAGGTTCCCCGCCACCAGCAGGGCCGCGTGGAACTTGGCGACGCGGATCCGCTCGGGTGCGTCCGTAGGCATGGCGAGCAACGCCTCCTTGGCCGCCTGCGCGGCGCTGTGGACGCGTTCGGCGAGCGACCGGGGATCCTGCCCGCCCGATCTGAGCGCGGCGAGCAGTGCGCGCAGCGGCGCGAACTCCGGCTGGTCCAGGCCCAGATCCGCCAGCTCCCGGCCGGCGTCCGCCATGGAGACCCGGGGATCGTTCACGGTGACGCACAGCCACTCCAGCAGGCGCGCGAAACGCACCGCGTCCCGGCGCGCCCAGTCCACCACCCCCTGGACGGCGTCGGCCGGCACCTCCTCCACGGGCTCCGTGCGGGGCACCACACCGGCCGGCCCCGCCTCCTCAGCATCGTTGCCCTCCTGGGGCAGGGACGGCGAACTCCCCCCGGGCGGGTCGGGGAGCGAGGACAGCAGCGTCGCGACGCGCTCCATGACGGCCACTACCCTCTCCCGCGTCGTCAGGTCACCGGCGACGATGCGGGCGAGAACGTTCAGGGCCTCGGTCAGCTGCTCCCGCAGCGATTCGGCCAGGGCCGGCGGCCCGGAGCCGTCGCTTACCTCCGGAGGAATGCCCGGCGGGATGAGCAGTTCGGCCAGGTTGCTCCGGGCCGTCATGGCGAGCTGGTCGTTCAGCGGCATGGCACGGTCGGTCCACCGGAGATGCCTCAGGGCGGCCGCCCACTCCTGTGGATCGGCGTCGGGCCGGCCCTTGAGCCGCGCCCGCATCAGCAGCCCGAGCCAGGGCACCACGGCCGCCCGGGCCGGATCCTCCGCCGGTAACAGCCTCTCGACGGTGGCCAGATGCTCGGTCACGAACCGCAACGCGGCCGGCCGCGGATTCTGCCGCGCGTGGGGCCACAGCTCGTGCGCCTGGCGAACGGCGACGGCGGCCCAGGACCGGAGCCCCGCGACATCTCCCTCGCCTTGGCCCCGCTGCTTCTCGTCGGCCATGCATCCCCCGTTATGTTCTTCGCGGTCCTGCGAGAGGGCCGCCGGCCTCCGAGCCCAGCATGACCGTTCCCTCCTGTCGGAGGCATGACCTGAGAGGGTGAAGATCCGGTGCCAGGTGCCGTCCCGCTGCCAGCGGCGGAACAGGTCGTACGCCCGGCCCATGCGACTGCTTCGTGTCTGGGTCGGGATCCTGCACCGGATGCGGACCGGGGTGCAGTGGCGTGACCTGCCTGAACGGTTCGGGCCTTGGAAGACGGTCTGTGAACGTCGTCGCGGGCCCGCGACGACGACCGCACCTCGCCGCCTTGTCGGGGTCGCCCAAGTACGTTCAGTACGAGAGCGATCCTCCGCCTTACGATGCACGGCACCGGACGCCGCAGGCTGATCCACGAAGATCGACCGGACAGGACCTGGATGAACGCCGGACGGTCCCGGGCCTCGGACTCGCGGACCATGAGCCGTTCGGCCTGTGCCCGTGAGAGTGATCCGAAAGAGGAGGCCCAGGTCACAGTGACGTCGTGGGTGGGCCGAAAGTCCGGGCCGTGGACGAACCGCGGCGGCCCGAGGGCGCGTTCGGCAGCGCCGACATCCTGCGCGCTCACGTCGGGGCCTGTCGGGTGATGTACGAGATCATCACCCAACAGATCCGCGTCAGCGTCATCCACCTCGGACGCCTGTGCTGAGTGCCGGGCGCCGAAGTGCCTCCCGAACTGCTGTGAAAACACTGCTCCGACACGTACAGAGCCGGACAGTCGTCGCCGACAGAGCACCAAGCACTGCTTCCCGCCGTGATCCGCAAGCCGTGTGCACGCATCATCAAGGGATTGTGCACGGAGCGTCAAATAGGCGTAAGTCCATGACGGATAACTTCTCCTTGCCAAGAAGGATTCGCCCCAACAGCGAACGCCACTCGTTCCCTGATGCGAGTTTTCCCTCAATCTCGCACGTCACGAGCCTGGTCCGACACACGTGCGCGCTCAAAAACAGAAACCACATAAGGAGAACACGAAATGCGTCACGCGATCCGTTCTTATCTGAGGCCGTTGGCCTCCCTGCGGAGCAGAGGGGGATCGTTCCGCACCCTCATGGTGACGGCGGCCGCGCTGCTCCTCCTCGGAGGGACGGTTTCATCCGCGGGAGCCGACAGCAACGGTGTTCAGAGCCCCCGCAGCGGCTACTGTCTCCAGACAGTCGGCGGAAGCGCCCGCTGCTACGACAGCAAGGCCGCGGCCCTCGACACCCTGGGTGCCGCCCCTGGTGCCGAGCACAGCACGCTCTCGCCGATGTCGCTGGGCGACTGCGCTTCGGGCCGTTTCTGCATCTGGGAATGGACCGACTACAACTCCAACGGCCTCTGGCGTTGGCGCATCGGTGCCGGAACCTGGCAGTTACAGGAGGGGGACATGATGAACCAGGGCTCAAGCGCGTACAACGCCCGCTCCGGCCTTGTCGTGCTGATCGACAGTGCCTGCCCAGAATGGGTACTCGCCTTCGAACCCGGCGACCGCGCCCCCGACTTCAGCAAAATTCCGCGCCCTGCCCCCTGTGGCGGCACCTGGAACAACCGGGTCGACAAGATCGAGCTCTACTGACAGCTGGAATGGCCTTCCGTCCGTCGTGATCCCCTCGTTCCATTCCGGAAGTACCCCCGGTACCTGCGACAAGCGGGTGCCGGGGGTTGAGCTCGGCGGGCGGTCGGTCCACGGCGCTCTGCCCACAACAAGGCTCGATCCACCAAGATCACCCAGACGCCGGCGGCGACGCTGACCGTCACCACAATCACAGCGCTTCCCATACCGTTGAAACGGATGCACTGCGACAGGACGACAGGACGAACTCTTTGCCCGGCGACAAGGCCGCGGGTGCGGCGGACGCGGCGACTGCGGCCACGCATCATCAACGTCCGCCACGGCGTCGACTCGGTCGGCACGTGCCGCACTCAGCGAATACCGTTCTTGGCCAGCTGGCTCACCAGAGCGTCCACCAGCGGGGGCTTCAGGCCCAGCGCCAGGAACGCCAGGGGCCTGAGGCCGTGCCGTGCGATCTCGACCCGGTGGAAGGTCATGAAGAGCGACGCGCCGCTCATCCGGTTCAGCACGGTCACCTCGCTCCACGCCACCGCGTCCTGCACGCCGCCGAACAGATTGGTGACAACCAGGCCGTCCGTGTAGAGGTAGCACCGTCTGAGTCCGAATCCGGCGGACAGACGACGCCATGCCAGCATGAGGCCGAACAGGACGAACACCACCGCTGTCATGACGGCGCCCTTGGCGAACGCCGCCGGCGGTGTGATGGCTACCAAGCAGACGATCAAGATGACGTACAGCACCACACCGACCCGCCGCGCCATCTGCGCCAGGCCGCCTCCCACTCCCGCGATGGGATAGCTACCGAGCTTCTCGCCGAGGCCGAGCCCGTCCACACCGTGTCGCATGATGAATCGTCTCCCCTGGAGCAGAGTCATGATCTCCCCATCGATTCGGACCGGCCGTCCGCCATCAAGGTGCGGCTGACGGGACGGCAGCAACAGCAGTAACGGCAGCACCGGATTCGAGGCGCTGGGAGAAAGTCCCAGCCGCGTTTCACACAGAGCCACGCCGGTCACGGCCGGGCCGGCGCCGTGTCCGCTTGATGAGTTGAGCGAGCAGAAGGGTGCGGGGGACCATCTGCCCGACCTTGACGTACTCGGTGTTCGCGTGAGCGCCACCGCCCACGGCGCCCAGGCCGTCCAGCGTCGGACAGCCCGCAGCCGCGGTGTAGTTGCCGTCCGAGGCGCCGCCGACGGCGAGCCCCCGCAGCGGTTCCTGGCCCAGTTCCGCGGCGAGTTGGGTGGCGAGGGCGAACAGTTCGGCGGAGGAACCCGGCTGCATGGGCGGCCGTTGGCTGCCGCCCAGCACCTCCAGCCGGGCGCCGGGCACCCGCGGTGTGAGCCCCCGCAGGAGCGCGTCGATCCGGTCCTGCGCCACCGGGGTCGGCACGCGCACGTCCACCGACACCCGCGCCAGCGCGGGCACCGTGTTGCGTGCACTGCCGGCCGACAGCAGGGTGGGCGTGACGGTCGCGGAGCCCAGCACGGCGTCGGCGCCGTCGACGTCACCCATCGCGGCCCCGAGACCGGCGATGGACAGCACCTGGTGAGCGGCCTCGACCGCGGCGTTGATCCCCTTCCGCGGTTCCTGACCCGCGTGCGCCGCCCTGCCATGCACGACGACCTCGTACCGCGAAGTGCCCTTGCGGGCGGTCTTGAGCGCACCCTCGTCGTCCGCGGACGCTTCCAGAACAAAGGCGGCCGCGCACCCTCGTACGGATTCCTCGATCAACTGCCGGGAGGTCGCCGAGCCGACCTCCTCGTCCCCGTTGACCAGTATGCCCACCCCGTCCGGGGACGGAAGCGAGGCCAGGGCATGGAACATCTGCACCAGGCCCGCCTTCATGTCCAGGACCCCGGGCCCGCGGGCGATCCCGTCGACCACCGACCAGGGGTGGCTCTTGATCGAGCCCATGGGCCACACCGTGTCGTGATGTCCTACCAGCAGGACCCGCGGGGTGCCGAATGTCCACCGCAGATGGGTCACACCGTCGATCACAATCGTCTCCGGCCCGGCCCCCAGCAGCCTCCTCCCGAGCGCTCCCACCACCTCGGCGCTTCGCGCCACCGCCGCGTGGTCGGCCGAGAAGGACTCGCAGCGCACGAGCTCCGCCAGATCGGCCAGCATCGCCGGCAGTTCGACAGCGGCCCCCCGCGTCATCGGTCCCGCCCCATGCCAACTCCCCGCCGTGCTAACCGTTGTGACGACACACTTCCCCCTCGGACTTCATGGGTATCGATGCGGCGGGGCTGTTCCGCCTACGAAGCCCCCACCGTGTGAACGACGTTAGGGCGAGCTGAGGCATTCCACCAGCGACTGGATTGCATAAGACCCATGCGTCTGGAGAATGGGTCGTGGGAAGGCGAGAGGCGATGCCCGGAGAATCATGAAGGGGGAGTGGCGTGTTCGAGATCGACGCGCTTCGGCTGCTCGTGGCCGTGGCAGAGACCGGATCGTTCACCAAGGCGGCGGCGCGGCTCAATTACACACAGTCCGCGGTATCCCGGCGGATCGCCGCGCTGGAAAAGCAGGCGGGCGGACCGCTGTTCGAACGGCTCCCTCGGGGCGTACGGCTCAATCCCGTCGGCCGTACGCTGCACCGGCACGCCACGGAGGTGCTCGACCGGCTGTCGCGGGCGGCGCGGGAGCTGGCCGTGCTGAACGCGGGGAACGGCGGACTGCTGCACACGGGAGCCTTCGCCACCGCCAACATCTCGCTCGTGCCCACCGCCCTGCGGGCACTCCAGCACGCCAAGCCGGATGTCGAGGTCATCGCGGTCGAGGGCGGGACCGACACACTGATGGAGCGCCTCGCGGACGGGGCGTTGGACCTTGCCGTCGTCAGCGACTACCCGTCTGGTCTGCCGCCGGCCGACGGTGTCACAACGACCGTGCTGTGCGAGGACGAACTGTTCGTGGCTCTCCCGCGCACGCACCGCCTGGCCGGAGCCCTAGCGGTCGACCTGCGTGAACTGCACGACGAGGCATGGCTTCACAGCGCATACGGCGACCGTCCCACGATGCTCGCCGATGCCTGCGCACGGGCGGGCTTCACCCCCAGGAAGATCATCCGGATCGCCGAATGGACCGGGAAGTTCGGCTACGCGGCCGCTGGACTGGGGGTGGCGCTGGTCCCCTCGCTAGCCGCCCGGATGGTCCCCGACGAACTAGTCCTGCGCCGCCTCACCGACCCGGCCCTGCGCCGGACCGTCCATGTGGCGCTGCCCGCGGCCCCGCTACCGGCGGCACTGACACTGCGGGATCTGCTGCACGACGCCGTTGACTGAACCAACGCAGCCAGGCCGCTGCGGCCTCCCTGGTGGCGACACCGGGGCAACACCCTTGCCCTGGTGGCGAGCTGGAGGCCCTACCGCACCGGGCGTTTGCCGACTACCGGCGCGAGGGCGAATGGTTCGACTTCGGCGACGTGCAGCCGGTCGGCGCGATTCCCGCCGCCGCCCACCAGCACGGCACCGCTACCCGGCCGGCACGCGCGGCGCGCCGCCGCGGTGAAGACGGGGTGAGCGGCCCTCGGAGGCCGGCCCATTCTGGTCCTCCGAAGGCCGCCTCCACGTCCGGCAGTTCCCTCCTTGAGTGATCAAGTTCGAGGGAGCATTCGACCGGTCACACGGTTCCGGGTGGCTGGTCCCCGGCATGCATGATGGTGCCATGAACAGCGACTCATCGGACAACGCCAGTGTCGAGACGGGCTGGCAGGCCGTACGTAACGACGGGCGCGTACGCACCGAACTCCTCGAAGCGGCCTACGCGGAGCCGTGCCTGCGGCAGTTGTTCCCCTGGACGGGGATGGGCGAGCTGCACTTCAGTCGCTGCACGGCGTGGCGATGGACCTGGGACATTCCCTGCATCCAGCCCGCGGCCGAAGGCACCTATTGGGTCTCCGGCACCCTCCCGGGATCCGGACACCGTCGAGGACGATGAGGACGAGTACCGATCGGCGGCTCCGGTGAAGGGTCCGTCAGGCGGGTTCGGCGTTGAGGGCGCGTCCAGCGGGGCTGCGGGTGTGGGCCCACGCGGGCAGGGCGGTCAGCACTCCGACTGCCAGCAGGATGACAAGTCCGGTGGTGAGTAGCCACGATCCCGGGGGCACGATCTGTGTGCCGAAGAACCAGTACAGGCCGAGCCCGGCCGGAATGCCCGCCGCCACTCCGGGCACCGCGGGCAGGAGCTGCGCGACGCAGAGCGCGGCGATGACCTGGCCGGGTGTGGCGCCGAGGGTGCGGGCGACGGACAGGGCGCGCCGGGCCTGCACGGCGGTGCTCAAGCCGAGGAGCACGGTGTTGAGTGTGGACATCGCTACCAGCGCGAGCGTGACGGCGAGCAGCACCTGACCGGTCTGGTCGGCCCGTATCTCGATGGGGCCGAACTGCGCGGAGTCGGGCCGCAGGGCGAGTTCGGTGTGCCAGGTCAGCAGGGCGGTGACCATGACCGTGGTGGCGGCCACGCCTGCGCAGGCCAGCGCCGCCCGGCCGGGCCGACGTGCGAGCAGCCGGGTGCCGAGAAGCAGTGACGTGGGCAGATACGCCGTTACGGCATTGAGGCGCGGGCGTCGCGTGAGTAGATGCGCCGGGTCGGTCAGGGCATTGACGGTACTGGTGCGGGCCGCGCGCAGGGCAGGGCGGAACGCGCCCGTCACCGCGACGACGACGGCGAGGAGGACCGCGGCGAAGACGGTGCCGAAGTCCGGAGGACCGATGGTGTTGAGCAGCCCGGCGCTGGGGTCGACCAGGCGGTGCGCGGCAAGCGCCCCGGCGGTCAGACCGATCGCGGTGGCCAAGAGGGTGAGCAGGAGGTACTGCGTGACCAGGGCGGCGGTGACGGTGGCGGCTCCGGCGCCGACTGCCTTGAGCAGTGCGGCACGCCGGTTGTCCCGGGCAGCGCGTGCTGTCGTGAGTGCGGCGAGGGTGACGATCGCGGCGACAGCGAGCAGCCAGCCACCGACGACCAGGGCCGGCTGGATGTCCCTGATCATGGCCTTGTCGGTCTGCAACACGCCCTGCCAGTCATGGGTGTTGACCCAGCCGTCGGCCGCGCTCCAGTCGGCGAACGCGGTGTCCATCCACTGCTGCGTCGCGGTGGGATCGTCCAGCTTCAGATGGATCAGGTGGACTCCGGAGTTGTCGCCCGCGGCCTCGCGGGTGTCCGCGGAGGTGAGCCACATCCTGCCGCCGAAGTCGGAAGGCCCGGGCCCTTGCGCATTGTCGCTCCACGGATACACCGAGGTGGCCGCGCTGACCGCGGTTCCGACGACCGGATAGTCGCGTCCGCTCACGGTGACGTGGTCACCAACGCTCACGCCGAGTGCTTTCGCGAAGCCGCGTTCGAGGACTGCGCCACCGGGCCGTACCCAGGTTCCGGAGGTCACCAGCGGCTGGTCGACTGCGGCATCTTGAGAGGTGTCGCGCCCTTCGACCGCGGAGTGCGCGCTCTTGCCGTGGGCCTTGATGTACGTGTCGAACGCGAAGACGGGGTCGGCCTGCTCGGTCACACCGGGAGTGTCCGCGAGGCTTGCGGCCACGCCGGACGGATCGGCGGCCGTCGTGACGGCGATGATGTCGGGTCCCGCAGTGGCCGCGCGCGTCTTCTCGTACCCGGTGTCGACGGCGTTACTGGTCGCAAGGCCGAGGGTCAGGCTCGTACTTGCGATGGTGACGGCGAACAGGAAGACGACGGCCTCGCCGGGGCGGCGACGCATGTCGCGCAGTACCAGGCGCCATATCAGGAGCAGGTGTCCCACCGTCAGTTCTCCCAGTTCAAGAGAGCGCCGAGCCGTGCGGTGCCGGCGCCGTGGCCGTCCAGGCGGGTGTCGTCGCCCAATGTCCCGTCGCGTAGGGAGACAACGCGGTCGGCGGTGGCGGCGACGCGCTCGTCATGGGTGACCATGACCAGGGTCTGGCCAGTGGCGCGCAGCTCGTCGAAGAGCCGGAGGATGTCGTGGGTGGAGGCGCTGTCGAGGTTTCCGGTGGGCTCGTCGGCGAGGACGACCAGCGGTTTGTTGACCAGGGCGCGGGCGATGGCGATCCGCTGCCGCTGCCCGCCGGACAGTTGGGAGGGCAGATGCCGGGCCCGGTCGGCGAGTCCCACCCGGTCGAGGAGTGCGGCGGCGCGGCGGCGGGCGGTGCGGGGCGAGGCGCCGGCGAGCAGCGCGGGCAGCTCGACGTTCTCCGCCGCGGTCAACTCGTCGACCAGGTGGTATGCCTGGAAGACGAACCCGAGGGAGCGGCGCCGCAGCCGGGCGAGCGCCCGCTCGCTGAGGTCGTCGATGCGCCGTCCGCCGAGCCACACCTCGCCCTCGGTGGGCCGGTCGAGGCCGCCCAGCAGCTGGAGCAGCGTGGACTTGCCGCAGCCGCTGGCCCCGGTTACGGCGAGCGTCTGCCCGACGGGGATGTCGAGGTCGACCCCATCAACGGCCCATATCGCGCTCTCGTCCTCGCCGTACACGCGCGCCAGACCGACCGCGCGCAGTGCCGGCCCTGCCGCCTCATCCGGCCGGCGCGCTTCCGCGCCGTCCTCCGTACCGCGCCACCGCGACCGGGCCCGCTGACCATTTCTCGTCATCCGTTTCCTCCGCCTTTCCCCCGCGTCGTGCGGCCGGACCAGACCCGGTCGCACGCCTCCAACCAGCGCAGATCGGCCTGCAACCGGAGCGCGACGCCCTCCAACAGCAGCCCGGCCTCCGAACCCGTGTCGTGAGCGAGGGCGGCATGCTGGGCTTCGGCGAGGCTGCTCATCAGCTCCCGTCGGCGCGCGTTCACGAGCGCGAGCGGATCGGTCGTGCCGGACTCGCGGGCGGCCACCAGCTTCAGATGGAACTCCGTCACGTCCGCCCGGGGCCCGGTGCTCTCGGCCATCCACGCGGCCACCCGCTCGTGCCCGGCCGCGGTGGGCGCGAACACCTTGCGTTTCGGGCCGCGCACCGCCGCATCCTCACGCACTTGGACGACCAGACCCGCCTTCTCTAGCCGGGTGAGCGTGACATAGACCTGCCCCGCGTTCAGTGTCTCCCCGAGCGGACCGAGTGCCGCTGCCAGGCGCCTGCGCAGGTCGTAACCGTGCAACGGCTCTTTGACCAGGAGCGCCAGCACCACGTCCTGCACGAATCTCCCGCCTCTCTCCCTCCTCAACGACCCCCAATAGATAGCGGTTATCCAAAAGGGGCGTCAAATGAATGCGATGGTGATGTCGAGTCCGCCTTCCGGTCCCTGCGCGGTCGCGATCCGGGCGTGGTGGGCGTCGGCGATGGCCGCGACGATCGACAGTCCGAGGCCGTGTCCGTCGGTGTGTGCGGAGCGGTGGCCGAGGCGCTGGAAGGGCTGGTACAGCGATCCGATGGCCTCTCGTGGGACAACCGGGCCGCTGTAGCGAGGTCGTCGAGTACGCCGGTGACGATGTCGGCGAGGTCCAGTGGTTCGGTGCGGAAGACTCCGCTCTGGCTGCTTGCCAGGGTCAGCAGTGCTTCGATCAGCCGGTCTTGGTCCTCGCCGATTGCCAGGGCCCGTTCGCACACTGCCCGCAGTGTTCTCACCTCTGGATTGGGTGTGTTGAGGGCGACCTCGATTATGGTGCGTTGGAGGGTCAGTGGGGTGCGCAGTTCGTGTGAGGCGTTGGCGACGAAGCGGCGTTGTGCGTTGGACGCGGTGTCCAGGCGGGTGAGGAGTTCGTCGAAGGTGTCGCCGAGGTTTTTCAGTTCGTCGTCGGCGGGGCCGGGCATTGCGAGGCGTTCGTGCAGGTTGTGTGCTGAGATCCGGCGGGCCCGGTCCGTCATCACGCGTACGGGTCGTAGCACTCGTCCGGCCACCAGCCAGCCAAGTCCGCCGGAGAGTCCGGTCATCACACCGAGCGCGATCCCGGACCGGGTGAGGAGGGTGCGCTGTGCCTGTTGGCGTTCACGGTCGGCGACATAGGAGATCTCGGCGGTGATTTCTTGTGTCTCCGCGTTGTGTGAGGCGTTGGTGGTGGTGACTTTGGTGCCTTTGGACGCGGGGCTCTGTACGACCAGGAGGTAGGTGACGGCGAGCAGGGCGGCTCCCGAGACGAAGAGCAGCGTTCCGTACAGGAGGGTGAGGCGGAGCCGGGCCGACCAGCGGATACGGACCCGGGCGGCCGTTTCAGACGCGGTAGCCGGCATGGGGCACCGTTTCGATCACGGGCGGGTCGCCGAGTTTGCGGCGCAGCCGGCTGACGGTCACCTTCACGGTGTTGGTGAACGGGTCGGTGGCGTTGTCCCAGGCCCATTCGAGCAGTTCCTCCGCGGACACCACCGCTCCTTGTGCGGCCAGCAGCAGTTCCAGTACGGCCATCTCCTTGGAGGAGAGGTCGAGTCGGCGTCCGGCGCGCCAGGCGGTGTGTTCGGCGGGTGACAACGAGAGATCGCCGTGGGTCAGTACCAGTGGCACGGCGGGGTGTGCGCGTCGGGCGAGGGCGCGGATCCGGGCGATCAGTTCGGCCAGGGCGAACGGTTTGGTCAGGTAGTCGTCGGCGCCCAGGCTCAGTCCGTCGACGCGCTCGGCGACGGTGGCGGAGGCCGTGAGCATGAGAATGCGGGCGCGGCAGCCGTGCTTGATGAGCGCGCGGCAGACTTCGTCGCCGTGCATCAGCGGAAGGTCCCGGTCGAGCACGATGACGTGGTAGTCGCACACGGTGGCCTGCTCCGGTGCCTGTCGGCCGTCCAGTGCCAGGTCGATGGCCATGACTTCCTGCCGCAGTCCGACGGCGATCGTCTCGGCGAGTTCGAGGTGGTCGTCGACAATCAGCACTCTCATGCCGGTCAGGATGCCGTGTGGCCCGTAACAGGGGAGTAACGCGCGGGGACCGGGCACGGGGCGGGCCACGGGACAGGGCATGGGACCGGGTACGGGACCGGGCATCGGGCGGGCAAGGAGCGGGCGTGGGGCCGGGCTTGGCTGTTCCTTGGGGGTAACCGTGTCCGGCGTACAACTCGGCGGTGACGGGGGCGGGCCGGCGCACGCCCCCGCCCGGCCCGGATGAGTCCGGCCGATGTGCTGCGGGTGGGCGGGCACGGTCTGCGGGCCTGGCCGATGCGGGTGTTCCTGTCCGCGCTGGGCATCGCCATCGGCATCGCGGCGATGGTGGGCGTGGTGGGCATCTCCACCTCCAGCGCGGGGGATCTGGAGAGGCGGCTGAGCGCCCTGGGCACCAATCTGCTGACCGTCACACCGGGGCCGTCGCTCAGCGGTGACGCCTCCCGTCTGCCGGGCGAGTCGGTGGACATGGTGGACAACCTCCCGGACGTGGAGTCGGTGACCGCGCTCGGCGAGGTCGACGCCGAGGTCTACCGCAACGACCACATCCCCGAGGCCGAGACCAGCGGTATCGCTGTCAAGGCGGCGAAGACCAACCTGCCCGGGACGACCGGTGCGACGCTGGCCGACGGCCGCTGGCTGAACGCGGCCAATGAACGCTATCCGTCCGTGGTGCTCGGTCCCCGCGCGGCCGAACAGCTCGGGGTGCACCGTGCCGGACCCGATATCCACGTGTGGCTCGGCGACCGCTGGTTCACCGTGATCGGAGTGCTCGCGCCCAACGAGCTGATCCCTCAGCTGGACACCCAGGCGCTGGTCGGCTGGCCCTACGCGCAGGAGAACCTCGGATTCGACGGCTACCCGACGCAGATCCACGTATGGGCGGTGGCATCGGTTCGACCCTGGTGATCGGCGCCCTGGCGGGCTTCTATCCGGCGGTGCGCGCGGCGCGGCTACCGCCGACGGAGGCACTGGCGGCACCCTGATCGCAGGTCTTCCGCCTCGTCACACAGCCGCCACAGCGGAGTCGATGGACACCCTCGCGGCTCTGTGCGACATCCTCGACTGCCGGCCCAACGACCTCATCGAGGTCCAGGTCGTCAACGAATCGAGGTCCAGGTCGTCAACGAAGAGGTACGCAAGACCGCCGGCGGCGAGACGCCCGGCCCGCTCCCGGCCGTGCGCCGGACCTCGATCCGGCGACCGGCGAAAGTTGCGCGGTCGTCAGGATGACGCGTGAGCCGGTGCCGTATGTGGGCTGTCCGTGCCAGTTGGGGCACCGGCCGGAGTGACTACCACGTCCGCACTCGCCTTCGCATTCACACCGCCGCCCTGCGCGCCCCTTGACGACCCGGGAGAGGCCCGGCCAGTCGGCCGGGTACTGGTCGCGGTTCTCGGGCCGGATCCATATGCGGTCACCCCTCCGCGCTGCCCCGGCCAGCAGCTCTCTGCCCCCGAACTGCCAGCGCTGGACAAGTAGTTGACGCGTCATGTAAAAAGATGACGCATCAACCAAATTGGTTTGTGCGCGCCCCGTACTCCTGAGGAGATCTCCATGAGCACGTCGCCGAAGGCCGGCCTCGAAGCCCTGCTGACCCCCGAGGAGAGCGTCCTGGTGCTGATCGATCACCAGCCGTACCAGTTCGCCAACCTTCACAGCCACGAGCCGATGATGGTCACCAACAACGTCGTGGGATTGGCCAAGGCGGCCAAGGGCTACGGTGTCCCGACGATCCTGACCACGGTCGTGGAAGATCGCGGGGGCCTGCTGATCCCGCCGCTGCAGGACGTCTTTCCTGACCAGAAGCCGATCAACAGGACCTTCATCAACACCTGGGAGGACCAGGTCGTGGTGGACGCCGTGAAGGCCACCGGACGCAAGAAGCTGATCATCGCCGGTCTGTGGACGGAGATCTGCGTGGCCATGCCCGCCATCCAGGCGGCGGGCGAAGGCTTCGATGTCTACGTCGTGACCGACGCCTCCGGGGGTGTGTCGGCCGAGGCTCACGACATGGCGGTGCGGCGCATGATCCAGGCCGGGGTCGTGCCGATCACCTGGCTGGCCGTGATGAGCGAGTGGCAGCGTGACTGGGCCCGGACGGACCGCATCACGCCGGAGGACCAGCTGGCGGCCCTGGGGCACACGGGTGCCACCGGGATCGTGACGGTCTGGGAGCAGCAACTCCTGAACACCCCGGTCGCCGAGACGGCCGGGGCGTAACGGCGGGGGCATCGGGGCGGTCCCGCTATCGGAGTGCCGCCCCGTGCCCCGACCGTCACGCGGCCACCCAAGAGGCTCAGCCGTCAGCCCGTCGGGCGTGAAGACGTAGCCCGAGCCGCGCCGCGACGGTGGCGCATACACCCAGCCGGCTAGATGACGCATCGACCAGTTCACTACACTCGGCCTCGTGACTGACCGGGTGAACTGGCTGACGGCGGAGGAGCAGCACGCGTGGAGGAGTTTCGTCCGGTTGCATGAGCGGCTGATCGGACGCCTGTCGCGGCTGCTGCAGACGGAATCCCATTTGCCGGCGGCGGATTACGCGGTCCTGGTCAACCTGACGGATGTGCCAGAGGGCCGTCAGCGGTATCAGGATCTCGCGCGGGCGCTGGAGTGGGAGAAGAGCCGGATGTCCCACCACATCACGCGAATGATTGGGCGGGGGCTGGTAGTACGGGAGGAGTGCCAGGAGGACGGGCGAGGTGCCTTCGCTGTGATCACGGAAGCGGGGCGCGAGGCCATCGCGGCGGCGGCCCCGCTGCACGTGCAGGCCGTCCGATCTCTTTTCCTGGACCATCTCACCGCGTCGGAACTCCGAACCCTGGCTGAGATCTCCGTCCGCGTGGTGGAGAAGCTGGACGATGATGCCTGAACGGTGAGAGGGAGGAAGACTGCACGGTCGGAATATTCCCTTCCCGCCAGTAGTCCTCGGCCCGCGGTCCGGCTGCTGCCCCCACCCGGACGGAACCGGCCGGCGGCACGTGATCCACGGATACGTCTACAAGAAGGCCGTTGACGAGGACGGCAACCACCTCTCCTCCGGTGAACTGCGGGACGTGCCCTGGGTCGCGATCACTCCGGTCGTCTCTGCCATCCGCGTGCTGGAGCGGATCGTCCCCGGCGGGGAACTCCTCTTCGGCAGTCAGTTCCACCAGTTCGGCGGCTTCGGCCAGGGGACCGAGGTCTCTCTTCGCACCGAAACCCTGCGCGAGCGAGTGGAGAACTTCGTGGACTGGGCCTCCCGGATGGCCCTCCGTCTGGAGCGTCCGCACGAGGTGATCCCGCCGGACCCGCACGGCGCAATCGGGACGGGCCGGTTCCGCTCCACCCTGGCCTGGCACATCGCCCGCCACCCGGGAGAGCTGGTTGGTCTGGCGATTCGGTACGGCCACATGCGAACGGCCGCCAGCGCCGGCTATGCCTCCCGCAGCTGCGACGGCATCCACGACCTCCCAGACGACCCCCAGTCATGAGCCCCGCACCAGACGAACGCGACCGCATCCGCACGGCCATGGACCGCATCCTCGGCGGAACCCCGCAGCGGTCGAACGGAGCTCTGACCATCGTTGCTCTCGCCACCGAGGCCACCGCGGCCGACGTTCCTCGCAATGTCCTCACCCAGCGGCACCTTGACCTCAAGAACGAGTTCTACGAGAAGGTCCGGGCCCGCGGCGAGATACCCGACAGCGAGAACCCGACAGCGAGAAGCGGTGCGTCGGCAGCTCGTGAAGGCCAAGGAACTGCGGGCCGAGGCCCTGAAGGAGGCCGAACGGCTCAAGGCCGACAACGAGGCACCGGTCGGCGCACTGCACCAGGTCGTGATGGAGAACCGGCAGCTCCGGCTCCAGCTGACCGAGCAGGCTGGCAACGTCCATGTCCTGCCCACCCAGCCCCGGTCGCCTGCCCGTTGAAGGCGGGCCCGCGGCCGTGGCCGGGGCGGTTGATCAGTACGCGGCTATGCGGCCAGCAGCTCGTCCAGGAGACCGCGGACACGGCGCTCGATCTCGTCGCGGATCGGCCGGACAGCATCAACGCCCTGCCCGGCAGGGTCCTGAAGCTTCCAGTCGAGATACCGCTTGCCGGGGAAGACCGGGCAGGCGTCTCCGCAGCCCATGGTGATCACCACATCCGATGCCCGCACGGCTTCGGTGGTGAGGACCTTCGGGGACTCCGCGGACAGGTCGACGCCGATCTCCTTCATCGCTTCCACGACGGCCGGGTTCACAGCGTCGGCCGGGGCCGACCCGGCCGAGCGGACCTCGACCTGTCCCTGGGAGAGGTGAGTGAGGAAGGCGGCGGCCATCTGGGACCGGCCCGCGTTATGGACGCACACGAAGAGCACAGACGGCTTCACGGTCACGGATTCAGGCACGGGAGGACCCTTCCTCGACGGCGCCCGCGGGGGCCGTCAGGGGCTCGGACTGGGGAAAGTAGCGGCGGGCGGCCAGGGCGACATGGACCAGGCCGATCAGGACGGGGACCTCGATGAGCGGGCCGACGACCCCGGCCAGGGCCTGCCCAGAAGTGGCGCCGAAGGTGGCGATGGCGACCGCGATGGCGAGCTCGAAGTTGTTGCCCGCGGCGGTGAACGCGAGGGTGGTGGCCTTCGGATACTCCAGGCCGACCGCCTTGCCGACGGCCAGCGATCCGGCCCACATGACGGCGAAGTAGACCAGCAGCGGCAGAGCGATCCTCAGCACATCGACCGGCTGCGAGGTGATCGCGTCGCCTTGCAGGGCGAACAGCACGACGATCGTGAACAGCAGCCCATAGAGGGCGAACGGCCCGATGCGGGGGATCAGTTCCGCCTCGTACCAGTCACGGCCCTTGGCCTTCTCGCCCAGCTTGCGGGTCAGGAACCCGGCCAGCAGCGGGATGCCCAGGAAGATCAGGACGCTGCGGGCGATCTCCCAGACCGACACGTTCAGCCCGGTCGTCTCCAGCCCGAGCCGGCCGGGCAGGACGGAGAGATAGAACCAGCCGAGCAGGCTGAACGCGAGGACCTGGAACACGGAGTTGAGGGCGACAAGGACAGCCGCGGCCTCCCGGTCACCGCACGCGAGGTCGTTCCAGATGATGACCATCGCGATGCACCGGGCGAGCCCCACGATGATCAGGCCGGTCCGGTATTCGGGGAGGTCGGGCAGGAAGATCCAGGCCAGGGCGAACATCAGGGCCGGGCCCACCACCCAGTTCAGCACCAGGGACGGGATCAGCAGGCGGCGGTCTCGGGTGACGGTGTCGAGCCGGTCATAGCGGACCTTCGCCAGCACCGGATACATCATCACCAGCAGGCCGAGCGCGATCGGCAGCGAGACCCCGGTGACCGTCACCTTCGCCAACGCGTCCCCGAGCCCGGGAACCAGGCGGCCCAGCCCCAGGCCGGCGACCATCGCGGCCAGAATCCACACGGCGAGGAACCGGTCCAGGAACGACAGCCGGGCCGCGACCGGCCCTGCCGGATCGATGGTTGTCTCGCTCACGAAGCGGCCCCGGCCGGAGTTTCCATGGGCTCAAGGGGCTGAGTCCGCGGGTTGGCGAGGACAGCTGCGAGGTGGTCGGTCATCGTGGGCAGCAGCCGGTAATACACCCACGTCCCCCGGCGCTCGGAGTCGATCAGACCGGCCTGCTTCAGCAGCTTCAGGTGGTGGGAGATCGTCGGCTGGGAGAGATCGAAGGCTGGGGTGAGGTCGCAGACGCAGATCTCCCCGCCCTCCCGCGAGGCGATCATCGACAGCAGTCGCAGCCGCACCGGATCACCCAGGGCCTTGAACACCTTCGCCAGTTCAACGGCCTGATCTTCGCCCATGGGCGCACTCAGCAGCGTCGGGCAGCATCCCCCGGCACCGTCCTGGCCGAGCACGACCAGCTCTTGTTTCGACATGCTTCTATGTTGACGTTTTTCGATCCAGCGCGCAAGGTTGCATCGAGAATCGTCAATGCAGCCCGTTCCAGGGTCTGCCACAGCCCTGTCTTCGAGGAGTGAAGGTCATGATCGAGCAGTCCACCGACCTGCGCGAAACCGTCCGCCAGCGCTATGCCGCCGCCGCGGTCCAGGTCACCGAAGGTGGCAGCGCGTGTTGCGGACCGGACGCCATCGAGGTCGACGAGAACTTCGGCGGAGCCCTCTACGCGGCAGGCGAACGCGACGAACTGCCCGCCGAGGCCGTCGCCGCCTCCCTCGGCTGCGGGAACCCGACCGCGGTTGCCGACCTGCACGAGGGCGAGCGGGTTCTCGACCTGGGTTCCGGCGGCGGCATCGACGTCCTCCTCTCCGCCCGCCGGGTCGGCGCCACCGGCAAGGCATACGGACTCGACATGACCGAGGAGATGCTGGCCCTGGCCCTGGCCAACCAGAAGAAGGCGGGCGTGACCAACGTCGAGTTCCTCAAGGGCGCCATCGAGGCCATCCCGCTGCCCGCGAACACGATCGACGTCGTCATCTCCAACTGCGTCGTGAATCTCTCCACCGACAAGCCCGCGGTCTTCGCCGAGACCTACCGCGTCCTGGTCCCCGGCGGCCGGATCGGGATCTCCGACGTCGTCGCCGACGACACCCTCACCCCTGAGCAGCGGGCAGAACGCGGCGACTACGTCGGCTGCATCGCCGGAGCCCTCTCCTTCAACGAATACCGCCACGGCCTCGAAGCCGCCGGATTCACCGACATCGAGATCACCCCCACCCATAGCGTTGCCGACGGCATGCACTCCGCGATCGTCCGCGCCACCAAGCCCACCAAGCCCACCAATGCCACCGCACTGGCTGCACGGCTCCAGGTCACCGCCGAGGCCAGCAGTTGCTGCTGAAAACTCGCACCGACATCGTCTACTACTACGGTGCCGACCTCGCCGACTGCATCAACCACGAGTTCGACGACTTCAGCGCGCACACATCTGACGATTGGAACCCGAGAGCGACCGTCGCATTCTGGGTACGGCCGCGGCCGGCTCATAGCCCGCCGCCGCAGCCGCCACCGCCGCACGAACTGGATGCGCCGACACCGCCGTCGTTGGCCCAGCCGGAGGTTCGGGCAGGATCCGTACCGGTAGCCCGCTTCGGTCTACGGACGCGGACCTGCGCCCCGGTAACGCAGCGCTCGCACAGCGCCTCGAACTCGGGCCACTGATCCTGCCCCATTCTCGCGTCCGCGATCGCGAGCCAGACTGCCGCCGGCACATGCACAGCCAGGGCGATCACGAACCAGAGTCCGTTCGCGTCCGGCTGACGGACGTAGAACCCGATGCCGTGGACGAGAACGGCGAACAGACCGAACACCGCTGCCCACGCTTCCCTCTCGCCGGGCACGTTGCGCGTCCGACGTGCGGGAAGGTCGCGCCGCGCTGCCTGCCGCAACTGGGCGCTGAAGGCCGGGAAGCGGGGTGATGCCATCACCTCCTCCACAGAGCCGCTCCCCGCGGCGTCGTGAACGGCCGTTTGGAGTGTCGTCAGCAGGGGGTGCGATTCCGGTCGTGTTTCCCGGACCGTCCGGTGTCGGCCGCGGGAGGGGCGGCGCCTGGGAGACAGCAGCAGGATCCCGGCCTGTGTGGCCGCCCGCTCTCCCTCAAGGTGGTACATGGCGAGAACGGGCTTGGCGGCACCGGTTTCGAAGAAGCGTCCGATTACCTGCCGGTCACGCCGGAGCACGTAGCGGAGGCGGACCAGCGAGTACGCCATGAATGTCGCGAAAGCGCCGACCCAGACGACCGCGAAGGCCCAGAAGGTCGGTAAGTCCGTCAGGAAGCCTGTCATCAGTTATCCCCCGTCGATCCCGTCGATCCCGTCGGGTCTGCCGGGGCTGGCCGCGAAGCGATATCCCCTGGCTTCCAGGGTGGCAGGAACGGCTCCTGCCGCACAGGTGCCCGACAGATCTCGGTTCATCGGATCGGGGTTTGACCACGGCACACTTCCCCGGCCGCACGAGCCGGAGCGCTCGGCAGTACAAGGGTCTTCCTCAACGCCGGCCGAACGGGCGCGGCCGGCCCGTGCTCGTCGTCGGGGACTGACCGATCACACGGCGGACGGCAGAGGGACCTGGCCCGCATGGTGTGATTCGCCCGCCACCCCGACACAGGCGAGGTCACCAACACCCGCGGACGGCTCCCGCTGGTCATGGTCACCCCGGCCGTTGCGCACGGCTCCGCCGCCGCTACACGCGCAAAGCCGAACACTTCCACGGCCTTCACGGGCATCGCCCGCACCCTCATCCGCTGCCGCGGACCCGCTCGTCGGGTCCGGCGGCCCGTCACTCATCACAACTTCCGGCGGTCGCCCCCGGTTCCCGCTACAGATGTGACATTTCGCCAGATCGGATCGCCTTTCGCCGCGGCTTGGGCGCCGTGCATAGTCCCTGAGCGGCAAGCGGGCTTTCGGAGAAGGGAATCCAGCACACCTTGAGAACTGACAAGACCTCAGGCGGCATATCGGCCGGCACACCCTCGCCATCACGGTGGCGGCCTCGGCCGCCGTGGGTGATCGCGCGAGGGGTGCTGCTCGAACGCGGACCGCGGCGGACGCTGGCGCTGGCGACGTTCATCAGCATGATCGGCAACGGTCTCTTCATGACCGGCGCCGCACTGTTCTTCACTCGCTCGGTCGGCCTGTCGGTCGCGCAGGTCGGTCTGGCCATGGGGGTGGCGGCCCTGGTGGGCCTGGTGGCCGGGGTACCGGCGGGGCGGGTGGCCGACCGGCACGGGCCGCGTGAGACGTACCTGGTGATCCAGTGCGTACAGGCCGCGGCGATGGCGGCGCTGGTGCTGGTGCACTCGTTCTGGGCGTTCGTCCTGACCATCTCGCTCACCCAGCTCGCGGCCTCGGCCGGGGCCGCGGCCCGGGGGCCGCTGACGCGCGGCTTCGCGGGGCCGAACCCGACCAGGTACCGGTCCTACCTGCGGGCGACGGCCAACCTCGCCGGAGCGTGCGGTGCGGTCATGGCCGGTGTGGTGGTGCAGGTGGACACACGAGGCGCCTACATGGCGCTGATCCTGGCCAACGCCCTGAGCTTCCTGCTCTGCGCGGCCGTCGTGACCCGCCTGCCGCACCTGCCGCCGGTGCGCGAACCGGAGCACGGCTCCGCATCGAAGGTGCCCGCGGCCGGCCGGTGGGGCGTGCTGAAGGATCTCCCGTACATGGTGGTGACCGCGCTCGACTCACTTCTCTCGCTTCAGGGACACGTTCTGGTGTTCGCGCTGCCACTGTGGATCGTCGGCCACAGCCAGACACCCCCCTGGCTGATCGGGGCATGTGGGGTGGTCAACACGCTGATGGTGGTGGTGTTCCAGGTACGGGCGAGCCGGGGTGTCGTCGACAACGCCTCCGCGGGACGGGGCGCGGCCCGTTCCGGTGTGGCGTTCCTGCTCGGCATGGCGGCGATCGCGGCCGCCGCGGGGATGCCGGGATGGCTCGCCTCTGTGCTGATCGTCACGGGTGTCGTCGTGCACACGGTCGGCGAACTCTGGCACGCGGCGGCCTCGTTCGAGCTGAGCTTCGGACTCGCGCCCGCTCAGGCTCAGGGCCAGTACTCCGGACTTCATGCCACCGGTACGGGCCTGGCGGGCTCTCTGGCGCCGTCGGTCCTGGCCCTGTTCTGCATCACTTGGGGCGTCCCCGGCTGGCTGGCGCTCGGCGGCGTCTTCGTGCTCGCGGGACTGGCGATGCCGTACGCGGTCCGATGGGCCGGGCAGAGCCGCGTGGCGGCAGCCGGACCGGACGCAGTCCTGGCGTGACCCGGCCCCCGATTCCGCCCGGAGCGCGCTGGAACGGCGGCTCCCCGTCCGACAAGCGTGCCTGCGTTCTCCACGGCACCGTGACCATCTCAGCGATCCGGCGCCGACTCCGGTCACAGATCCATTATCCAGGCGCGGAGAGGCGCCTGTCACCGTTCTCCGGAATGATCTTCATGCCCGATCCGCGCCTTTGGGGTTGCGGTCGACGAGCACAACACACCTACGTATCCAGGGAGTCGAGCATGGCGCCTTGTCCCCCCGTCCTGCGACTTCATGCCCTGGCCGTAACGCGATGATCCGCCGGACAGTACCTAAAAAGTGAGGTAGACAGATGCGACCGACGTTCGTACTGGTTCACGGAGCCTTCGCGAATTCGTTCTCCTTCGCACCACTCCAGGCCGAACTCGGCCTCCTCGGACACCGTTCGATCGCCGTCGATCTTCCGGGGCACGGGTTCGCCGCGACCTACCCGCGCGCCTATCAGGCGCCGCAGGATCCCGCAGGGCTCGCCACCGCGCCCGGGGCCATCAAGGGCGTCACGCTCGCCGACAACGCCGCGCACCTCATCGGGATACTGGAGCGGGCCAAGCGCAACGGCCCCGTCATCCTCGTCTCACACAGCCGCGGCGGTATGACGGCCACCGTCGCGGCCAACCAGCGGCCCGACCTGATCGACCGCATCGTCTATGTCTCCGCCTGGTGCCCCGTCGATCTCGACGTCAACTCCTACTATGCCGAGCCCGAGATGGCCTCGGTCGACGCCACAGGGCAGGTAGCGGCGATGGTCGGGAACCCCGCCGAACTCGGGCTGCTGCGCTCCAACTTCCGCACCGCCGACCCTGGCGTCCTCGCGGCCTTCAAGGCGGCTTTCCTCGCCGACGGGACGGACGAGGAGTTCATGGTCTTCCTCAACACCTTCCAGCCCGACGAGAACCTCGACGCCGGCACGCCCGATGACCGGGCACAGCCCGACACCTGGGGGCGGATCCCCAAGACGTACATCCGGCTGGCCGAGGACACCAGCGTGCCGGTCGCCATGCAGGACCGGATGATCCGCGAGGGGGACGCGCTGACGCCGCAGAACCCCTACGACGTCCGTACGCTCACCAGCAGCCACCTGAAGTGGCTGGTCGACCCGGTACCGGCGGCCCGAGTTCTGGGCGAGATCGCCGCGCTCCTCCCTGCCGGATCATGATCGGAGCCAGATCCGCCGCGCGAACCCGGGCGTAGGCGGGCGGCCCTGGTGGTCACTCTTCTCCGGGATGACGTGTCGGTTGCCGCGCTTGCGGAGATAGGTGCGGATCTCGCGGTTGCGTCGAACCGTTCGACGACGGCGGTCGACCCTTGACGCATGCCGATATCGGCATACGATTGCCCCATGGCACGAGCAGCGACGACGTCGGACGTCTTCAACGCGATCGCCGAGCCGCAGCGCCGGGAGATCCTGGTACTGCTACGGGGTGGCGAGCGGTCGGTGACGGAGTTGGCCCAGGAGCTGGGGATGACCCAGCCGGGGGCGTCCAAACATCTACGGGTGCTCCGGGAGGTCGGGCTGGTGTGCGACCGCAAGGCGGGCAAGCAGCGCTTGTACGGCCTTGACGCCGGCGGGCTGCGGCCCGTCCACGAGTGGACCGGCGGTTTCGAGCAGTTCTGGAACGAGAGCTTCGACCGACTGGACGCCTACGTGCAGGATCTGAAGCAGACAAGGAAAGCGGAGTAGCTGATGGGCACGACAGAACGAGGAACGCCGGCGCGGTCGGCGACAGCCGACCGCGAGATCGTCATCTCCCGGATCATCGACGCCCCACGGGAGCTGGTGTTCGAGGCGTTCACCGAGGTGCGGCACCTGTCGCGATGGTGGGGACCGGAGGGGTTCACCACCACCACGCGGGCGTTCGAGTTCCGCGTCGGCGGGGAGTGGGTCTTCGTGATGCATGGACCGGACGGGACGGACTACCAGGAGTGGATCTCCTGGACCGAGCTCGCCCCGCCGGAGCGGATCGCGTTGCTCCACGGTGAGACCCGCGATGACCCGAACGCCTTCGAGTCGGTCATCACGTTCGAGCCCGACGGTGCGGCGACCCGGATCGAAATGCACACGGTGTTCCCCACCAAGGAGCTGCGCGACGAGGCGGTCGAGAAGTACCACGCGATCGAGGGCGGCCGGCAGACCCTGAGCAACCTGGCCGCATACGTCACCGAGATCGTTCGGAAGGGAGGGGAGGGCTGATGGCCGGGAAGGTGTTCTTCAGTGTGTCGATGTCGCTGGACGGTTTCATCGCGCCCGAGTCCTCCGAGGAATTGATGGGGCGGCAGTGGATGGAGCTGCAGCGGTGGATCTTCCCGCAGCGGTTCTTCCGGGAGAACCTGAAGCTCGGCCGGGGCGGCGAGGAGGGGCGCGACAACGACATCGTGCGGGAGACGTTCGAGCGCACCGGCGCGAGCGTGATGGGTAAGCGCATGTTCGACGCCGGCGAGCAGATGTGGCCGGAGGAGGCGCCGTTCCACACGCCGGTCTTCGTCGTGACGCACGAGAAGCGTGACCCCTGGGAGCGGCCGGGCGGGACCACGTTCCACTTCGTCAACGACGGCATCGAGTCCGCCCTCGACCAGGCCCGCGAGGCCGCCGGTGATCGCGACGTCCGCGTCGCGGGCGGCGGCGCGACGATCCTGGAGTACGTGAACGCCGGCCTGATCGACGAGTTCTCGATCGCGCTCTCACCCGTGCTGTTCGGCTCCGGAATTCGCCTGTTCGAGGGCGTGGACGCCGGCCGCGTGGCCTTGGAGCAGATCCGCTCGGAGCCCTCCCCGGGGGTGACGCATGTGACCTACGCCGTCCGGGAGCGGTAATCGTCCCGACCTCAGCGCTCTCCCGCCGAGGTGAGCTGCCCGCGGACGGCCCGGCCCGCCCTGGCGGCGACGACGGACGGCGATACGTGCTCACCACTGCCTGCGCTGTGCACCGGCGCCTCTACCGTCCAGCCCGAATGCTGATCACAGGGGTGGCGGAAGGGGCTGGTGTGGGGCGGAATCCGCCAACCGTCCGCCCAGAAGACTCCCGGCTCCTGGTACGACCGGAGGTAGACCGATGTCCGCCTCGTGCTGACGATGGCCGGTACTCAGCCCTGCCCGCCGAAGACGGACTTCCCTGCCAGAACCCGGCGAGCATGGTCTGGCAGGGGCCGTCCCCGAGCGTGCGGGCGCTCACCGCTGCGAGAGGAAGCCGCCGGTCCGATGCCCAGCGGCGGCTTGGCCGACGCCTACGCGGGGGCCGCGTACTCGGCGATGACCTGAGCCCGTGCGAGTGTGTGGAAGCGGAGGTTGAAGCCGACGAAGGCCGGTGAGGCGTCGGAGTCCGGGCCGAGCTTCTCCTGGTCCACGGCGTAGACGGTGAAGACGTAGCGGTGCGCCGGGTCGCCGGCCGGCGGTGCGGCGCCGCCGAAGTCCTTGCTCCCGTAGTCGTTGCGTACCTGGATGGCGCCTTCGGGGAGCCCTTCGAACTTGCCGCTGCCCGCGCCCACCGGCAGTTCGGTCACCGAGGCCGGAATGTCGAAGAGGGACCAGTGCCAGAATCCGCTGCCGGTGGGCGCGTCCGGGTCGAAGCACGACACGGCGAAGCTCTTGGTCCCGGCCGGGAAGCCCTCCCACCTCAGCTGCGGAGAGGTGTTCCCGGCCGCGTAGACCTGCGCGTCCTTCAGCACCGCGCCGGGTTCGAAATCCTCGCTCGCGACGGTGAAGGACGGTACCCGCGGATGAAACTCGTGAGGCAGCGAAGCCCTCTTGGGTTGCTCGGTCACAACCACACCTCCTGGATCGACAAGGCCCGGCGCGCAGCGTTCCGCGCGCTATCGCAGGCCAGAAGAAGACATGTCCAGAGAACCATCCGGCGGTGCGGCCGAGGAAGAAAGATCCTCTCGCGTCCTTGCCCATTCCTGCCGTGTGGTGGCGAGACCAGTACCGGTACGGGCTCCCGTCATGGTGCGACGGTGTCCTGACTGGGCGGTGTGCCGAAGAGGCGCCGGTACTCGCGGCTGAACTGTGAGGGGCTCTCGTAGCCGACGCGGAGGGCGACGCCGGTCACGTCGTCGGCGTGGGTCGCCAGCATCAGCCGCGCCTGCTGCAGACGGATCTGCTTCTGGAACTGGATGGGGGTCATCGCCGTGACGGCCCGGAAGTTGCGGTGGAAGGAGGAGGTGCTCATGTTCGCGAGGCGGGCCAGATCCTCGACCCGGAACGGCTCGGCGTAGTGTTCCCGGACCCAGCGGGCTGCCTGTGAGATGTGGGTGAGGCTGCTGTCGGCGAGGCCGAGCTGGCGTACGAGCTCGCCTTGGTCGCCGGTGATCAGCCGCCAAAGGATCTCGCGTTTGATCAGCGGGGCGAGGGTCGCCTGGTCGCGGGGGTGATCCAGTAGGTGCAGCAGGCGGACCACGGCATCGATCAGCTCGGGCGAGGCGTCGCCGACGGCGAGAGCCGGCCGTGCTCTGCCCGGGTCGCGCGGTGCCGCCTCGGGTTCGGCCAGCAGGAGATCGGCGATGGCGGCGGGCTCAAGGGCCAGCCCGACACAGAGCGAGGGCTCCTGCGGGTCGGCGTCGAAGCTCGTGGTGATCGGCAGGTCCAGTGACGCGACGAGGTACTGGCCGGCCCGGAACTCGTACGTCTCCTCGCCCAGCATGAGGCGCTTGGTGCCCTGGGCGACCAGGACCAGCATGGTGCCGGAGGTCGACGGGGTGGGCGGGAGGGAGATCTCGAACCTCGACAGGCGGACCCCCTCGATGCCGGTGTACTGGTCCGGCCGCACATGCCGGTTCAGCAGGGCGCGGAGTTCATCAAGAGGCATGAGTCGATTGCAGCACAGCCCCCTGACCGGCCAGAAATGTGCCGCGCGGCGGGCGGAGAGCCGGGCCCCGGGGGTCGGTGATCCACAGCCGGTTCGGGCCGGGGCGGTGAAATTCCGCTCCACCCCGAGGTCACGGAGCCGACTCAGCGGACCCGGCCAGACCTGCGCGGCCTGGGTCGCCGCGGTGGACAGGCTCCGGGTCGGGGACTACGTCCAACGAGTCGCCGGTCACGAGAAGCGGGCAGGCCGGCCGATCACACCGAGCAGTACTCGCGCGCGGTCGCCGACCGGTATCCGCCCGAGCGCCGCCTCGTCGCTGTTCTGACTGGTGGGCGCGCCTCTTCGAGGGCGTGACGGATGGCGTGGCGAAGTCAGCGGGTGAGGCCGTCCAGGAGCAGGTCGACGAGCCTGCTGGTGAGGTGGCCGTCGATGGGGCGGCGGGTGAGCAGGGCCCGGAAGTGCAGGGGTGAGATGAGGACTTCGAGGACGAACGCGGGGTCGGTGTCCTCGGGCAGCTCTCCGCGGGCGACTGCCCGGTCGACGATGATCCGGGCCAGGTCGAACCGTGAGCTCCAGAACTCTTCGCGGCTTTCGGCCAGGGCCGGCTCGTCGGCCGCGGCCGACATGGAGCGGACGAGGGCCTTGCCGAACGGGGTGTCCAGATAGGCGGCCAGCGAGTCCGCGAAGGTGATGAGGTCGTCGCGCAGGGTTCCAGTGTCCGGGATGTGGAGCTGTTCCTCGCTGTAGGCCAGGAGCGCGTCGACGACGAGGTGTTCACGGGTGCCCCACCGCCGGTAGACCGAGGTTTCGTGGACGCCCGCCCGGCGGGCGATCTCGGGGATGCTGACGGCGTCGGGGCCGTGCTCGGCCACGGCCCCGAGGGTCGCGTCCAGGACGGCCCGGCGGACCCGTGCGGACCGGCCGCCGGTCCTGCGGCGGACCTGCTCTTCACTCACCCCCGAATGCTATCGCAGGATACTTGCGTTACTCGGCGGGGCGGCGATACGTTCCAAATTAACGCAGCCTTCCTGCGTTAAAGGTTTTCGGAGGAGACGTCATGTCGTACCAGTGGCCGCTGGACGTGAATGATCTGTTCGGGGAGCGGTACCCGCAGATGGTCGGCAACGGTCTGCCGGTCCCCGACGTGGACGCGGTGCGCGCCGCGGTCACCGACATGTGGGCGGACGAGCCCGGCGGATGGGTCCACGAGTGGTCGGCGCTCGCGGCGCGCTACGCCGAGGCCGGATCGCACGGCCTCTCGGCACTCGCCTACGGCTGGGCGCGGTTCCCCACCCTGGCCGACGAGGCCAAGCGGGTCGCGCTGGCCCACCAGAGCGAGCAGTACCTCCTCGCGGCACCCGGATTCCCGGTCGCCTTTCGCAGGGACGTCCTGGACCTGCCTTACCGGGGCGGTGTCACGCGCGTGCCGGTGCATGTCCTCACCCCGCCCGCCGTAGCGGGAAAGGGCCCGGTGCTGCTGGTCAGCGGCGGTGTCGACAGCTGGAAGATGGATCTGCACGGCCTGCTGGTGACGCTCTGCTCGCACACCGGCCTGCCGGCGGTCGCCTTCGACATCCCCGGGACCGGCGACTCTCAGGTGCCGATGAGCCCGGACGGCGCGGAGATCGTCCGCGGCCTGATCGGCCACGCCCGGACTCTGGGCAACGGCATCGTCGTGCACGTGGGCATCTCGATGGGAGGCCACTACTCCGCCCGCTCCGGCCTGGCCGGTGAGGCCGACGCGGCCGTCGTGCTGGGCGGCCCCGTCGAGGCGGCCTTCGCTCACGGCCGTCTCGCCCGGTTCGGGATGGACGGCATCGTCGGCAACGCCCTGGGTTTCGACCGGCAGCCGGGCCACGACGACCTGTTCGCGGCACTGACGGCCTTCTCGCTGAGGCCGCTGCTGGACCAGGACGGCCAGGCGCCGATGCTCGTCATCAACGGCGCCGACGACGTCCATGTCCCGCAGGACGACACCCTGGTGTTCGAAGGCCGCCGGGCCACCGAGGTCCACCTGCTGCCCGGGACCGGGCACTGCGCGGTCACCAAGCTCCCCGAAGTCCTGGGGATCATCTCCGAGTGGCTCCCGCGCACCCTGTCCACCCTCCGGGCAGGCCCCGTCACCACAGTGGGACCGAAGTGAGCGGCACACAGATCACCGACCAGCTGTCCGGAGCCCAGAGCCAGTTCCTGAGCGCGTCCGGCCCGGCCGGTGGGTTCGGATACTCCGACGGCATGGTCGTCATGGGCACCCAGCGGGACGCCCAGTTGGGACGCCCTGAGCCACTACTTCCACCGGGGCAGGATGTGGAACGGCTCCAGCGCCGACAGCCTGGACGCGGGCTGTGCGATACCACCGGCGATCTGGAAGACGCCCTCGCCCGGCAGGTCAGCACAGTGCGGCGGGGCGACGCGCTGCTGGTGCGGACCGGGCAGATGAGCGTACGGCGCGGCCGGCGGTCAGGGCTCGACGGCCTGCCAGCGACCGTCGCGATAGACCATGCCGCTCTCCTTGATGAACGTGGTGACGAGGTGGACGCGGGCATGGCGGTAGCCGGGCAGGCCCGGCAGTACGTCGGCCTGGAGGCGGTACACGTCGTCGGTGTGGGACACGGCCACCGCGGCGATCAGATTGTCGGGGCCGGTCACCGCGGCGGCCAGATGGACCGCCGTGCGGGAGGTGAGCTGCTTGACCGTGTCGGGCAGCCTGGCCGGGTCGCACTGGATGAAGAACACCGCCTGGACGTCCAGGCCCACCTGGCAGCGGTCCACGACGGTGGCGATCTCGGCGCCGCCGCCGCGTCTGAGGCGGTCGAGGCGGCGCTGGGCGGTCGCGGGGGAGGTGTGGGTCGCCGCCGCGAGCCGGGCGAAGCTCATTCGGCCGTCCACGGCGAGCGCTTCCACCAGGTGCTGTTCGTCCGCGTCGAGACGAGGGCCGGGAGCGAGGCCGGGAGCTCCGTACGGGTGCCGGACGAGGTCCGTCTGGGCGGCGGTGAGCAGGGGCGGCTGCGGAGGACCGGCCAGGGTGTGGGCGCGCAGCACGGGCAGGGTCCGCAGGTCGACGAGATCGCTGATCAGCGATTGGTGACGTAGTGTCAGGTCATTGCGTTCGTCGCGGTGGCGGGGGTGGACCAGAGCGAAGATCTCGCCGTTGTCGAGTACCCAGACCGTCTTCACCGGGTACAACCGGGCGAGTTGGTGTGCCAGCCGCAGGGTCCGGTCTGGACGCGCGCGCCGTATGAGCAGCAGGGGCCAGCCGCCCCAGGCCCGGTAGGGATTCTCCAGGACGGTGACCGCGAGCAGGCCGGACTCCATCAGCCGGGTGCCGCGTCTGCGGACCGTGCTCTCGGTGAGGTCCAGGGCCTCGGCGATCGCCGTCCACGAGGCACGCCCGTTGGCCAGCAACGCCGAGACCACCAGCTTGTCCGTGACGTCCATGGTGGCGCCTCCGAGGTGTGTCGGGTCGCGGCTCCGACCCTGGTCGTGATCAAGGTCCATAGTGACGAAAATCCGCAGCCGGGTGGGAGGCGGGTGGCGGAATCCTGCACGTACGGGCACGTGGGGCGTGAGGTGAGGGTCGGTGGGCGGGCGGCGGTCTTCACTGGCCTCGTCACCACGACTCGTCACCAAGGCTTTCCCCACGAACTGTCACTCGCCGAGAAGAGGCACGACCATGACGATGACCCGCCGTACGAACCTCGCCACCGCCCTCGTCAGCGGCTTGGCGTCCGCGGTCCTGGTACTCGGCGTTCAGTCCGGTACCGGCGAGGAGCCACGGCTGAGCGCCACCAGCGTGTCCGCAGCGGCGCCGGCGACCGACGCGGCGCCGCTGAAGACGGACGGCCGAAGGAAGCTGGGTGAGCCCTGGAAGTACGACGGCAGGACCGCCCTGTACCAGAGCCATGAGGTGAAGGACCCGCGCGGCATCCTGTTCGTGGCCGGGCAGACGGCGAAGGACGAGAACAACACGTACCTGCACCTGTGGGACATGGAGCAGCAGATCGACCGCGTCTTCGACCAGGTGGAGAAGTACGTCGAGGACGCGGGCTACAAGCCGAGCGACATCACGAACCTGCGCTACTCGGTGACTGACGAGGACCTCTTCTTCCAGCACTTCGACCAGGTCATCGACCGACTCGACAAGGCCGGCATCAAGCCCACCAGCGCGGCGATCGGCGTCGAGCGGCTCGCCCGGCCCGGCGTGCTCATCGAGATCGAGGCGACCGCGGTCCGCTGATCCGATACACCGTCCAGCGCGCCGTCCTCCCAACTCCCCACCCTCCGGCCCGGTTCCCGGTCCGGCTCTTCGAACAGACAAGGCTCCCACCATGCAGAGAACCAGGACCGCGCGCCGTGCGCTGATCGCGGCCACCGCCGCGACGGCCGCCACAGCGGCGGCGGTGCTGACGACCGCGGCCACCGCGGCCCCCGGCACCGCTCCTCAGGCAACGAAGGACGCCCAGGGAGCCGCCAAGCCGACGGTCGTCCTCGTCCACGGCGGCTTCGCCGACGCCTCGGCGATCTGGAACGATGTCATCAAGCGGCTCCAGCGCGACGGCTACCCGGTGATCGCGCCCGCCAACCCGCTGCGCGGCCTGTCCAGCGACGCGCCCTACCTGGCCGGCCTCCTGAAGTCGATCAAGGGGCCGCTCATCCTCGCCGGTCACTCCTACGGCGGCGCGGTCATCACCAACGCCGCCGCCGGCAACCCCAACGTCAAGGCCCTGGTCTACGTCGCCGCGTTCGTGCCCGACGAGGGCGAGCAACTCATCGGCCTGCTCGGCAAGTACCCCGGCAGCGAGATCCCGGACGCGATCAACGAGGTGCCGTTCACCGGCCCGGACGGCACCACCGGGACCGACATCTATCTCAAGGCCGACAAGTTCCGCAGCGCGTTCGCCGCGGACCTGCCCAGGTCGGTCACCGATGTCATGCACGCCACGCAGCGCCCCGCCGCCGCCACGCACCTCACCGACCCCACGCGGGCCGCCGCCTGGCGGGACATTCCGTCCTGGGGCCTGGTCGCCGCCGCGGACAAGGCCATACCGCCCGCCCTGCAGCGCTGGGAGTACGACCGCGCGAACACGCGCGGCCAGATCGAGGTACGGGGGGCTTCGCACTCCGTCATGGTCAGCCACCCCGGCACGGTGGAGAAGCTCATCGAGGCCGCCGACCGCACCACGCGCTGAACCGGAGCGGACGCCGCGCGAACAGGCGCGGTTTCGGGGGCCCCTATGCAGTTCGTCAAGGTGGCGGGTTAGCTTGCTGCTGATGTCAGTTGGCTGGAGGGGGATGTGGTGGGGGCGTCGAGTGAACGGTCGAAGGTGCGGTCTGTCGATGAGTGGCGGGACGTCTATGACCTGCTGGAGGCCGTTCGGCAGCGGCCGAACCTATGGGTGCGTGAGGGCTCATTGGAGGAACTGGCGGCGCTGATGTCCGGGTATCACCTCGCCCTTCAGGTCCACGATGTCGATGAGCCGTTCGAGTTTCACCGTGGGAGTGGAGGGTTTGCCTCCTGGCTCAGCAGGACCCGTGGGTGGTCGACGGCGATCGCGTGGGACGCCGCGATCGTGGAGAACATGCCGGGGGAACCTCCGCTTGATGCCTTCTTCCGGCTTGCGGATGAGTACCGAGATTTCGCAGGACGGCCGGTTCATGAGCCCTGTCATCGCGGTGTCTGTTCAGACTGATCGGGCGGGTCGGGATTCATGGAAAGCGCCGTCGATCTCGATCGTCCATGTGCACTCCTCGTTCACCGAGGGCTCGGCGCGTCCGAAGCGCCCCGGACAGCGGGGTCGCCGGATCGCGGAGGTTCCGCACCATGAGGATGTCGGAAGGTCCCCGAGCGGGGATCTTCACCTTCGGCTCCGCGGGGGCCGGCCAGAAGGCGCACGGCCGGATGTTGGCCGTGAACGCGCCGTACATCGGGTGGCGGACGCGGTCGACCGCGACGTTGTCACCCCGAGGTAGGCGGCGGGGTAGTTGTCGCTGTACGTACCGCCGTCGGCCTCGCCGGGACCCGGGGGAGCGGGGACGTCATGCCCAGCGGTATCCACAGCCCCTCTGACACCCGTTCCGCGCGGCTGGAGCGGGCAAGAGGGGAGAGCGCGGGGCTACGGTGTCAGCACGATCCTGCCGAAGACTTCACCCGCGTCCATCTTCCGGTGCGCCAGCACAGCTTCGTCCAGCGGCAGCAGTGCGTGCACCACCGCTTCGATCTCGCCACGGCCGGCTGCGTCGAACTGCTTGCCGCGTACGGCACTCAGGTCGGCCGGGGTGATGGTGGCCGCGCTGAAGGCGGCGAAGGACATCGACTTCTGGAACGCCGCCATGATCTTCGTGCCGAAGTCCGCGGGCGGCTGACCCGCGACAGCGCCCACGGCCACCATGCGGCCGTTCGGGTTGAGCCTGTCGAAGAACGACGGCATGTCCTCACCGGCCACAACGTCGATGATGACGTCATAGCCCGCGGGGGCCTCTTCCCCTCCGTCGCCGGATCGGTCCAGCACGTGGGTCGCGCCGAGACGGCGCAGCCGCTCGCCGCGCTCGGATGACGATGTCGTGACCGCCACCGCGGCGGCACCACCGCGAGCCGCGAGCTGCACCGCCATGATCCCGATACTGCCCGCCGCGCCACGTACCAAGACCGTCTCCCCGGGAGCGAAATGGGCGTGGCGAAGCCCGAAGTGGGCCACCGCGCCGGAACTGCCGAGCGTTACCGCGGCGGCGGCGGACAGGCTGCTGGGCAGGGGAAGGATCTGCTCGACCGGCGCGACGGCCTGTTCGACGTAGCCTCCGCCGGTGCCGGTGAAGCCCCACACCCGCAGGCCGAGCCACGACGCGTCGACGCCGTCACCGACCGCGGTCACGGTGCCCGCCACCTCGCTACCCGGGATGTGGCCCTCCTTGAAGCCGTAGGCGGCCAGAGCCCCGCTTCGGATCACGGTGTCGACACCACCGACGCCCACCGCCTCGGTGGCTATCAGTACCTGCCCGGCGGCAGGTGCGGGTACCGGCAGGTCGACAACAGCCAGACCGTCAGGACCTCCGAACGTCCGGATCGAGATTGCCTTCAATGTGGTCTCCAGATTCTCGGACAGCTCAAGCACGAGAGCTTCTACGTCTCGGACGGTAACGGACGCCCCCGTCCGTTTAGGTAAAGTGAGAGTGGTGACCGACCGTTTGCCTCATACGTTGCGCTCCGACGCGCTGGACAACCGCGAACGCATCCTCGACGCGGCCCGAGCGCTGTTCTCCACCGACGGCCTGGACGTGCCGATGCGGGAGGTCGCCCGGCGTGCCGGGGTGGGACCTGCCACCTTGTACCGTCACTTCCCGACCAAGCAGACGCTGGTCGCCGAGGCCTTCGCGGACCAGCTGAACGCATGTCGCGCCATTGTCGACGAGGGGTGCGCCGATCCTGATCCGTGGCGTGGCCTGTGCCTGGTGATCGAGAGGATCTGTGAGCTGCACGCACGCGATCGGGGCTTCACCGAAGCCTTCCTGTCGACCTACCCGGGGGTGAAGGATGTCGCCGCGGGCCGTGAGTACACGGTGAAAGCAGTCGCCGAACTGGCTCAGCGAGCCAAGGAAGCAGGGCAGCTACGGTCCGACTTCGTCCTGGACGACCTGATTCTCATCCTCATGGCCAACAAGGGGATCCACACCACATCGACCGCCGGCCAGGTCAAGGCCTCCCGACGCTTCGCAGGGCTGGTGATCCAGGCGTTCGCAGCCTGCCCTCGGCACGCACCACTACCACCAGCTGCACGAATGGCAGGACTTCAGCCACCGCCTGCATGAGGCGGGGCATCAGCCGTACTGCCTGGTGTGGCCCTGACCTGGGATTTCGGTGGTCGTGGGCGGGGTCTTCGGGCCTCGCCCTTTCAGTGCTTGAGAGGGGCTGTCAAGCGGCCAGGGCACATTGAGGGCACATTGGTTTCGCTGGGGGTGCTGATGTGCCCTGGGCGGCGGGCGGGGCGCCGTTGTCTTTCGCCTCGGCTCCCGTTCCCGTTTCAGTGAAGGCGTCGTCGATCGCCTTGCGGGTGCGGGTCTCGCTCGACGGCAGGAGATGCGTGTACGTCCGCAGCGTGAAGCCCGGGTCCGAGTGGCCGAGGTACTCGGAGAGTGCCTTGATGCTCTCCCCAGCGTCCAGGAGCACGGAGGCGTAGGCGTGCCGGAGGGCGTGCATGCCGTCGTCCGGCGCCGCCTGGAGGTAGCGCGCGCCGCGCTCGCGGGGAGGTATCACGCCGGCTACGGCAAGGGCGCGCTTCCAGTCGCCCATGTTGAAGACGCTGCGGTTGTACGCCCGCTGCTTCGCGTCGACGAAGAGGAGGCGGAAGGTCTTCGGCTCGCCGTCCGGCTTGGCCCAGGGCAGGGTGACCTCGACCGGCCGGTACTCCTTCATGTGGGCTTTGAGAGCGGCGGCGAGTTGGGCGGGTAGGGGCACCGACCGGATCTTGTTGCCCTTGGGGAGGGCGAAGACGGGCTTCGTGCCGACCAGCCGCACTTGGCGGGTGACGTGTATCCAGCCGCCCTTGAAGTCGATGTCCTCGACGGCGAAGCCGAACACCTCGCCCTGGCGAAGGCCGCAGCCGAAGGCGAGCTTGCCGCCGGCCTGGAAACGCTTCGGGAGGCCGGCAATGACGGCGCGCACGCGCTCCAACGACCAAGGGATGATCTTCTTCTTGGTCGCGGTCGGGAGCTTGACCGACTTCGCCTTGCAGGGGTTCTTCGGCAGCAGTCCGTCCTCCACGGCCGAGCCGAGGATGCTGGAGAGGATGTCGAAGATGCCCTCGATCGTGGACACCTCCAGACCGCCGTCCTGGAGCGTGCGGATCCAACCCTGAACGATCGACGGCTGGTTGAGGGACCGCAACTCTCGTCGGCCGAGGTGCTCGACGATGTGGTTGCGGACGGTCGCCTCGTAGCGGAGGGCGGTCGTCGGGCCGACGGAGTTTGCGTCGAGCCACTTCTGCGCGTAGGCCCCGAGCGTCTGCTTCGTCTCGGCGGGAACGACGTAGGAGCCGCGCCGGATCTCGACGTCGACCTCGGCGGCACGGTTGTCCGCCTGGGCCTTCGTATCGAAGTTCTCCTTGCGCTGGCAGCCGTCCAGGTCGCGGTAGCGGACCTGCCAGCGCTTGCCGATGCCGTGGTCGGCGGTGGCGACCATCCGCCGCGTACGGCTCTTGTGTTCGCCGCACTCGACCTCGGTGGGCTTGGGGTGGGACTTGTGCCAGCGGTCGTACACGTCAGACAAGCAGGGCCTCCTGGAAGCGATCGAGGGTCTGGGTCACAAGGTGGGGCACGGGGCTGGCTGGCGAGCACAGCGGGAGCAGGACCATCGGCGAGACGCCGAGGGCGGCAGCGATCGCGACGAGGTCGTCGATGTCGCAGCGGCGCCGGGCGCGCTCGGTGCGGCTGAGGGCGGTGTTGGCCATCGGGCAACCCAGTGCGGTGCAGCGGGCGGCGAGCTGGTGCTGGGTCAGACCGCGCACGAGGCGTAGGTGCTCGATGGCGCTTGCTGTGTGGAGGCCGGCGGGGCCTATTTCGACAGGTCGGGTTGCCGTGACAGTTAGCTGTAACTTGTATCCGCCCGCCATGGCAAGAGTTAGTTCTTAAACTCTACAAAAGCGGTTCGGGAGCGAAGTGGCGTTCGTCTCATCGAATTCCGGTACATCGCGAGCCTTTTCAGCGTGGAGGTCGTGCTACCTTCCCTCCGCATCATTGCGATGGGGTGATTTGAGCGATAATCAGGCGCAGTGTCCGGCGGGCTGGCTGTGTCACTCCTGACGGCTAGACATCGCCTCTGGCCTGCTGAGGTATCGGATTCCGGCACCTCTGCAGGTTTCTTCGCCGCAGAAAAATTTCAGTGCTGTGGGAGCGATTTCGGCAACCGGGGATCCGCCCTTACTGTTTTGGTCTTCCCCGGCCACGCCGAGAGAAGTAGCCGGGAGGTTCAAAACCAGTTCTGGACGTTTCGCTGCGTGATGTGGCTGTGTTGCCCACGCCTGCCGTCCAAAATCCCGATCCCGATAAGGAGACATCATTGCCGAACCGCTCCCCGCGCTTTGCCGGCGCCGAGCGTGACCAGCTCGCCACTCCCACCGACGTGGCCGCGTACCTCGGGGTGCCGGTGAAGACGCTCTACCAGTGGAAGTACCGGGGCACCGGTCCCAACGTCCACAAGGTCGGTCGTCACCTGCGCTACCGCTGGCAGGAGGTGGACACGTGGCTGGATGCCCAGACGTCGTACGGCCTCACTGCCTGACCCCGCGCCTGACGCGGACAACGAAGCGGCCCCCGGCGAGCCAACGCCGAGAGCCACAGACTCCCCTGCTCAGTACCCATCCCTGAACGAATGAGCTGGTGAGGGGCGGGACCTTGCCCGTCCTGCCTCTCACCGGAGAGGAACGCCTATGGAGGACTCTACGTCCCCCACCCCCACGAATTCATCTCCCATCGGCTGGCCCACTCCCGCGGTCCCCGGCGAGGGCATCCCCTGGCGCCGCAGGGATCAGGCGGACACACGGTCCCCCGCGTCGGGGACCGCCGGGCACTCGACGGACGTGGAAGCACGCGGGGACCGACCTTCAGCTGATGCTGCTGTTGGGGACCGTCCCCGCGACGTGCCCGGTGCTCGGTCCCCGCAAGCCGCGGTCCCCGTATCCGCATCTGGTGCAAACCCGCAGGCCAACGGCATAGAAACGGGGACCGGTTCCCAAGAGACTGCTGTTGCACCAGGGGACCGAAATGGGGACCGTGAGCGCGGTCCCCATCGGCCGCTGGGGACCGATGGTCCCGCGGCGGGGACCGTCCAGCAGGACGGGACCGGTCCCGTCGACTCGCGGGGACCGGATCACGAGGCCGTTCCCCGGCCTCCTCGGGAACCGGCAGACCCCATGGAACAGGCATCCGGTGAGGGTGCCGGGCTGCTGGATGAGGTGCGGGCGGCGATCGGCAAGTACGTGGTGCTGCCGAGTGAGGAGGCGCTGACAGCGGTCACGCTGTGGGTGGCGGCCACGCACATCCAGACCGCTCTGCAGCACGCGCCGCGTCTGGCCGTGGTCGGGCCGACGAAGGGCTGTGGCAAGTCTCGGGTTCTGGACGTGCTCCACGAGACCGTCCACCAGCCGATGATGACGGTGAACACCTCCCCGGCGGTCGTCTTCCGCGTCATCGGCAAGAATCCGCCCACCCTGCTGGTGGACGAGGCCGACACCATCTTCGGCCCCAAGGCTGGCGACAAGGAGGACCTGCGCGGCCTGCTGAACGCCGGGCATCAGCGCAACCGGCCCGCCTGGCGCATATCCGGCCCCGAGCACAAGCCAACCGCCTACCCCACCTTCGCCATGGCCGCGCTCGCCGGGATCGGTGACCTGCCGGACACGATCATGGACCGGGCAGTCGTGCTGCGGATGCAGAAGCGCAAGCCGGGCGAGAAGGTCGCCCAGTTCCGCTCGCGGAACTCCGTGCCCGAACTCAACGCGCTGCGTGACCGGCTGGCCGCCTGGCTGGGACCGCTGCGCGGCACGGCCGCCCGTATGGTGCCGACGATGCCGGTGGAGGACCGGGCAGCGGACACATGGGAGCCACTGGTGATCACCGCCGACCTGACCGGCGGTCACTGGCCCGCGCGCGCCCGTGCGGCCTGTGTGGCGATGACCCGGTACGAGGCGGTCCAGGACGAGCAGACCAGCCTGAAGACGCGGCTACTGCGCGACATCCGCCGCATCTTCCAGGCACACGGCAACCCCGAGGCCCTGTCCTCCCAGACTCTGGTCGCCGACTTGCTCCAGGACCCCGACGCCCCCTGGGCCGAGCACGGCACCAAGGGGTTCAACGCCTACCACCTGAGCAACATGCTGCGCGACTTCGGCATCAGCCCGGCCAACTACCGGTTCGACCAGGGCAGGCAGGCCAAGGCATATGCCCGCAACCGGTTCCTCGACGCCTGGGCCCGCCACTGCCGTGACCTCACCGACCCGGCACCCTCCCCCACGCACGACACCACGCCCGCGCGCCCAACCCCGGGCACGCCACGCGCCGCCCCGGCGGGCACGCTGCCCATCGGCCCGCCCGCAGGCCCCGCCGGCCCCACACGCGGCCGCTGACCCGCCTGGGGTCCGTATCACTGCGTCGCGTCCGTCCCCGCGCAGGTCAGCGCGGGGACGGACTCCCTCGCCGGGACGCACCTCTCCGTACCTGCCCGGATGTCCGTACCTGTGCTGACCAGGCATGCGACGCACGCGACGGACGTGACACCCCCCAACCTCCTCACCACCGGAGAAACCTGTACATGCACGAACAGCACCCCGAACCACCCACAGCTCAGCAGCAGACGCACACCGCCTCAGCCCCAGACAGCGCAGCAAGTTGTACCGGGAGCAATGCTCCCGGGTCTCCCGCCCCTGGGGTGGCGGGAGCGGTCCGGCGCCAGGGGGCACCGGACTGGCAGGCAGCGACCGAGGGCGGTTCGCAGCATGGAGGGGAACGGCTGGCCGACCCCTTCTCGCGCAGGCGTCAGCGCCCGCGCCAGCCCAAGCCGCTCAAGCGAATGCACCAGCCCAGCTGCCGTATGAACAACGCCGAGTTCGCCCGTTTCACGAAAGCAGCCGGCCGGTGCGGGATGAGCAACGCCGCGTTCCTCGCCTACGCCGTGGACAAGGCGGCCCGCGACCTGACCCGTACCGCCGCCGAGATCGCCACTGAACGGGAAGTCATCGACGAGATCTTCGCCGCCCGCCGGCACCTGGGCCGCATCCACGGCCTGTTCAACCAGGTCGCCAAGGCACTCAACTCCGGCGCCGACGCACCCCACCTCGACGCTACAGCCCACGCGGTCCTCGGCGCGGCCCGCCGCATGGAGGATGCCGCCGACGCCCTGCTCGCCCACCGCGACGGCGACACCCCGGCATGATCCCCAGCATCCACAAACGCGGCAGCAAGACAGTCGGTCTGATCCGCTACCTCTACGGACCCGGCACGCACGAAGAGCACATAGACCCGCATCTGGTCGCCGCCTTCGATCCGCTGACTCCGGACCCCGGCCGCGACCCCAGCGCCACCTACGAGCAACTTGAGCGCCTGCTCGACCAGCCCGTCAACGCCCTCGCCCAAGACAGGCGACCGGAGAAGCACGTGTGGCATCTGTCGGTGCGGGCCAGTCCCGAGGACCCGGTCCTGTCCGACGAGGACTGGGCCGCCATCGCCCGCCGGACGGTCGCCGCCACCGGCATCGCCCCCGACGGAGACGAACGAGCCTGCCGATGGGCGGCCGTCCGCCACGCCGACGACCACATCCACATCATCGCCACCCTGGTTCGCGACGACGGCCGCCGCCCACGGCTGCACAACGAAGCCCGACGCGCCCAGGCCGAGGCCCGCCGCATCGAAGCCGACTACGGCCTGCGCCGCGTCGCCCCAGGCGACGGCACCGCCGCCAAACGCCCCACCAGCGCCGAACAGCACAAAGCCGAACGCCACGGCCGCGGGCGGACCGCGCGTGAGGAACTACGCGAGCACGTCCGCCGCGCAGTCGCCGGCGCGCAGGGCGAAGAAGAGTTCTTCGACCGGCTCGCCGCAGCCGGCTTGCTGATCCGCAAGCGTGCCGCTCCCTCCGGCGACCTGCTGGGCTACAAGGTCGCACTGCCCGACGACCGCAACAAGACCGGCGAGCCGGTCTTCTATCCAGGCTCCAAGCTCGCTCCCGACCTCTCCCTCCCCCAAATCCGCGAACGCTGGTCCGGCAACAGCACGGAGCCGGACCACGACAGCGGAACCCGAACCAGCCGGACGTACCAGCCCACGGGCCCGGCGGCTGCGCGCCGTCGTGCGACCACCGCGGTGTGGAAGGCGGTGCTGGTCGTCGACCACGGTGACGACAGGGCAGTGGCCGCGCAGGTCGCGGCGGCGGGTGAGGTGCTGGACACGCTCGCCAAGACCTCCGCGGCTCACACGCGGCGTGAACTGCGGGAGGCCGCCTTCGCGTTCGAGCGCGCCACCCGCTCCCACATCCGTGCTGAACGCGGACACGACCGCGCCCTGCGTCAGGCCGCCCGCGACCTCGTCCACAGCGGCCCGGCCCTCGGCCGCGGAGAAGACGGCGCGACCACGGCGATGGTCATCGACATGGTGTTCTTCCTGGTGACCGCTGCCGCGCACTGGCACGCCAGACATCAGCACGCTCAGCAGGCCGCCGCCGCACGTCAGGCCGCCGAACACCTGCGCGCCGCCTACCACACAGCCGCACAGCAGCCCATGGCCGTGCTCCACCACCGCGGCCGGCACCTGCCGCACCCCCTCAAGCGCAGACAGGCCGCCTACCTGCGCCAAGCGGTGCCGGAACTGGCCGAACGGATCCTCGCCGAGCCCGGCTGGCACGCCCTGGCCGCCACCCTCGCCGACACCGAAGCCACCGGCCACCATCCCGCCACCCTGCTCACCCAAGCAGCCGCACAACGGGAACTCGACACCGCCGACTCCATCAGCGACGTCCTTGTCTGGCGCCTCCGGCACATCGCCGACCTCCCTGCCGCACCCCAGCACGCGGCGGTCGGCGAAAACGCGACGACACCGCCGTCCTCACCGACAACAGCACGCCCCGTCAAGGAACTTCCGCATCAACCGCGCAGAGGCCGATGACCAGCGATCACCAGAGAGTCCTTGACGGGGGGTCAGCCATACGCCACTGGCGCGATCACGACACCCGGGATGTCCCGGTCGAAAGAACCGTTGGGACCTCGTTCCACCTTCGGCGTTCCGGCAGTCCGCCCCCGCGCACAGCCCCCGTTTCCGGTGCAGGAAACGGAAAGGGTGAAGCCACCCCCTGAACCCAGGCGAGCAGGGGGCGGCGACAAGCGGCCCTGTTCACCCGAGGACCGGTGAGGTCCCTGTAGTCCTCACGGTCCGTTCCCGATCGAGGCCGGTTTCCGGGACGAAGTCAGTGAGGGACGCCCACGATGATTTCTCGTGCTCCTTGCCGGAGCAGTTCGGCGCTGACGCGGGCGCCGAGGGTGGCGGGGTCGTTGGTCCTTTCGCCCCAGATGTGGGCGTGGACGAACTTCGAGCCGTCCCGGCTGAAGACCATGCCTCGCAGGGACAGTTGGCCGTCCGGCTCGGTGATGCAGTGTCCGGCGATCGGACTGTTGCAGTGCCCCCGCAGGCCGTGCAGCATGACGCGTTCGGCCGTGGCCTCGCTCATGGTCTTCTCATCGTTCACGCCGGTGGGGAGGCCCGCCACGGTGCCGTCGTCCCGGCGGCATTCCAGGCCGAGGACACCGGCTCCCACTGCGGGGAGGATCTCGTCGACGCTGAAGACCTGCCGGCCCCGGTGGGACAGACCGAGTCGTTCCAGGCCCGAGGTAGCGAGGATCATGGCGTCCAGCTTGGCGTCGATCTGCTTCTTGCCGTCCAGCTTGTCGATGCGGGTACCCACCGCCCCCCGTACCCGTACGACGCTGAGGTCCGGCCGTACGCGGTTGATCTGAGCCTTCCGCCGTACGGCCGAAGTAGCGACCGTGGCCCCGGGAGGAAGGTCGTCGAGGGTCTGCATCGACGAGCCTTCCGGGAAGAGCAGGACGTCGCGTACATCATCGCGGGGCAGGTACGCGGCGAAGATCAGGCCCTCAGGCATGGGGACGTCGCCGGGAACGTCCTTGAGGCAGTGGACGGCCATGTCGATCTCGCCGCGCTGGAGCATGGTGTCGATCTGCTTGACGTACAGCCCTTTGCCGCCGAGCTGGGCCAGGTCGCCCTGCCAGAGGTCCGCTTCCGTGGTGACGGGAACGATCTCGATGCTGATCTCCGGCTCATGCTTGCGCAGGAGGGCGGCGACCTGGTCGGACTGGGCAAGCGCCATCGGTGAACTGCGGGTGCCGATACGTAAGGTCCGGTCGGCCGGGAAGTGGTTCATGGGGTGTGGTCCTCTCGTTCCGGGTTTCACGGTAGAGCGTTGAGCCGGGGCGCTGGAGCGGGCCCCGGATACGGGCGGCGATACGGGGATGCAGGAGACCCAGGGCCTCCGCCGGCGGCGCCCAAGTCCAGCGGTCGAGTTCGTCTCGTTGCAGGGTGATGCGGTCCGTCTCCGACGTCGGCAAGCGCGGCCCGGCGAAGACGAACGCGAACCGGTCACAGCGTCCGGGGCGCCTGGCCTGGAGCCACTCCACCGCGAACAGATCCATGGCCCGTACGTCCACCTCGATCCCCAACTCCTCGCGGACCTCGCGCCGTACGGCGTCCACCGGGGACTCGCCGCCTTCTACGAGCCCGCCAGGAAGAGCCCATGGAGCGCCGGGCCGGGCCGGATGAACGATGAGGATGCGATCCCGCGAATCCATGAGCAGCACCGCGGCCGAAATGGGGTGGCCGGGTGCACGCACGAAACTCGCTGCGCCAGTGGTCATCATGCGTCGTCCTCACGAGTGACAGGACAGATCTGAGGCCCGCCCCAGCTGGGACTTCCGGGCCTCGGCCGGAGCGAGCGGGGTGCGACCCTTGCCCCGATTCGGTCGCCATGGGGTGCTGCTGATCAGCTGCTGTTCTGGTTCTGGTTCTGGTTCTCGTCCCGGTACCGCTGCTCCGTCGTCCGGCGGAGGTGGCGAGTGATCAGCGCGTCCTGGCTGAGTTCAGCCGTAGAGGCGCCGTTGGTGTAGCGCGCGATCGTGCTCTGGGCTGCCTTGACGGTCTGTTTCTTGCTGGCCATCGGGGTGGTAGTGCCTTTCGTGGTCGGTGCTGGTCAACGGGCCCTCGGGCTCACGCCCGAACCCGAGGGCCCTCATCCCTGCCCGCCAACGGGAGTAGCGGACAGGGAGTCGGTCGGGGTACACGGCCGCTACGTAGGGCCGGACCAGGGGCCGCTGCGCGTCGGCGAGCAGCATGAGCAGCCGCCCCTCGCAGCGTCGGCAGGCGTCAACCGGGATTTCGATGGCCTGGTGGCCGGGGCTGGCGGCGGTGGTGAGGTCGCCGACTGTCACGACGGCGAGGTGGTCGCGCTCGCACATGAGGCAGGCGCCCATCGTGGCGATGGCCGTCGGGTCGATCCGGAGCCGGAGTGTCACGACCGGCCCCCGGAGGCGACACCGAGCGCGAGCACGGCCAGGAGCACGGCCAGGACCACGGCGTACAGCAGCTGCTGGGTGCGCTGGGTCACCGCGGTCCCTCCGGGCGGTGGCAGGGGCAGTTGCAGCGCAGCGTTTCGACCGGCGGCTGTGTGGGCGTCTGCCAGGCGAGCCGGGTCTCCCCGGGACCGTGGCATTCGGCGTGTTCGTCGAGGCGACAGGCGGGGGCCGTGTACAGGGCCGTGGTCATGAGACATGCCCTGTGGACCCGGCGTGCGCGGCCGAGCTGAATGCCCCTTGGTCGTCTTCACCGAGGCAGGTGGCCGTGTACCCGCCGGCCGCGGCGACCTTGCGCTGATACTCGGGGCATGCGTCGGTGCGCGTGAGGCGGTCCCAGGTGTGGACGAGGCACAGGACCTCGCGGTTGCCCGCGTACAGCGCCATCGCGCCGCACAGGCCATCGAACTGGCGGCGGTGCCCGTCGGTCAGGGCCGCGTCGCCGAGGTCGAGCCAAATACCCGCGATCGCCCAGCCGTGCAGCGCGGCCCAGTTCCGGCAGCCGTCGAGGCGTAAGTCGAGGGGGGCGCGGTGCTCGGTGGCGTGGCGGTCGTAGATGAACGCGAGCGGCGGTGGCGCGGTGGACATGGTCGGCTCCATGTGCTCGTGGACGAGTGGAGCCATGCTGACGCCACGAAAAGGCCCCGACTATCACGACTTCGTGATAGTCGGGGCCAAGGCTTCACGGAGCGTCAGACGGACAGCCAAGAGCCGTAGGACAGGAAGCTGTCGGGCAGTTGACGCTTGGCCGCTTCCAGTCCTGCGTAGGTCTCGCGGACGGTCGGATGATGCCGAGCCTGCTGAGGTGCGGCTTTCCTTGCGGACAACAGGTTCTTGAAAGCGCTGTCGATGTCTCCGGTCCACATCTGTGCGCGGGCCATCTCAGCGTGGTGGTGACTCCTCCGGGAGGCAGGCCAGTCCTGGGGGAAGGACACGCTTTGGCCTGCCTCCGCAGCGGCCCCATATTCGTCCAGTTCCGCGAGTACCGAGACCTTGTGCACCGCGACGTTGGTCGGGCCGAACGCAAGCCAGTGCACCGGCACGGCCTCGCCGGTCCGGTCGGCGATCTTTTTGGCCTCGCCCAAGTGGCCCTCGGCCCGCCCCCTGTCCTTCGCACGCCCGGCCATGACAGCGGCGCCGAGGTGGAGTTGGCCGGTTACGACGTCGCGTTCGCGTCCAGGGTCCGCCTGCTCCAATGTGGTCAGGCCGAGCGTCACAAGGCGTTCTCCCGTGCGGTACTGGCCGTCGCGGAGATAGGTCAGGGCCCGCATGTACCGGGACATGCCACCGATTACCGCATCGGAGCCGCGCTGCGCCGCCCAGTCCATACGGGACAGAGCCATCATCGCCAGATCTCCGAAACCGAGCTTCGAAGCGACGTCATATGCAGTCCGGTAGGTGCTGGCCAGCAGCAGCCAGCCCTCTGTGGTTTCCGCAGAGTGAGCCGCGGTGGTCGCTTCCTGGATGAGGCCCGCCACCTGGCTCGCGGCCTGCTTGATCTCCCCCGCGCGAACGGAGACGAGTAGCCCCTCCGCGTCCTCGCTGAGCAGTTGATGAGCGCGTGGCGTGATGTCGGGGTCGACGCCGAGATCGTAGACGTCCAACGCTTCACGGATCGGTCGGATCAACACGTCCAGTTCATCGGCCCGCAGCTCCATGACGTAGGGCTGGCCGGTGATGCTCGCGACTTCGACACGCATAGCGCGCGCGATGCTGGCGATGACGTGCGGGGTGGCGGGCAGGACGCCTTGTTCGGTCTTGGTGAGGGTGCTGTATGGCACCGCAGACAGGTCGGATAGGGCCCGTTGGGTGAGGTGGCGTTCCAGGCGCAGCCGTTTGATTCGCGCGCCGGTGTGGTCATGTGGCAGAGCGTGCATACTGAACTCCGTTCTGACTCGACACCAGAACGGTACGCCCGGTCGGCTCCGGGCCGCACGCCTCGGCTCCACGGAGCCGAGGCGTTCTGCGTGCCCACGCTCGCAGCGAGCGCAGCGAAACGCCCCTTGCCCAGCCGATGAAGGCCAGACAGGGGGCGCGCGGTGGGTGACAGGCTCAACAGTTGTTCAGGGCGTTCTCGAGCGCGGCCTTCTCCGCGGAGTCGATGCTCAGGTTGTAGAAGTGCTTCACCTGCACCCAGGCACGGCTGTACGTGCACCGGTACGAGGCCAGGGGAACCATCCACTTCCCCGGGTCCTTGTCGCCCTTGGCCTGGTTCACATTGTCCGTGACGGCGATGAGCTGCGGACGAGTCAGGTCGTTCGCGAAGCCCCGTCGCTGCGCTGTCGTCCAGCTGTCCGCGCCGCTCCGCCACGCTTCCTTCAGCGGCACCACATGATCGATGTCGAGGTCGGTCGCGTCGGTCCAGCTGGCGCCGTCGTACGGCCAGTACCAGGTACCGGCCGCTCGGCACGCGGCATCCTGGACGACGTCCTGGCCGTCGCGTTGGAGCACGACCTCGCGGGTGTCGCAGTTGCCGTGCTGGGTGGCCCAGTGCGGAAATTTTGTTCGGCTGTAGCCGGGCGGTGTGACCTCTTCGGTGACGGTGAGCTGGGCGAGTTGAGTGCGGGCGGTCGCTGCGTCCACCGGCTCCGGCATGGACCGGGCTGACGGTGGCGAGAGGGGCGGCGTGTGAGCGGGGGCGGGAGCCGCAGCGAGGGCGAGGCGCGAGGAGGGTTGACACGGCGAGGACGGTCGTACGCCGCAGTTGCAGAATCATCCTGATCACGCTCGCGACGGTCCGGCTGGCGGATCGTTACTGCGGCGAGAGATCACCCAAACGTGCTTTCCACGCAGGAAACTGGCCTCTGCCCAGTCCGCTCGCGCACCGCCCGTTCACTGGCGATCAACTTGTTGACCGACGTCTTCGCCCGATTCAGCGGCTTGCGCTGTCGATCCGGCCCTGACCGGCATGCCGCGCCAGGAGCTGGACTCCCTCGTCGACCAGTTCGCCGATGACTGCCAGAGGCTTGCCGATCGAGACTTTGCGGAAACTCGAACATCCCCGTCACCCATATGGTGTACCGATTTGCCTCTTACCTGAGAGTTTGGTGAGTATTCGTCGGAGTCCCTACCTGCCTTGAGGTGGGGGCACCAACGAGGAGGTCATCTTGCCCGGTCGAGGTTCGTCACGCCGTCTGCTGCGCAGTTCGACGATCGTTGCGGCCGCCGCGTCCCTGCTCGGCGTGGGGCTGTCTGCCGCGGTCGCCGTACCGCAGTCCCATCCGGTGCGCGCGGCGTCCGCGGCCGATCCCAAGTACGTGGCGATCGGTGACTCGTTCGCCGCCGGCGGGTCCATCGAGCCGCTCGACCCGACCGACGAAGCCTGCGGCGGACGGTCTCTGAGGAACTATCCCCATCAGCTGGCCGAGGCCAAGGGCTGGGACATCACCGACACCTCCTGCAACGGGGCGACCCTCAAGAAGGGTGTCTGGGGGTCCGGACGAGGCGGCTTCTGGGAGTCCATCGACGGCGGGCGAACCGCAGCGATGATCGACGAGGTCGACGCCGGGACGAAGTACGTGACATTTCAGATGGGAGGCAACGACAGCGGAGTCAGCAACACCTTCCTCACCTGCATCAATGACGGGACCGACCGCGACTTCGGCGGCACCGGCAGGGGCAACGACCCCCAGGGCACCTCGTGCAAGGACCGCTCCGAAAACGGCGAGAAAAACTACCAGTTCGACATCCCAGGTGCACAGGAGGAAATCCGGAAGGCCCTGCTGGAAATTTACAAGCGGGCTCCGCAAGCTCAGGTAGCGGTCGTCGGCTATCCCGTGGTCATCCCCCAGGACGTGACACGGTGCAACTTCTACACCGATCCCATCCCCTTCCTGAGGAACGGGCTCGGGCCGGTCTCCCACGGTGACCTCGTGTGGCTGCGGGGCAAGTTCGAAGCGTTCAACGCAAGCGTCGAGGACACCGTCACCGGGCTGGCCGCGAAAGAGCCCAGCTTCGCTGTCACCTACGTGAACACCTACGACCACTTCAAGGGGCACGAGCCCTGCCAGCCCGCGTCCCCCAACCGGTGGATCTGGCCCGTCCCGGCCCCCAGGACCAACCCCGACTATGCCTTGTGGGGCGCGGCTCACCCCAACGAGTACGGGCACAACGAGCTGGCCCACCTGACCTCAGCAGCCCTCCCCATCGCCCAGCGATGACGCCCCGCTGACCGGGGGCTTTGCTGTCCTTCAAACGGGTAGGGTCGGGGGCTGGCTGTGGTAGCTGACGCTCCGTTTCCAGCCCCCACCGCTTCAAGTGAAATAGGCCGCCGAGTCCTGGGCACGACCAATGCGCCCCTGCCCTCCCGTGGGAGAGCAGGGGCGCGGTGCGTGCGGGTCAGCGGTAGAGGGCGATCAGGCTTCCCTCAGCCCGGCTGGTGGCCCGGCCGTATCGAATCCACGTTTCCCCCTGTCACCCCATGGGGTTGTCCTGCCGTGCCTCGGCTATGCCAGGGGTCGTTGCGGGCAGGGTGAGGACCGGGATTGCACGTAGTGGGGTATTGCGGTCGAACCGGAGGGCGAGGTGGTCAAGTGTTCCTGTCGGCTGACCACGGCAGGCGCCGCATTGACTCCCCGTTCTTCCGGAGCGGCACGTGCGGATGCGTCCCCGCTCGTCGACGGTGGCGTGTCCAGCCCGATCGCTCCGGAGGTTCACGATCCGGTCCAGGATGCGGGCGCGGTGATGAAGAACCTCGTGCCCCGGGCCTCGCGGTTTCCTCTCCTCGACAGTCCCAGCGAGAGATCCGAACTTCTTCGACTCCTCTGGAGGAACGATGACGTCCAGGCAATGGGCGGTTGGGGCCTGCCGGGCCGCTGCCCGGTTCGCGCTCTGTGCGGTAACGGCGGTGCTGGTCACGCTGAGCGGGATCAACCCCGCGGCTGCCGCACCAAAGGACTTCCATGTGACGTACAAGTCGGGCAGTAACTATGCCCAAAATTACTACAACGTGGACATCACGGGCACGGTCACCCGGACCGGTGACCGCTATGAACTGAAAGGCACCGTGAAAGCCAGGTGCATCCGCAAACAAGGACCGGATCAGCTGTGGAGCCTGGCTTTCGGGTCCAGTGCCGAAAGCTGGCGGTATACGCGAGGGTCCTGCACCGACGAGTTGACAACAACGGCGATCAAGGAAACGGGCCGTCTGCGTACGGATGGGCGTGTGTACCTCCAGGCAGGTGCCTATGGCGGCGAAGCCCTCGGCGCTTGGGGCTGGGGAACCGAGCGAAGCGTCTGGGTGTGACCGCGGTGGTCCCAGCACGACGCGGCGCAGGGCTCTAGTAAGGTCCTCAGCTGCTGAGGGCGCCTTAGGCGGGAAACGCGGAGAGCGCCCCTCTGTCCAGCCCGGAAGCTGGACGGAGGGGCGTGGCGCGTGCAGGCCAGCGGTAGAGCGCGATCACCACGGCGGCGACAGCGGCCAGCGCGGTGATCGTGGGCAGCGGCCACCGAGCACGCTCCAGCGCACGGAGCCTGGTCTCGTGGTCGGCGACGTCGCCACGAATGTCGGAGGTTTCCTGTAGGACCTCGTCCAACTTCAACTCGATGCAGTCAACTCCCCTGCCCAGCACCGATGCCCCCTGCCACCTCCTCGACAGCGACGGCGAAGTGGCACTCATCCATATCGCACCACTGTCGAGCCAGTCGAGGCGGTGAACCACGGCCAATCGGAGCGCGTAACAGCGACTCCACAGATCACGCCCGACACCCACTTAAGCCGCTGACCTGCAAGGAAGCAAACAAAGCACCTGTGATTCCCAAACGCAGAGCGCGAGTTCGATTCTCGTCACCCGCTCCACGACGAAGGCCCAAGTCAGCGACTTGGGGTTTCTTTGTAGCTAGACCACGTGGTGTCCGTAACAATTTTCCAGAAGCCTCGGCTAACGCCCGCCGGCCTCAAGCCGAGGCTTCATCGAGCACCTCGCCAGACTAATGGACTTGCATCCACGCTCGCCGGGCTCAGCACGCCAATACCCAGCAAAGTGCAACTGGGAGTCTTCTGCCACTCCCGCCCAGGAGTCATGCCGCAGCGATGTCGACCGTCAGAAAGGCAAGGGCTAGAAGCTGGCCGGAAGGCTAACGAATATGAGGTCGCTAGCGAGGAAATTTGATGTCGAAGCGAGTATAAAACCTCATACTGCCAGCGATACACACGTTCGAGATCCACCAAACCAAAGCCAGCATAACGGCGATGCGTTCGAATCCGAGATCCAAGGCGAGCTCCTTTATTTAACTCCCGCAGCGGGCGCGGCAGCGACTAAGCTTGGCGTTTATCCTCGCTGGTCACCCGACCTGCTGATCTGCGGTTCTTCTCGGGACAGCTGGGGCGGCCGTTCTCCACGCTTCGAGATGTCG
>NZ_JBFAZD010000046.1:0-50897 GCF_040681655.1 Streptomyces sp. NPDC051662
CGGACGCCGCCGGGCCCGCCCTCCGGGCGGACGGCGCTACTTTGAAGACACGCCCCAGGCGCGGGGCCCGGCACACCCGGGCCCCGCGCCGGAGGCAGAGGCGGCACAGAGACAACCGAAGGAATGACCGCCGTGACGCAGATGGATGATCCACCGGCAGCCACCGCCGTCGTGCGGCCTTCCCCCGGCACCTTCGCGGTGCGGACGGGGGTGGCGGACGACTGGGACGAGTTCCTGGGCGTCGGCGCTCCGGTGACACTGAGCCGACGCTGGATCACGCTCGCCGAGGGACGGATCCCCGGGGGCGCGCGCACACTGGAGCTCTCCGGCGACCGGGGACCGTCCGTGGCGCTCGTCGGCGGTCCCGTCGACCGGCCGACCGGCCATGTGCGGTTCGACCCCCACCGAGTGCTCTCCGGCGGGTCCGTCGACGAGGGCGTGGCCGAGCACGGACCGCACCCCTGGCAGGGGCTCGCACCCGAAGAGGTCTTTCCCTGCTGCCTGTTGATGTTCCCGAACTACGAGACCGCCCCCGTCGGACCGGGCGCACACGATCCCGCGGCGGTGCGGGCCTATGTCGACGGGCTCGTCGACTGGTGCCGGGACCAGGGCATGCGCAGCATCGCGGCGCTGTTCCTGAGACCCGACTTCCCGGAGTTCCTGGACGCCCTGCGCACGCGCGGTTTCGACGTGGTCCCGATGGTCGACCGCTGTGACATGGACGTCACCTGGTCGGACTTCGACGGATACGTGGCCGGGCTGCCGCGCAAGCGCCGCTTCGCCGTGCGCCGTGAGCTGCGGGACATCGCGCTCCGCGGCGTGGTGATCAGCGAGCGCGCCGTCCGGGACCAGGAGCCGGAACTGGTGCGGCTGCGCGCGCAGATCGTGACCAAATACGGAGGGACCCCGGACGCGGAGCGTGAGGCCGGCTCACTGCGGCACCTCCGCGAGCACTTCGGCCCGCGGAACGTCATGGTGGTGGAGGCGCGGCAGGACGACGCCCTCCTCTCGTTCAGCCTCCTTGTCCGCGACGGGGCACGGTGGACGGTTCTGATGAGCGGCACCGACTACGACCGCCAGGACGCCTCGTTCACCTACTTCGCCACGATGTTCTACCGGCCCGCCGAACTCGCCCCGCGGCTGGGCATTACGTCGATGGCCTACGGCCTCGGCACGCTCCAGGCGAAGAAGCTCCGCGGATGCACTGTCAACACACTGTCCGCGGCAGCGCTGTTGCTCGACTGAGGAGGAGATTTCCGTGCCGCCACAACCCATACCACAACACGACGGCAAGGTGTTGCTCGTAGCCGACCAGGGGCTCAGGTCCGGTGACCGGATGACCCCGTCACAGGTCGACCGCAGAGTCGAGGACTTCTACGCCGCGATCGGCGGAGAGCCGTTCTTCCGGGCTCTGACCGCCCGCTTCTACGAACTCGTATCCGAGGACGAGGTGCTGGCGCCGCTGTTCCCGGTGCCCGACTGGGCGGAGCACGCCGATCGCCTCGCCGCGCACTTCGTCAGGATGTACGGCGACAACGACCTGACGGCGGCCTGGGAACCGCGTCTGCATCAGGCGCACAGCCATGTCCTCATCGCGCGGGAGCACCGGCTGCGCTGGCTGGAGCTGATGGCCCGGGCCGGCGCCGGCCTGGCCGCCCCGGAGCCCGAGTTCGGTGAGTTCATGACCATCATGAAGGTGGCCAGCGGCGAGATGATGGCGGCGTCGCGGGGCGCGGCGCTCGCGCGCGGCGAACGCTTCCACTGGGACGGGTCGCCCCGATGACCGGTCGGCCGCCGCGCCATGTGGCGGTCGTCGGGGCGGGGGCGGCGGGGGCGTTCTTCACCCTGGAACTCTCGCGCCTACGACCGGACATCACCATCGATCTCTACGACCGGGACAGCCGGGGACCGGGCGCCGGAATCGTCATGTCCACCGACTTCATGGAGCACGTCCAGCGCGTCTTCCCGCGCGCCTTCGCGCTGCCGGCGACGGCCAGGGGCAGCTGGCACCGCACCCTGACGCTCTGCGGTGACGAGCGCATCTGGTCGGGTGCCTACGGCATGGTGGGACTGCGTCGCCGGACCTTCCACCGCCATGTGCGCGGACTGGCGGCCGACATGCCGCGGGTGCGCCTGATCCGCCGGACCGTCACCTCGATACCGGAGGGGCGGGACGCGCCCGATGTGATCGTCCTCGCCGACGGGGCGGGCAGCCGGTTACGCCGCTCCCGGGCCCGGACGTTCGGCACGACCGTCACCGCCGGGCGTACCCGGTTCCTGTGGGCCGCCGCGCCCGTCGTGTGTGAGCCCTCGTTCGTCCTCAAGGACCTCCGTCCGGGGCTGCTGATCGTGCACTCCTATCCGCACGCCGCCGACGAGAGCACATTCATCGTCGAGGCGGACCCCGCCACCCTGGCCGGGCACGGGCTCGACGACCGGCCGCTCCCCGAGGTCGAGAAGCGGCTCGCCGCGATCTTCACCGACGAGCTGCGCGGTGCGCCGCTGCACGCCCAGACATCGGGCTGGCAGCCGTTCCGCACCATCGTCAACGAGCGCTGGCACGACGGGCGGTCCGTGCTCATCGGCGACGCGGCGCACACCGTGCACTTCTCCACCGGCTCCGGGACCACACTGGCGATCGACGACGCGCTGTGCCTCGCCGGCGCGCTCGCCGAGGGGACCACGGTCACCGAGGCGCTCGACACCTACGCGCGCACCCGCCGAACGGTGATCGCGGCGGCGCAGGCCGAGGCCCGCGAGAGCGTGGAGTGGTTCGAGACACTCTGCCGGCGCGACCGGACGAACGGCCACCGCACGGTCTTCGCTCTGCGCAGCCGGCGGCCGGTGAACACCTTCGACCGGCTGCGCCACCGCGACCCGGAGTTCGTGGCAGGGACCGTGCACCGGCTCGCGGGCCGTCCCACCGACGCCGAGCCCCGTGATGTGCCGCTCACCATCGGGGGGCTGCTCCTGGAGAGCCGTGTCGCGGAGGCGGACGGCTCCTGGGAGAAGCCGGGCGGACTGATCCTGCGCACGGCGGACGGTGCCGTGCGCTGCCCGGTCGTGGACGGCGCGACCGATCCGCGCGTGGTGAAGGCCGCGGGTGCCCGGGCGGTGGGACTGCTGGTCCCGGCGTCCGCCCCGGACGGGTCGACGGCCGGGGATCCGGCCGCCGTCGCGGTCGACGCCGCGGCGCGAGGCTTCGACTTCCTCGCCGTACCCGCCCAGCCCGGAACGGGCCGTATCGCCCGCACCAGGCGCGCCGAGGAGCTGACGTTCGCCGGAAACCTCCCGGTGGCGCTGCTCTCGGCGGTGGACCTCTCGGCGGACGAGATCAACACGCTGATCGCCTCGGGGCGCACGGACCTGGTCGCTCACGTGCCCGCCGATCCGCCGGGGATCCCTGCCCGGCACGAACCGACGTAGGGACGCGATGACCACACGTACGACACAGGCGGCACCGACGGTGGAGAGGCCGGGGAGCTCAGAAGTAGTGGCTCATCAATTCGGTGGACCAGCGCGGTACACGGACCTCGCCGCGCGGCGCGAACTCCGGGAGACAGGGCTTGACATCGAGCACCGGGCTGCCGTCGAGCGCGTCGAGACCGCGGACGGAGAGCGTGAGACCGTCGACCGCCAGCAGTTCACAGATGGTGACACCGAGGTGATTGGGCCGGTTCGGCGCGCGCTGGGCGAGTATGCCCGTTCGGGACCACGACGGATTTCCACGCGGGTGTTGCGTTCCCCGGCAGACCCGGTCGATCCGGTGAAAGAGGAACACGACCTCGATATGAGAGTAGTCGCCCAGCCCGAGCGTCGCGTCCGCCTCCAATTCCTCCGGATCGAATTCAATGCGGCATTCGACGCTTCCCCAGTTGTCCTCGACGGATTCCTGCCGCGATCCGCGGACGGTACCGATGGGGACGAACGAATGTGGCATGAAAATCCCTTTCGACGCGGCCGTCACAGAATTTTCGATCATGCCCGCGTCCTGACAGGTCGTCAATCCTCATTTCGGGCGGGAGCCTGCACATGACCGATGCCGAGCGGATTCGGCGGGGCCGTACCTCGATCTGGTCCAAGCTGTTACCGGACCCAGGACCGGGGCGGCTCCTAGTGCTGTGCACAGCCGTGGCGAGTCTCGGCAACGGCCTGTACATGGCGGGCGGTGCCGTCTACTTCGTCCGGGTGGTGGGACTGTCCCCGGGGCAGGTGGGCATCGGCCTGTCGACAGCCGGTGTGATGGCCCTCGTGCTGGGTGTCCCGGTCGGCTTCCTGGCCGACCGCTTCGGGCCACGCGGCACGACCGCCGTGCTCGCGCTGTGCAAGGCGGCGATGCTGATCTCAGCGGCGTTCGTCCACTCCTTCCCCATGTACGTGGTCATGGCGGCGCTGCTGGGCACCGCCGAGCAGACCGGCCATGTGGCGCGCGGCGCACTGGTGTCGGGGGTCATGGGCAAGGAAGGGCGGGTGAAACTGTCGGCCTATATGCGATCCGTGTTCAACGGAGGTTTCGCGCTGGCCTCGTTGGCGGCCGGCTTCGTCATCGCCGTCGACTCGCCCGATGTCTACCTCGCCCTGTTCTGGGGCAACGCGGTCGCCATGGTGGTCGTGTCAGGCCTGTACATGCGGTTGCCGCGGGTGCCCCGGCAGCCCAGGAGGCCACGTCGGAACGGCGGGCCCTCGGCGGTGCGTGACCTGCCGTACATCCTGGTCGCCCAGGTGTCCGGGCTCGCCAGGATCGGTCCGACCGTGCTCGCGCTCGGCATCCCCCTGTGGCTGGTGACCCATACCGACGCGCCGCGGGCGATGGCGGCGTGGCTGATGCTCATCAACACGCTGATGGTGGTGTTCCTGCAGGTGTATGTCGCCCGTGACGCCGACACGGTGCCCGGCGCGAGCCGCCTGCAACGATGGGCGTTCCTGGTGCTCGCGGTCGCGTGCGCGGCAGCGGCCCTGTCCGGCGGCATCCCGGGGTGGGCCGCCGCCGCGGTGCTCGCCATCGCCACCGTACTCTTCACGCTCGGCGAGATCTGGGGGGAGGCGGCCCGCTGGGGTCTGCGGTACGAGCTGGCGCCCGACAACGCCCAGGGGCAGTACGGCGGGGTCTTCGCCACCGGCGACGCCCTGGCGGTGATCGCGGGCCCCGTCCTCGTGACGACCGTGCCGGACCGGCTCGGCCTGGCCGGCTGGCTGCTGCTCGCGGCCCTCTTCATGGTCTCCCTGGCGCTCAGCGGTCCGGCCGTGCGCTGGGCCGTGCGCACACGCGTCTCCGATTCCGAAGAGAGCAATCTGCGCGACGCTGTGCCCACCACCACGCCACGACAATGAGCCTTCGACCCGGCCATTTCCTTCCGGCTCATCCAGAGGAGTCAGTCATGTCCAGTAATCTGCCCGCTTTCAAGGAACTCATCGGCCAGGCGAAACATTCGGCTGTCCATCTTGAGATGCGCGACATGTACACCCCCCAAGGCGCGCTTTTCGTGGACTGGCAGGCCGGTAAGCCCATCGAATACGACCGGCATCTCGACTGGGTCGAGCTCGTGCAGGAGACCGTGGGCCGCGGTGTCGACTGGCGGCGGTTGCGGATCGTCTCGGAGCCGGTCACGGACTTCATACGCTACGAGTGGGAGACGACGACCATCGTCAACGTCCCGGCCGGCGAGAAGGTGCGCTGGCTGCCCCGCCGTCAGGTGTCCGACCTGCTGCTGCCGGGCAACGACTTCTGGGTGTTCGACGGCCGGCTGGTCCGTTTCACGCACTTCGCAGGCGACGGCTCGTGGGGACCGCACGAACTGACCGAGGACCCGGCCCTGGCGAAGAGGTGCACCGAGGCGTTCGACGCCGTCTGGGAGCGCGGCATCGACCACGCGGAGTACGAGCCGGTGTGGACCCCCGCCGCGGAGAAGGGCTGAACCGCCCGTGCCCGAACCGTACGCCCCGATGCCCGACGACTGGCAGCGCGCGCTGGCCGTGGTCGCCCACCCCGACGACCTGGAGTACGGCCCGGCGTGTGCCGTGGCGGCCTGGACCGCCGCGGGCCGCGAGGTGGTCTACCTGATGGTGACACGCGGGCAGGCCGGCATGGACACCGTGGATCCCCAGGAGGCGGCACGTGTCCGGGAACAGGAGGAGTTGCGGGCCGCCGCCCTCGTCGGTGTGAAGGCGGTCGAGTTCCTCGATCACCGGGACGGCGTCATCGAGTACGGTCTGCCGCTGCGCCGCGACATCGCCGCCGCCATCCGACGGCATCGTCCGGACATCCTGGTCACGCTCAACTTCCATGAGCGATGGCGGGGCGGCGACTGGAACTCCCCGGACCACCGTCATGTGGGCCGCGCCCTGCTGGACGCGGCGGGTGACGCCGGCAACCGCTGGATCTTCCCCGAACTCGCCGAGGACGGGCTGGAACCCTGGAAGGGCGTCCGGTACGCCGCCGTCGGCGGCTCCCCACTCGCCGACCACGCCGTCGATGTGACGGGCTTCCTGGACCAGGGCGTGGCCGCCCTGGAGGCTCATCGGTCCTATCTCGACTATCTGGGCCCGGACCATCCCATGGCGGACGCCCGTGCGTTTCTGGAGAGGAAGGTACGGACGTTCGGCGAGCGGTTCGGTGGTATCCCGGCCATAGCCTTCGAACTGATCGGCGTCTGACCCCGGCCGGCTTGACGTCACCCACGACCGCGCTCTATCTCTGGAGTTGGAGACTGGAGAGCAACTCTAGTTGAATCAGAGCCGTGGAGTGTCCATGCAGCCGATCGCCAACAGCCAGCAAGCAGACGCGTGGAACGGCCACGAGGGAGCACACTGGGCCGACAACCCCGACCGCTACGACTCGTTGAACGGCGGATTCAACGACGCGCTGTTCGAGGCAGCCGCGATCGGTGAGCGCGATCGCGTGCTCGACATCGGATGCGGCACGGGCCAGACCACCCGCCTCGCTGCCCGCAGGGCGACCGCGGGGCAGGCCGTGGGGATCGATATCTCCGCCCCCATGGTGGAGCGGGCGCGGGCCGTCGCCGCCGAGGAAGGCGTCGCCAACGCGGTCTTCGAGCAGGGCGACGCGCAGGTTCACGCCTTCCCCTCCGGCCACTACCACGTCGCCGTCAGCCGGGGCGGGGTCATGTTCTTCGCCGACCATGTCGCCGCGTTCGGCAATATCGGCGGCGCGCTGCGGCCCGGCGGCCGGCTCGCCTTCATCTGCCCACAACTGCCCTCCCCCGACGGGGAATCGGCCCGGATCTTCGCGCCGGTGAACGCGCTCATCAGCCGGCCCTCTCCCGCGCAGCGGGGCATGGTGTCGCTCTCCGACCCCGCTCGTGTCCATGAAGTGCTCACGGCCGCGGGATTCACCGGGGTGAGGGTGGACGCCGTCGAGGGGCTCGTCGACTGGGGGCGAGACGCCGACGAGGCCGTGGATTTCTACTTCGCGATGGGACCGGTCCGCTTCAACCTCGACGGGCTGGACGAGAAGGTCGTCAGCGATGCCCGCGAGCGGGTGAGGGCCGCGCTCCGGCCGTACGAAACCCCGGACGGTGTCCGGGTGCGCGGCGCCGTCTGGCTGGCGACGGCCACGCGCCCCTGACCTCCGCCTCGACCGGACAGCCCCTTAAGTGCCCGGGAATGCACATTGTCTTAAGAAGTTGCCCAGACCGGCACCGCGACACTGGGCGGGGCGCCTGGGGCGGGAATCACTGATCCGCCGGATTCCGGGCCTCCCTTCCGACGAAGCGAGCACGTCATTCCTGGGGGCCCTGAGTGAGCACAGCGACCACGACCATCGCGGGTACACCCGATGCGACTCGGCGCGGCGGGGGCCGCGCGGTCCTGACCGGACTCAGGGAGGGCGCCGCGCATTCGGGCACCCTGGACGGGCTGTTCGGTCTCGCCGCGGCCAGGCGCCCCCACGAGGTGGTCGTCGCCGACGGCGGTCGCGTACTCACCTACGAATCGGCGGAGAGCGGCTCGGGCCGCCTCGCCTCGGCGCTGCTGCGCTACGGGGTGCAACTCGGCGACCCCGTACTCGTTCACTGCTCGGACCACGCCCAGGCGCTGGTGGCCCAGTTGGCCGTGCTCAAGCTGGGCGCGGTGTGCGTTCCGGTGCCACGGGGGCTCGATGACGCCTCCCTCGCGCGGATCGCCTGTCTGAGCGGCGCCACGCTCGTACTGTGCAGCGGTGCCACCAAGGAGCGGTGGTCGCTTCCCGCGATGGTGCTGGACGACGAGCGGACGTGGGCGAAGATCACGCCCCTCCGGGTGGACGGTTCGCTGCCGCGGTCGGGCCCGGCCGATGTCGCCTACCTCTTGACCGAACTCGGCGCCGACGACGGTGTGACAGGGCATCTCGTCGACCACCGGGCCTGGCTGTTCGCGGTCGGTGCCCGGCTGCGCCGGGCCGGCCGGCCCACCCGTGGCGTGACGGTGCGTCAGGAGCCGGGCGGCGTCAGGGCCCTGCTCGCGATGTGGTGGGCGGTCGCGGCGGGAAGCAGGTTTCACGGAGCTCCCCCGGGTGCGATCGAGGCCGTGCCCCACCTCCGCGGTCCGGGTACGGCCGCGGTGTACGGACCGGAGGAATACGACGCGGTGCTGGCGGAATCCCGGCCGGGTGCGCGGGAGCGGCCGGGCACGGTCCTGATCACCGGTGGTCCGTTGCCGGCCGGGCTCGTGGCGCGCCATGCCGAACTGATGCCCTTCACACGGCTGCTGGCGGAGTTCTCGCCCCGCGACGGCGCCCTGCCCTGGACGGCGGTCGACTGCACGGCGGACGCGCGGAACCCGGCGGGCCATGTCGGCATGGGTGCCGCCGTGCCCCGGGTCCGTGTGACGGTCCGCGACGCGGAGGGACGAGTGCTGCCCACGGGCGGTACCGGGCAGATCTGGGCCGCGGGCACCGCGCTGCCCTTCGACCGACTGTGCGACGGCTGCTACGAGCCGGCTGCCAGCCACCGGGGCTCGTTCACGGACTCCGGTTACACGGGGCGGTGGACCGAGAGCGGCTCGCTCGACGTCACAGGGTGAGCTTCCCCGGCCGATCACGGTCGTCCGACGCGTGGTCGGCGGATCTCCGGGCAGGCAGCGGGCCGTCCACGAGGCGAACGGAGCGGAGGAACTGCTCCAGCAGCGCCGGCACGGCTTCGAGGGGTCCGGGCGATGCCGTGGCGGCCGAGTCCTGTGGTCGTTCCCCGGTCGTCGCGGCCAACCAGCCCGTTCCGGCGAGACGTTCGGCCAGCGGGGGCAGAGTCGTGTGCAGGAGCGTGGCCGTGGTGATCGACGCGAGGGTGATGCCCCACGCGATCGGGCCGAGCGGTGTGCAGCCGAAGAACTGGCTGATGCCCGGGGTCTGGATGATGCCCACCAGCACGGCCGCCGAGCCGAGCGCCGCCGTGAGCACGTTGCGGTCCACGCCACCGCTGTTGAGGGTCTGGGCGAGCTGGGTGCCCACCACGGAGGCGAGGCCGACCGTGCTCGCCCGGCGTCTGGTGCCGGTGAGACGGGCGGTGCCCCAGGCGAGGCCCGCGCCCAGGGAGGTGGTGATGCCGCGCAGCGCCATCTCCTGGCTGAGCGCGGTCCCCAGCGACTGCTGGGGGCCCTCTTGGAGCAACTGTTCCCCGGTGTCCTCGCTGGGCCGGCGTACGGCGATGGCGAGCGCGGGAGCGAGGTCGGTGAGCAGGTTGACGAGCATGATCTGGCGGGCGCTCAACGGCGCGGTGCCGGTGAAGGCCGAGGCCAGCACACTGAAGGCGATCTCGCCGAGGTTGCCGCCGATGAGGATGGCGAGCGCGGTCCTGACCGAGGTCCACATGGCGCGGCCCTCGGTCAGGGCGATGACGATGGTCTCCAGCCGGTCGTCGCCGATGACCAGGTCGGCCGCGGCCGTGGCGGCGGGGGTGCCACGCTGGCCGAGCGCGATCCCGACATCGGCGAGCCGGATGGCGGGTGCGTCGTTGGCGCCGTCACCGGTCATCGCCACGACCTTGCCGAGGCGTTGGTAGGCCTGGACGATACGGACCTTGTGGTGCGGGCCGCACCGCGCGATGACGTCCACCGTCGGCAGCAGGGCGTCGAGTCGGGCGTCGTCCAGCTCGTCCAGTTCGGGCCCCGTACAGACAATCCGCGCCTCCGCGCCGATGACATGGGCCGCGATGGCCTCGGCGGTGGCGGGGTGGTCACCCGTGAGCATCACCGTCTGCACCCCGGCCTGCCGCAACCGGGCGGTGGCCGGGGCCGCCCCGGAGCGCAGCTGGTCGGCCAGGATGATGAAGCCGAGGAACACGAGGTCGTTCACGGCGTCGTCGGAGAGATCCTCGTCCGCGCGCAGCCTCCGTTCGGCCACGGCGAGCACGCGACGCCCCTCGCTCGCCAACTCCTCCACATCCGCTTCGAGTTCCTCGCGCGTGGCACCGTCGAGCGGGGTCGCCCGACCGGCCACGCGCAGGGAGTGGCAGCGCTTGAGAATGTTCTCCGGCGCGCCCTTGACGCTCAGCAGCGGGCCGCGCGGCGTACGGCCCGCCGTGGCGTGGTACGCGCGGGACGGATCGAACGGCAAGGTGTCGGTGCGCCGCCAGCGGGAGGCGCCACGGTTGACGGACACACGCGCCTTGCGGGCGCCCGCCACCACCGCCCGGTCGGTCTGGTGGGCCATGGGCTCGGCCTGCCGGGCGGGCGGGGTGGCGCGCAGCGCGGCGGCGAGAACCTCTTTGTGCGGGACGGGCAGCCGCTCGATGGGCAGCGACCGCTCGCCGTCACTGATGGCGGAGAGCTGAAGGTTTCCCTCCGTGAGAGTGCCGGTCTTGTCGAAACACAGCACGTCGGCGCGGCCGAGAGCCTCGATCGTACGGGGGTTGCGCACCAGTGCCCCATGGTCGGCCAGCCGTCTGGCGGCGGCCAGTTGGGCCGCGTTGACCAGGAACGGAAGCCCCTCGGGTACGGAGGCGATGGCCAGGTTGACGGCCGACGCGAGGCCGTCCGACAGACGGTGGCCATGCAGCAGCCCGGCTCCGGCCACCGCGGCGGCGGAGCCGATCGCGACCGGCAGGCTGGCCTTGGTCAGCGACGTCAGACGCGCCTCGACCCCGGTCACCGGGGCCGCCAGCCGGGCGGTGGCGATGCTGCGCCCGACCTCTGTGGCCGCGCCGGTGGCCACGACGACCGCGGTGGCCTCGCCCGCGGAGACGGTGGTGCCCTCGTAGAGCATCGAGGTCCGCTCGGTGATCTGTGAGGCCACCGCGGGCATGGGGTCCTTGGCGACGGGCAGCGACTCCCCGGTCAGCGAGGACTCGTCCATTTCGAGGCCCTCGACCGTCAGCAGCCGGCAGTCGGCGGGAACCACATCCTCCGGCCGCAGCACGATGACATCGCCAGGCACCAGGTCTTCGGCCGTGACCAGCCTCTCGGCGCCCGCCCTTCGCACCCGTGTGCCGATCGCGGAGCGCGCGGTCAGCCCGGCCAGGGCTCGTTCGGTCCGCACCCGCTGGACGCCGCCCACCAAGGCGGAGGTCGCGGTGACCGCCGCCACGAGCGCCGCGTCCGTACGCGATCCCATCGCGGCGGCCAGCGCCGTCCCGGCCGCCAGCACCGGCGTCAGCGGATTGGCCAGCTCATCGATGAACGCGGACGGGAGGCTCACCCGCAGCGGCTCGCCCGCGCCCGGCGAGCCCTTGCCCCGGGCGGCGGCCTCCTCGGAGGTCAGACCGTCGATGGTCGTGCCGAGCCTGTCCAGCACCACCGCCGAGGGCATCAGATGCCAGGGGACGGTCGACGCGGCCGGGATGATCGGGCGGGACAGCAACTGCCGGGCACGCCACACACCGAGGCCGAAGGCGACCGCGCCCGCGGAATTGCTCACGGCCTGGCCGCGAGCGCACGCGTGCGCCGGAGGGGCGTGCAAGGCCGCGACCGCGCCGACTCCGCTGCCCCCCGCGGCCAGCACGCCGCTGTCCCGGTCGACCTGCCGGGCCGTTCCCACACCGGTCAGGATCAGCGCCGCCGACTCCAGGTCGGAACCGAGCAGCAAGTGGGCACCCCAGGCCGGCGGGTCCTCTTCGCGATACACCCCCAGCCCGCAGTCGGAGGCGCCCAGCGCCCGGCGGTTGCCCGACACCAGGAGCACCACCGCGCCATCGGCCTGCAACCCCCGTACGGACGCCACCAGGCGACCGCCCCCGGGCACCACCGCGTCGGCGAAGCCCAGGGCCTGTCCGGCGGACCCCTGCGGGCCCGCGGAGATCCGCCGTACAGGCCCTGGGGCGTAGTCCGCCCGGTCCCCGGCCAGCACCACGCGGATGCCGGCCCGGCGGGCCGCCGCCGCCAGCGCCTGCGCGCCCGGCAGCGTCTGCGCGGCCACCCCCGCCACGGCACGCAACCGGTGCCCCTCGGCCAGACCGAGTACGTACTCGCTGCCCTGTTTCCTCAGCCGCCCCGCGGCCTGCCGCCCGGTGCGCTCCGTGAGTTCCAGCTCCTCCAGCGGGCCGAGCACCCAGCCGTCATCGCTGTGTACGCGCCGGGGGGCCGCCGGATCGAACAGCGCGAAGAGGCGGTCGGCGACCTGCTCGGGCTCCGCGCCGGCGAGCAGCGCCGCGTCGGTCAGCTCGTGCCCACCGCTGCGCAGCGCCTCCTCGTCCAGGACCACGGTGTCGACCTGGCCGAGCCGGCGCAGCGCGCCGCGGTCCATGGCCACGACACCGCGCAGCGCCAGAAACCTGCCGAGGCTGGTCGCGAACCCCTCCCGGCCCGCCCCCGGCGCCCTCGGCACGGCGGACAGCGCGACCGCCAGGGCGCGTCGCGGACCGGCGTACGGCAGGGCCGCGCCACCGGCCAGTACACCCAGCCCCATGGCCCGCTCCGCGTAGCGGGAGGTGACGTCCTGGCGTGCGGGGCCCGGCCGTTCCACCACGATCGGCTCGGCCGTCGCGTGATCGGGCCCGCGCACCAGGCGCTCCTCGGCCTCGGCCCATGCCGTGCGGTACGCGTTGGCCTCCCGCCACTGCGCCACCCGCTGGGCCACATCCAGGACGAGCCCTTCACCGCGGGTGGCCACGCCCTGGGCCAGCGCGCTGAGCACGGGCACCAGCGACTCCGCCTGTTCCTGCCCGGTCAGTCCCTTCGTGGTCCACTTCCGCAGCCGGGGGTGCTGCTGTACGGCCGCGGCCAGCGCGCCGACCTCGGCCGGCAGCGGCGTCCACGGCGACAGGCTCGTCACGGCGGTGAGCAGCAGACCCGTGGCGTCGGCGGCCAGAGCCGGGAGGGACTGCCGCCGGTGCGCTCCCTCGGACGGGTGGTGGGGCTCAGGGGTCCACTCGTCCAGCTCGCCGGGCTCGTCCGGCTCGGCCGCCCCAGCGGACCCGTGCTCCTCGGCCTCCGCGATGAGCCGGATCAGCTCGTGCTGGGGCGGCGGCGGTGAGGCCAGCGCCACCACGACCCGCTCGGAGGGCGCGTTCACCCGCGCCCACAGCACGCCCGGGTGTCCTTCGAGCGCGCCCTCGACGGCTCGGGCCACCCACATCCCGCGCGGCCCCTGCACCCCCCGTACCTCGATGTGGCTGTGGTCCTCGCCCGTCCACACATCGCGCCGGCCGAGACCGGCCAGCGCGGCGGCGGCGTTCGCCGTACCGCGTGCGCAGGCGGTAATTCCGCCCGCCACGGCACCGGCCACCGTCGCCGGTGAGGGGAGCTCCGGCAGCCGTACGCGCGGCAGGCCCATATCCGGCAGGTGTACCTCTGACAGCGACGGCATCGGCACCCATCTCCCGGCAGGAACCCGTTTCGGCTCGAACCCGACCCATCGTGACCCGGCCGCTGTGCGCCCGCGCGTTGGGCGGGCCATCCGGCTCCGGCTCGGCTCGCAGGCCACCCGAACGTGCGGGTAGGCTTTCTCCCAGAAGGTGCGAATGCGGTTATCTCTACCCAAGTGCGGATGTGAGAATGGTGACCACGCCCACTGCGACGGGGAAGCGAGCGGCGAGCACGAAGGCGTCGCGCTCTACAGCCAAGGCGAAACGGGCCGCGGGGTCGGCGGGCGCTCCGGCCGCCGCGACACACCGGAGCCGCGGGAGCGGCGCCGGCCCCAAGACCGCGAAGGAAGCGGCGACCACGAAGCGTGCCAAGAGCTCGGCGAGCGACGGCCGGCACACCTTCACCGTCACTGTCCCCTCCTTCAACCGCGTCACCGACGACGCGGTCAAGGCGGCGATGGTCCCCGTGGCGGTGGCCCGCGAGGTGCTGCCGGCCAAGGGCGGGCTGCCGCTCTACCTGGGTCTTGGAGCGATGGGTGTGGTGGGCGTACTCGAATGGCCCGTCGCGGTCGGCATCGGTGTCGGATACGCCGTCCTCCGCGGCAGGAACGGCCCGCTCGACCCGTCCGCCTCCGCCCACTCGAACTGACCCGGACCGATCCGAACGCACGACGACAGAGCGCGCCGCGCGCCCGGTGGACTCACCGGGCGCGCGGCGCCTGCTGTACCGGCGCCCTACGGGCTGATGAACTCCACCGCGTCCACGTCGAACGAGTTGTCCTGCGGGGACGTGAACACCAGATACAGCCGGTGGGCGCCCGCGAGCGCCTCGACCGGCACGGCCGGAGTGGCCCTGTAGGTGTCCCAGCCACCGGTGTTGGGGACGGGGGTGGTGGCGAGGAGCTTCCCGTCGGGAGCGTCCGCCCGGAGCTCGATCGCGCCGACGCCGTACGGCGACGACAGCGCGTAGCTGACACCGCTGACGCCCTCGACGCTCATCGGGTCGAAGGCGATCCAGTCGCCGTCGCTGATGTCGCCGACGCGCTTGCCGTTCTCGGCGCCGGCCTGGGAGACCACGCGTGTGCCGGACTGCGCGTCGTAGTACTCGGCCTGCTTGTGCTTCGGCTGGAGGACGGCGCGGCCGTAGCCGGTGAGCGCGGAGGCTCCCGCGGCGCCCTGGTCGGTGTACTTGGCGTTGAGTACGTAGGTGAGGTCCGCGCCTTCGGGATGGCCGCCCAGGTCACCGGTGTCCACGGTGCCCTCGCAGCCCGGGATGTCGGTGGTCGGGTGCTCGTGGTCGTCATGGCCGAGGGCCGGGTTGACGGTGACCTTGGAGCAGTCGACCGGCCCGTCCTCCGGATCGGTGACCGTCACCTTGTAGGGGATCTTGTCGCCGAACGTGATGAGTTTGCCGTTCACCGGGAAGTCGATGGTCACCTTCGGCGCGGTGTTGCCCGCGGTGACGGGGATGTTGGCGTAGCCCGACTTGCCGGTGGAGTCGGTGACCTTGAGCTGGGCGGTGAAGTCCCCCGCGGTGGTGTACGTGTGAGTGGGGGACGCCTCGGTGGAGTCGTAGGTGCCGTTGCCGTCGAAGTCCCACGCGTATGTCAGCGCGTCACCGTCCGGGTCCGCGCTGCCCTCGCTGGAGAAGGCGACGTCGAGCGGCAGGGGCCCGTTCGTGACGGAGGCCGTGGCCTTGGCGACCGGGATGCGCTGCCCCTGGGCGTAGTCGATGCGGTACAGGCCCGAGTCGTTGTTGCCGCCGCCGAAGGAACTGCCCCATTCGAGGACGTACAGCGAACCGTCGGGGCCGAAGGTCATGTCCATCGGCTTGTTGAACTTCGCCGACGACAGGAAGTCGTTGATCTTGAGGAGCTTCGCGTCCTTGTCGAACCGGATCTCCTTGACGTAGTTGCGCGCCCACTCGTAGAAGAAGCCGGCTCCGTCGAAGTAGGCGGGGAACTTCGTCGGGGAGGGGTTCTCGCTGTCGTACCGGTAGACCGGACCGCTCATCGGGGCAGAGCCGCCCTCGCCCACCTCGGGGAACTTCTCGGAGGCGCCGTAGCCGTACCAGATCTCCGGCTGTGTCAGGTCCGGCAGTGTGCTGAGCCCGGTGTTGTTGGGCGAGGGGTTCGTCGGGTTCGCGCAGTCGAACTTGGCGCCGACTTCCTTGGTGTCCGGGTTGTACGGCGCGTACGCCTGGTTGTCGCCGTGGCAGAACGGCCAGCCGAAGTTGCCCGGCTTCTTGATGACGTTGTACTCGACCAGGCCCTCCGGCCCTCTCGCGGTGGTGGGGGCCCCGCGGTCCGGGCCGTAGTCGGACACATGGACGTATCCGGTCTTCTGGTCGACGGTGAAGCGGAACGGGTTGCGGAAGCCCATCGCGTAGATCTCGGGGCGGGTCTTCTTGGTGCCGGGCTTGAAGAGATTGCCCTTCGGGATGGTGTAGCCACCGCTCTTGGTGGGCTTGATGCGCAGGATCTTGCCGCGCAGGTCGTTGGTGTTACCCGCGGTGCGCGCGGCGTCGAGCATCTCCTTGCCCGGGCGCCAGTCGATCGGCGCGTACCCCTGCCAGTCGGGGTCGAGGTTGGGCGGTACGTCGTCGCCGACGCCGAGATAGAGCGTGCCGTCCGGGCCGAACTCGACGGCGCCGCCGGTGTGTCCGGGCTCGGGGAAGGTGCGGTCCCGGTAGGCGGGCACATCGAGGAGCTTCTTCTCGCTGGCCGGGTCGAGTGTGTTGCCCTTGATGGTGAAGCGGGAGAGACGGTTGATGTCCTTCGTGGCTCCGGCGGGGGAGTGGTACAGATAGATCCAGCCGTTCCTTCGGAAGTCCGGATCGAGCTCCATGCCGATCAGGCCGTCCTCGCCGCCGGTGTAGACGTCCAGCTTGCCCGCCGTGACGGTGGAGTGGGCTTCGGGGTCGAAGATCTTCACCTCGCCGCCCCGCTGGACATAGAAGACACGGCCGTCCTTGGCGACATCGAGCTCCATCGGATCGGCGGTGTTGTCGTCGAGGGTGACCTTCTCGTAGCCGCTCCAGACGGTGCCCCCGCAGTCGCCCGCCTCGGTGCCCGCGGCCCACTTCAGTCCGCCGATGACATGGTCCCGGAAGAACGCCTCGCTGTAGGCCGGGGTGTCGTGTCCCATCGCGGTGGCCCAGACCTTGCCGCCCTGGGTGTTGCGACACCAGGAGATGGGGTGGTCGGCGCCCATCGCGGAGCCGCCCGGGTCGTAGGTCGTCTCGTCCGCGGTGACCAGGACATGCACGTCGCCGCGGGGGTTGCGGTCGAAGTTGTACCACTCCTCGGGGCGCTCCCAGCGCTCGGGCAGGCCCTTCGTGGAGGGGTGGACGCGGTCGGCGACCTTGGCGGTTCCCTGGAGTACGCCCGGTGAGTGGGCCGGCATATGGACGCCGCCGTTGATGGTCTCGTCCCACCACGGGAACTGTTCCTCGACGCCCATGTCGAGGGTGTTGTGGACGGCGACGACACCCTTGCCGCTCCGTACGTACTTCTCCATCGCGTCGCGCTGTGCGTCGGTGTCCCAGACCATGCCGGAGTTCTGCAGCATGACGATGGCGTCGAAGTCCTTCAGTCTCTCGTCGTCGAAGACGGCCGGATCGGCGCTCTGGACGATCTCGAAGTTGTTCTCGGCCGCCTCCTCCTCGAACATCTTGATGCCCGCGGGGATGGAACCGTGGACATACCCCACGGCGCGGGTGAAGAGCAGGGCACGGAAGGCGGGTTCCTCGTTGGTCGCGGAGGTGGTGGCGGCGGCGGGAATCGCGGCGAGCCCGAGCAGTAGCGCGCTTGCCGACGCGATGACCGCCCTTCTTATGCCGCGAGCATGACGGCTCATTACCGGTCCTCTCTGGGGGAGTTCGGTGTGCGGGTGCGGTACCGATCAGAGGGTGTGCGCTGCCAGGGCCCGGCGGAGGAAGGCGAGGCCCTCGGTGGCGATCCCGTCCTGGGTGGGGGCGAGCGGGCGCCACACGGACGCGGCGACGGCGATCGCGTCGTTGTGCGCGGTGAACGACTCGACGCACAGAGCGCCCCGGTAGCCGCCACCGTCCAGGGCGGTGAGGAACCCGGCCCAGTCGAGATGGTCGGCACCGGGCGTGCCGCGGTCATTGGCACACACCTGGACATGGACGATACGGGAGCCGGCCTCCCGGACGGCGCCGGGCAGTGTGCGTTCCTCGATGTTCTGGTGGTACGTGTCGAGGGCGACCCCGATGACCGAGGGGTCGAGGCCGTCCAGGGCGGTGAGGGTCTGGCCGACGGTGTTGAGCAGAGCGGTCTCGTACCGGTTGAGCGGCTCGACCCCGATCCGTACCCCCGCGGCGCGCGCGTGGTCGGTGACGGGCGCGATGTGTTCCCTGAACTCCGCGTAGGCGGCGGCCCGTTCGGCGGGGGTCATGCGCCAGGTACGCCCGACAGCCGTATACACCGGGCCCGCCACGACGGGGGCCGCCACCGCGTGGGCCGCGTCGACGCACCGCAGCAGATAGTCCTGGGTGGCCCGTACGGTGCCCGGATCGGTCCGTACGAGATTCCGGTCCGGGGGCATGACCGCGATCACGGCCGCCGGGGCGAGCCCGGTCGTGTCCAGCAGCTTGGCGGTGGCCGCCGGCTCCCAGTCCCCGGTCTGTTCGAGTGGCAGCTCGACGCAGTCGAATCCCCAGCCGGCGAGCCTTGGCAGGACCTCCGACAGGGCGCCGCCCCCGACGGGGGAGTGCCAGATCCACGGGTTGGCGCCGAGCGGGAAGCGCGTCATCACTTGCCTCCCCAGTCCTTGGGGAACCCGGGCAGATCGGCGCAGCCGCACATCGCGTAGTGCAGCGGCGGCATGCCCGGTTCGAGGTACGTGTCGAGGTTGTCCTCCGTGATGGAGGGCTGCGGGAGCTTCCACTCCTTGGGGACCTGCTGCCCCTGAAGAATCCTCATGGCCGCGATGACCGGGGTACGCCACTGGAAGGTCGGATACGTGGGGGCGATCGCGGTGAGCTTCTTCTCCTGCCACGCCTGGAGGAAGTCCTGCTGGTCCTCACCGGTGATGGGCGGTACGTCCTGACCGGCGTCCTCGAACGCCTCCACCGCGGCGACGGCCGTCGCGCCGGAGTCCATCCACACGCCGTCGATGGAGCCGTGCCGGGTCAGCGCGTCCGTGACGACCGCCTTGGCCTTGGCGGGGTCACCGTCGGTGAACTTCACGTCGACGACGTCGAGTCCGCTCTTGTCGAAGGCGACCTTCGCGGCCGACCAGCGGGTCTCCAGCACATCCACACCGGGCGAGATGCGCAGGGCGAGGATCTTGCCCTTGGGCTTGACCTTCTCGACGAGGAAGTCGGCGGCGACCGCTCCGTACCCGTAGCCTCCGACCGGGTTGATGAACGTGACCGCGCAGTCCGTCTCCACACCGCGGTCGAAGACGATGACCGGCACCTTGGCGCAGGCCTGCTCGACGGCCGGCGTGAGGGTGGCGGTGGTGTTCGGGGAGACGATCAGGGCGTCGCAGCCCTTGCCGGTCAGCTCCTGGATGTCGGAGATCTGCTTGTCGTCCTTGCCCTGCGCGTCGAGGACGGTGAACTCGGTGATCTCCTTGTGCAGTTCGACCTCCGCCGTCATGTTCTTCAGACCGACCTGGCGCCAGGGGTTGAAGACACCGGCGTTGGAGAAGCAGAGGTGGATACCGCCCGCCCCCTGCTTCTTGTAGCGCGCGGTGTCGATGAGTTCGGGGCTGAGCATCTGTTCCCACGGCTTGCCCGCCGGGCCCTGCGGCTCTTCCTTCGCGAGGGCCAACTGACGGTCGTACTCCGCCTGTTCGAAGAACTCCGACTGCTCGCCGCTGCCGGAGTCGGACGCGGAAGCGGAGGCGCTGCCGGGGGCGGCCGGTGAGTCCGGGGGCGTGTCGCTCGTACAGGAAGCGAGGAGACCCGCCACGAGCAGGGTGGCGGCCGAGGTGAGGGCGCGGTCGCGGAGCGTGCCTCCGCGCGGGGGGCGGATCGCTGTCATGAGGCTTGTCCTCCCGAGGGGTTCGTACGTCGGCGTCGCAGCCGGGACCAGTCGGCGGCTCCCAGACCGACGGCGGCGATGACGATGCATCCTTGAACGGTCGACTCCAGCGCGCCGGAGACGCCCTGGAGGTTGAGCAGGGTGAACAGCGCCTGGAGCGAGAAGGCGCCGGCCATGGCGGCCACGACGGAGCCCCGCCCGCCGCCGAGCACCACACCGCCGAGGACCACGGCCGTGATGGCCTCGAACTCGTAGCCCCGGCCCGCCTGGGCGGAGACCCCCGAGAAGCCGCCGACAAGGACGGCGGCGATGGCCGCGGCGACCCCGGAGAGGACGAAGGCGATGATCCGGGCGCGGGCGACCCGCACCCCGGCGAGGGCCGCGGCGCGTTCGCTGTCACCGGTGGCGACGAGCGTACGGCCGAAGTCCGAGCGCATCAGCAGCACGGCGGCGGCGCCGACGACAAGGCAGACGATCACCGCCCAGGGCAGCCAGCCGAACGCGGCGCCCCGCCCGAGCTGACGGAAGGCGGTGGGCAGGGCGCCCTGTGGTGAGCCGCCGGTCCAGAAGAACACCGCGCCTTCGAGGATCAGCATCATGCCGAGGGTGGTGATGAACGACGGCACCCGCAGGGCTGTGGTGATCAGTCCGCTGACGAGTCCGGCCACCCCGCCCGCGACGAGCAGCAGGGCGGTCACGAGCGGCCAGGAGGCGCCGGGGAACGAGCCGTACAGCTCGGCGGCGACCACCACACCCGCGGTGACGATCGCCCCTACGGAGAGGTCGAACTCGCCGCAGACGATGACCAGATACTGGCCGGCGGCGAGGATCACGAGAGGCGCGGCGCGCTTGACGAAGGAGAGGAAGCGGTCGGGTTCGTAGAAGCCGGGATCGGTGAGGGCCAGCGCGGCGAGCAGCACGGCGAGGAGCACGAAGACGGGGGTGCCCGTGCCCAGTGCCCGTACGAGGCGCTTGCCGTGGTGGGTGACGGTTGCCGTGGTCATGCGGTCTGCCTTCCCTTCGCGGCACGGCGGGGCCTGGCGTAGAGGGCGACGGCCGCGATGATGACGACACCGCGGACCACGTTCTTGAAGAACGGGTCGACGGCCAGCTGGTTGAAGACACTGTCGAGAACGGCGAGCACGAGGACACCGCCGAGGGTCCCCGCCACCCCGCCGCGTCCGCCTGCCAGCGCGGTGCCGCCGAGCACCACCGCGGCGATCGACTCCAGGTCGTAGCGGGCCTCCGTACCCGCCCAGGGCGCCCCCGCGCCCAGCCGCGCCGCGAGGAACAGCGCCGCCGCGCCGACGCACAGGGAGCAGATGATGTGCGCGATGACGACGGTGCGCCGGGTGCGGACGCCCGAGAGCCTCGCGGCGTGCTCGTCGCCCCCGGTCGCGTACATGTGATGGCCCAGGCGGGTGCGGCGGGTGAGGAACCACACCGCGCCGGCCACCGCCGCGAGGAGGAACACCGATACGGGGACCGGACCGACACGGTCGTAGCCGAGATGCTGGAAGGAGGCCGGTACCTTCCCGGCGGGGCCGGTGTAGTTGTCCTCGATCCAGCCGCGCAGGATGAACGCCGTGCCGAGTGTCGCGATGAACGCGTTGACCTTCAGGCCCGTGACGATGAGTCCGTTGGCGAGCCCGACGGCGGCCGACAGCGCGAGGACGGCGATCACGGCCGTCACCACACCGCCGCTCGCCATGGTCTCGGCGGCGACGAGGGTGCCGAGGCTGATGAGGTAGGCCACCGACAGATCCAGGGAGCCGGTGAGGATGACAGCGGACTGACCGACGGCGACGAGCCCGAGGGCGACGCTGTTCTGCAGGATCGCGACCACGTTGGTGGTGGTGAGGAAATCCCCGCCGCGCGCGGCGACGACGATCCAGCCGAGGAGTGTGACGGCCAGCGCCGCGAGCCAGACACCGACGACGGGATCGCCGAGCCGGACTCCCCGCGGGCGGACACCGGCTCGGTGCGCGGCGAGCGGTCCGCGTTCGGTCGCGGTCACGCGGCCTCCTCCCGTCCGCCCCCGCGCCCGCTGGTGGCGAGCCGCATGATGCTCTCCTCGTCCGCGCCCGCGGGCAGTTCGCCCACGAGACGGCCCTCGGACATCACGAGGAGCCGGTCGCTCATGCCGATCAGCTCGGGGAGTTCCGAGGAGATGATCAGTACGGCGAGTCCCTCACGGGCGAGTTCACGCACCAGGGTGTGGATGGCGGCCTTGGCGCCGACATCGACGCCTCGGGTCGGCTCGTCGAACAGGAGCACCTGGGGCCGGGCCGCGAGCCACTTGGCGATGACGACCTTCTGCTGGTTGCCGCCCGAGAGATACAGCGCCTGCTGGTCCTCACCACGCGCCTGGAGACGCACGCGCTCCAGGAGCGCGGTGATCTCGCCGCTCTTCGGCGGTGGCGGCCCGCCGCGCGGGGCGACGGCCCGGGTGACGAGCAGCGCGTTGTCCCGCACCGACTGGTGCAGCGCGAGTCCCTCCGTCTTGCGGTCCTCGGTGACCAGCGCGATGCCGGCGCGGATGGCCTGGCGCGGCCGGCGGGGGCGCAGCGGTCCGCCGCCCACGGTCATGACGCCCCTGGTGAAGGGGGCCGCGCCGAACAGGGCACGCGCCAGTGAGGTACGTCCCGATCCCTGGAGGCCGGCGACCCCGACGACCTCGCCCGCGCGTAGTGTCAGGTTCATGTCATGAATACGGTCATTGCCGCCGCCGGTGACCGTGAGCCGCTCCGCCCCGATCTCCTCCGGGCGGGCACGCGGCGGGTAATAGGCGGTCAGCTCCCGCCCGACCATGCTCCGTACGACCTCGTCGGCGTTCGTCTCGGCGGTGCGCAGTGTGGTGACACGGCGGCCGTCCTTCAGGACGGTGATGCGCCCCGAGAGGTCGAAGACCTCCGGCAGACGGTGCGAGATATAGAGAATCCCGAGGCCGCGCGCGGCGAGTGCGCGCACGAGCCCGGCCAGGAGTTCGCTCTCGTGGTCGGCGAGGGGCGCGGTGGGTTCGTCCATGACGAGGACACGGACGTCGGAGGCGAGCGCCTTGGCGATCTCGACGGTCTGCTGGCGCGCCACGGACAGTTCCCGGACGAGCGTGCGCGGGGTGATACCGGTTTCGTCGATCCCGGCGAGGAGTTCGGCCGTACGACGCTCCATGGCCGTGCGGTCCACGCGTCCGCGGCGGACCGGTTCACGGCCGAGGAAGACGTTCTCGGCGACGGTGCGGTGGGGGAGGAGCGCGAACTCCTGGTGGATGATGCCGATTCCGGCGGCCTGCGCCTGCGCCGGATGGGTGAACGTGTGCGCGGTGCCGTCGATCGTGATGGTGCCGGTGTCGGGGATGTGCTCGCCGGCGAGGATCTTCATCAGTGTGGACTTGCCGGCGCCGTTCTCACCCACCAGGGCATGGACTTCGCCCCGTTCGAGGTCGAGCCCCACGTCGTGGAGCACACGCACCCCCAGGAAGCTCTTGGACACGCCCTGCATCGTCAGCATCAGCCGGCTCCTCGGTCAGCGGTCTGTTGTGCAGAGTCGTGACTCACCTTTGACCTGTCAAGAGCCCAAGAGGCTTTGTTTATTGATGAGTTGACCGGCACTTGTGCCGACGGGCGAACACTGGATGCCTTGTGAGCAGCGAAAGTCGTGCCTAGGGTGACTGGCATGTCTGCGCCGTCGGATCACAGCGGTTCCGCCACCTATACGCCCGGCGAGGTGCTGGCGCTGATCAGTTCCGGAGCCGTGGCGACGCGCGCGGACATCGCGCGGATCACCGGACTGGCCCGTTCCACCGTCTCCCAGCGGGTGGACGCGCTGATCGCGCACGGACTGGTCGACGAATCCGCCCCCGCGCCCGGCGACTCGACCGGAGGCCGCCCGCCGCGCCGGCTCCAACTGCGCACCGCAGGACACCTGGTGGCCGGTGTGGACCTCGGCGCCTCGCACTGCGCGGTGGCTCTGACGGACATCGGTGGGGCGATGCTGGCCACGCACAAGGAACCGCTGTCGATCGCGGACGGCCCGGAATCGGTACTGCGCAGGGTGGAGCGGGCGCTGCAGGCGCTGCTGAAGGAGACGCGGCGGGATCCGCGCACACTGCGCTCGATCGGGGTCGGGGTGCCGGGACCCGTCGAATTCTCGACCGGCCGCCCCATCGATCCGCCGATCATGCCGGGCTGGCACCAGTATCCGATCCCGGAGTTCTTCGCCTCGCGCTTCGGGGTGCGGGCGCTGGTCGACAACGATGTGAATGTGATGGCGCTGGCCGAGCAGCGCCGCGCGTTTCCGGACACCCGCTACCTCCTCTACATCAAGGTCGGTACGGGCATCGGCTGCGGCATCGTGGCCGACGGCCGGCTCCATCGCGGCGCTCAGGGCAGCGCGGGCGACATCGGACATATCCGGGTCGGGGACGAGGGGGAGCCGTGCCGGTGCGGCAACACCGGGTGTCTGGAGGCGGTGGCGGGCGGGGCGGCGCTCGCGGCGAAACTGGCCGGTCTCGGTCTGGACGCGGCGTCGGGCAGTGATGTGGTGCGGCTGGTGGCCTCCGGCAACCGGGACGCCGTACGCATGGTGCGCGAGGCGGGCCGGGCGGTCGGTGAGGTCCTGGCCGGACTGGTCAACTTCTTCAATCCGGACACGGTCGTGCTCGGCGGCGCCCTGGCCGCCGTACACGACCAACTCCTCGCCGGGGTAAGGGAAGCGGTGTACCGGCGCTCGCATCCACTGGCCACGCGAGTGCTGCGGATCGAGCCGAGCCGCACGGGCGAGAACGCCGCGGTCATCGGGGCGGGGATCCTCGCGACCGAGCACGCCATGTCGCCCTCGCAGGTCGACCGCCGGCTGGCACGGGCGTTGGCCTGACCGGACGGCCCCGGCGATCCGGACCTGACGCCTCCCCCGGTCGTTTCCGGCGGAGGAGGCGTCGGGACGGTCGGTCCTGCGGTCGGGCGAGCGGTCAGCCCAGCGGTTCGATCCACACGTTTCTGAACCGGACCTTGTTGCCGTGGTCCTGGAGCCGGATCGCGCCCGCCGCGGCCGATTCCGCGTCGCCGCTGCCGGTGGGGCCGTCCACGGCGACGTTGTCATGGACCGTGGTGCCGTTCCACACCACCGTGATCCTGGCGTCCTCCGTCTTCTTGCCCGCGGCGTCGAAACGGGCCGCGCGGAAGACGATGTCGTACGTCTGCCAAGTCTCCGGCGCGGTACCGGCGTTCACGCTCGCGGCGACCTTGTTGTAGATCGCGCCGGCCTCGTTCACGGCCAGTTTCCGCACACCGAACGAGTCCAGGATCTGGATCTCGTACCGCTCCTGGAGGTAGATACCGCTGTTGCCGCGATCCTGCCCGGTGACGTCGGGCGGCAGCTTCGGTACCCGGAACTCGGCGTGCAGCTTGAAGTCGCCGAAGGACTGTTTGGTACGGATGTCGCCACAGCACACTTCGACGGAGTTCTCGGCGGTACGTGGCCATTCGACGGCGCGCCCGTCGGTGTGCTGCCAGGCGGTGGAGATGCTGCCGCCGGAGAACAGATCGATACGGCTGCCGGGTCTGCGCACCTCGATCATGTCCAGGTTGACATGGCCGGTGTCCTCGGGCCGGTAGGTGTAGGTGAGGGTGTTACGGCCCTTCTTCAGCGCGAATCGCTCGGTCGAGGAGGACCACCGGTTCCAGGCGCCGGTGGCGGGCAGACTGATCTGCCGTGGCTGCCCGCCGTTGACGTCGGCGCTGATCGTCTTGGTGCCGGCGAAGGGATTGGGGCCATTGGCGTAGCGCAGGCTCACATCGTAGGTGCCCTTCGCGGGGACCTCGATGTCGAAGGTGGCGGTGGCGCCCTGGGTGCCGAAGCCGTCGACGAAGCCGCCGCCCGTGTAGCCGGCGTGCTCGGTGTCGATGTCCGCGCCACCGGAGAGGCGCCCGGACTCGGCGTCGTACGACGTGACGGGTGCCTCGGGGCCGGGCCGCGCGTTCAGGGTGTACCAGGCCTCGGTGGACCACAGCTGCTCGCCGTCGGCCGAGGCGAACGGGCGCGGCGAGCGTACGTGCACCACCCGGTCGGTCTTGAGTCCGGGGATGGTGAGCCGGACCGTGCGACGGTCCTCGGAGACCCGGGCGGAGGCGACGGGCAGACGCTCCTCGTCCACCTTGGGGCCGCCGTACGCCGGTGTGGGTACGTAACGCCACTGCTCCACGAAGTAGCCGGTCGCCAGTTGGGCGGCGGTCTCCTCCGACAGCGGCTTCGTATAGGTGAGTTCGAAGCCGTCGCGGGTGGCGCGCATGGTCTTGATGTCGAAGGCGTTCGCGCCGTTCGGGGCGAGTTTCTGGAGGCCGAAGCGGAGTTTCCCCTCCTGGCCCCAGTTCCCGTCGGCGCCGAGGCCGCCCGCGTAGATCGCGCCGTCCGGCCCCGTGCTGATCCGGGTGATGCCCGCCTCCAGGCCCTGCGTATGGCGGAACACCGCGCCCTGGTACTCGCCGTCCACCTTCTCCAGATCGGCGCGTTGGAGTCCGCCGTAGGTGACATCACCGAAGAGCAGCTGACCGGCGAAGGTCCCCTTGTCGATCAGCATCGGCGTGGAGGGCGAGTTGGCTATCTCGTTCTGCGGCAGCCAGAGCACCGGCTTGGTGACCGCGCGGTCGTCGAACGGGCCGTCCGGGTTGGTGTAGTGGTTGAAGAACCGGCCCTGCTTCACATGGACGAGCTTCGAGGCGGGCAGCCAGCCGCCCTGATTGTCGGTGACGAAGAGATCGCCCTCCGGACCCCACCCGATCCCGTTCGGGGTGCGCAGACCGCCGGCCAGATAACTGACTTCTCCCGTCGCCTTGTTGACCTTGACGGTGGTGCCCCGGTTCGCGGCCGGCTGCGGATCGGTCGTCGCACCGCCGTAGTTGATGGCGACCGAGAGATTCAGATAGAAGTTCCCGTCCTTGTAGAGCAGACCGAAGGCGAATTCATGGAAGTTGCCGCCGAACGGCCAGGACGCGACCTTGCGGGTCGTGTCGGTGACATCGTCACCATTTGTGTCGGACAACTCGGTCAGCTGGTGCTTCTCCGACACATACAGCTTTCCGTCGACGTACTTGACGCCCATCGGCTCTTTCAGCCCGCCGGCGATCTTCTTGTACGTGACCTTCTCCGGGCCGGTGTCCCCCGTGACATGGTCGAGGATGTACGCCTCTCCCACGGTGTTGTTGCTGCCGCCCCAGGTGGTCACGGCGAGCCGGCCGTCCGGCAGCCAGTCCATGGCGGAGACCTGCGGCTCGAAGCCCGCCGGGCGCAGGTCGGTGAGGGTGTAGCCGGGATGGACCGACGTCAGCGGAAGCCCGTCGCCGGGGGTGTCGTAGGTACCCTCGCACTCCTTGCGCCCGGGGGCGGTGACACGGACCACGCCCGCGTCGGTGCTGAGCACGGAGTTCGGGACGAGGCTGAAGTCGGTGGCACCCGGCGGCTTCCACTGGAGGGTCACCTGCTGCTCGCCGCCGCGGTCGAAGTGGTCGACGCGGAGCGCGTGATAGCCCTCGGTGAGGGTGATCTCACCGTCCTTGGGTTCGGCGCCGTGCAGCCCGTCGTGATCGATGACCCGCTGGTCGCCGATGAAGAGGCGAGAGCCGTCATCGCTGATCAGCCGGAAGGTATAGGCACCGTCGGCGGGGACGGCGATGTTGCCGATGATCTGCGACACGAAGTTGTCCGTGAAGCCGAAGCCCTCGGTGGAGGACCAGTCGACCGTGGGAATCAGCTTGTCGACATTGGGGGTCTGCGCCGGTTTCAGGTCGCAGAGTTCGCTGAGCGGGGACTGGATGTCGAAGACACGGAGGGTGACGCCGGGTTCCTGGGGCGGCAGTTCCGCGGGGGCCCTGGCCTCCGCGCCGACCGCGGGTGCCACGAGACCTCCTGTGATGAGGGCGGCGAGGAGAAACCCGGTGAGGGTCCGTGGTCTGCGTCGACCGGTGCGGGGGCTCTGGTACTCGTGTGGCTGCACTCGTCCTCCTGCTGGGAAGCTGCGAGCGGGCGGGGGCCGGGGCGGCCCCGCGTCCGCGGAGTGGAGTTCGTACACGTACCGGCGGTGCGGCGGCGGAGTGAGTTACGCCGCGCTTCACGCGGACTTCCGCGCGAGAACGACGCCCAGGGTAGGGACAGCGCCCCGGACCGTCCATGCTTTGTCCTCAACAAGGAAGAACTGGCCGATAGTTGAGGGTGCGTTCAGCGCCGGCGACGCCCCTGACGCCGACTGTGCCGAGGCCCCGGCCTCAGACGGCCGACCAGCCGTTGTCGACGGGCAGGACGGCGCCGTTGATGTTGCCCGCGGCGTCCGACGCGAGGAAGAGGATGGCGGCGGCCTGCTCCGCGGCGTCGGCCACCCGGCCGGAGAGGCCCGGATAGGAAGCGATCACGCTCGGGCCATGTGCCGACGTCTCGGCGTCGACCTGGATATTGGTCGACGTCGCGCCCGGGGCGATGGCGTTGGCGCGGATTCCGTTGTTCCGGTACATCACGGCCAGGGACTTCGTCAGGCCGATGATGCCGTGCTTGGCGGCGGTGTAGGCGGCGCCTGCCGCGCTGCCGCGCAGACCGGCCTCGGACGCCGTGAAGACGATCGCGCCGCGTCCCCGTTCCAGCATGTGCGGCAGCGCGGCACGGGTCAGCATGAAGGGCGCCGTCAGATTGACCCGGATGACGCGCTCCCATTCGGCGTCCTCGGTGTCCGCGAGGGCCGACATGCGGTCCATGATGCCCGCGTTGTTCACCAGCACGTCCAAGCCGCCGTAGGCACCCGTGGCCGTGGCGACTATCTCGTCCACCACCCGCTGCTCGCCGAGATCGCCGACGACCGCGCGGGCGACGCCTCCCGCGGTCCTCACCGCCTCGACGGTCCGCTGGGCGGTCTCCCCGTTGAGATCCGCGACCAGTACGTTCGCGCCCTCCTCGGCGAATCGCAGCGCCGTTGCCCTGCCGATTCCCGATCCCGCTCCGGTGACAACGACGCTGCGTCCCGCAAAACCGGTGCTGCTCATGCGTACTCCTTCGGCCGTACGCGGATCTGCCACGCGGATCCGCGTACGGCTGTGTCGATGGGTGGCCCGGACGAACAAGTCCGAAGTGGCGTCGTTCGCCCGGAGGCCGGGCCCGGGGGCGCCTCGATCCGCCCGGACGCGGTCAGGCGGAAGCGCGGTACCGCAGACCGTGCGAGGCGGCGGTGACCGCGCCCAGGCCCGCGGTGACGGCGGCGATGACGAAGCAGAGCACGTAGGCGTCCACGGTCGGTACGGACGTGTTCCTGATGACATCGGCGGTGAGAATGGACGCCGTCGCCGCGCTCGCCACACTGCCGCCGACCGTGCGGACAAGGGTGTTGATACCGCTGGCGATTCCGCTCTGCTCCAGCGGAACGTGCTGAACGGCGAGGGTGCCCAGAGCCGCGTAGGCGATACCGAAGCCGATGCCCTGGATACCGCTGAAGATCATGACATCGGCGGCGCTGCCGTGGTTGAGAGCCAGCCACACATAGCTGAGTCCGCCGATGAACGAGCCGACGGCCAGCGTCCAGGCCGCTCCGAGCCGCGCCTCGAACCGTCCGGCGAGCGCGGAGAACAGGAGCATGGTCACCGTGCTGGGCAGCATGTACAGCCCGACATCGAGCACCGAGCCGCTCAGGCCGTACCCGACCTGGTCCTCGGGCGTCTGGATGAAGTTGGAGACGAGGGTGAAACCGGCGAACATCGCGAAGCCGAGCAGCAGGGAAGCCAGGTTCGCCTGGAGCGACTTGGGCCCCGCCAGCAGACGCAGCTGGACCAGGGGCTCCCGGGACCGCAGTTGGAGGAAGACCCAGAACGGGAGCAGAATCGCGATCCCGATGAACAGCCCGATGATCCGCCGGTCCGTCCAGCCCCACGCGTTGCCCTGACTGATCGCCAGCAGCAGCATGACGAGCCACGCCGCGAGAGTGGCGGCGCCGAGCAGATCGGGTCGTCCGCCGGTGCGCTTGCCCGCTTCCCTGGTGAACAGGACGACGAACGCCAAGCCGACGGCGGCCATCGCGGCGGAGATCCAGAACACCGGGTGGTGGCTTTCGGTGCGGTCGGCGACGACTCCGGTGACGAGCATGCCGAGGGCGCCGCCCACGCCGAGGGTGGCGCTGACGACACCGATGGCGGACGTCACCTTCTCACGCGGGAACGTGTCCCGGATCATGCCGATGGCCAGCGGGATCACCGTCGCCGCCGCGCCCTGGAGCGCGCGGCCCGCGATCATCACGCCGAGCGAGTCGGAGAGCGCGCAGACCACCGAGCCGACGACCAGCAGCGCCATCGTCAGCGTGATCATCTTCTTCTTGCCGTACATGTCGCCGAACCGCGACAGCAGCGGGGTGGCGACCGCCCCGGCCAGCAGCGTCGCGGTGAACACCCAGGCGACCGAGGACACCGAGATGTCGAAGGTCCGCATCAGCCTGGGCAGCAACGGCAGGACGAGCGTCTGCTGGAGGGATACGACCAGTCCGGCAACGCCCAGGGCGGCCAGCGTGAGGCCCGGCGCGGACGGTGCCGCGGGCGAACCCGCCGAACCCGGACCGGTACGGTCCGGGCCCTGCTCGGCCACCGTCGCGGTGGTGTCTGTCATAGGAGAACTCCTGCGTGCTGGAAGACCGGGCCGGCCGGTCCCCGGCGTGGTGGGCGATGGATCACGGATTGCTTGAGTAAGGCAAGCATGTATGAGTTACTTGAGTCAAGCAAGCGAATGTGAAGTTGCTTGAGTCAGGCAAATAGATGGTAAAGTGTATGGATGTCCAAGTCACCGCCAGCAGTTGGCACGGCCGCGGCCTCGGCCGATGTCATCGAGATCGAGCGGGCGCTGAGCCGCATCGCCTATCTGTCCAGCAGGGTCCGGCAGCACGACCGCCTCATGGTCCAGGCCGGGGTGTCACTGGACCGGGCCGCCGTGGCGCTGCTGCGGCAGATCGCCGACACCGAACCCCTGCGCCCCGGCGAGCTGGCGACCCGGCTGGCCGTGGAGGCATCGCATGTCACCCGGCAGGTGCAACAGCTGGAGCGGTCGGGGTACGTGACCCGCGTCCCGGACCCGGAGGACGGTCGCGCGCAACGTATCCAGCTCACCCCGGTCGGGCGGCAGGTGATCGACCGTATCCGCGAGGCGAGTCGCCGGGGGATGCAGGCGGCCCTGGAGGACTGGTCGCCCCAGGACCTGCGGCAGCTCGCCGCCCTGTTCCATCGGATGGTCGACGACTTCCTCGGCTATGCCGACGCCGAAGCCGCTGTCCATCCCGAGCGCCCTGCCTGACGCCGCGGCCCTGGGGCCCCGGCTCTGCCGTTCGGATGTGAAGCGTGAGCCTTACGCGAGGTGGTCCTTCCATGTACGGAATGTGCGGGGTGAGCGAGATGCGGGGCGTGAGCGAGATGCGGAGCGTGCGCGACACACGGGGCGTGAGCCCGGTGCGCCGGGGCGTCGGCGAGAAGCCGTCGGCGGTTCGTGGGGACGGGCAGCACGTCGTGGTCATCGTCGGTGATCCGGAGACCTCCGACCTGCTCACGACCACTCTGGAACTGGCGGGTTACCGGGTCACGGCGGCGCGTACCGGCGCCGAGGGCATGGAACGGATCACGCGACACCGGTTCGATCTGGTGGTCCTCGATACGACGCTGCCCGATCTGAACGCCCTCGCCCGCGGGCGCCGCCCCGTCACCGACCGCCCACCGGTGCTCTTCCTGACCATGTGCGAGTACCTGGACAGCCTCCTTCCCGAACTGGGCCCCGGCCGGGAGGACTATGTCACCATGCCGTTCCGGATCGCCGAAGTCCTCGCCAGGGCACAGGTGTTACTGCGCGGCCGTGGCCACGGGCGAGGTCCCGCGCGCCGGGGCCCGTGCTACGGCGACCTCGTCCTGAACGACGCCACCTGCCAGGCGTGGCGCGGGCCGCGGGCGCTCGACCTCACCCCCGCCGAGTACCGGCTGCTGCGTCATCTGCTCGTCAACGCCGATCAGGTGCTGACGAAGGAACAGATCTGCCGGCATGTCTGGGGCGACGGCCGCGCCGACAACGCCATCGAGAAGCTCATCTCCCGCCTCCGGCACAAGGTCGACCAGGAGGAGCCCCAACTGATCCATACCCGCAGGGGATTCGGCTACCTGCTGGGCCGCTGACCGACGGACGCGGAGCGCACCTCACCGGCCCGGCGCGTTGTCCGGCCGGCCCGGAGCGCCGTCCGTTCCACGGATCTGGGCGTGTGATCGTCCTCACGTCAGCTTGCTGTCAGGTAATTGACCGGAAGGTGTCAGTGCACTCCGGTTGCATATGTCCATCAAGGCGTCCCGCCACCTTCCCCGTTCTCCGTTCCGACGGAGCCCCCACCGAGGAGTGACATGGCCGACACACTGACAGACCCCGAGGAAGAAACGGAGCAGGGCATTCCGGAATTTCCGATGCCCAGGGCGGCGGGCTGCCCGTTCGCCCCGCCGCCCGGCCTTGAGGAGCTTCGGGACGAGACGCCGGTCACGAAGGTCCGGATCTGGGACGGCAGTACGCCCTGGCTCATCACCGGACATGCCCACCAGCGCGCCATCCTCACCGATCCCCGTCTCAGCAACGACGACACGTTCGGCGCCTTCCCGCATGTGACCGCGTATCGGGCGGACATCGCGAAGGTCACCCCGAAGCTCATCACCAACACGGACGCCCCCGAGCACACCCGGCTGCGCCGGATGGTCAACGGTCCGCTCCTGCTCAAGCGGGTCGAGGCGCTGCGGCCCGCCATTCAGAAGATCGTCGACGATCTGATCGACGACATCCTGGCCGGACCGAAGCCCGCCGACCTCCTGACCGCGCTGGCGCTGCCCGTGCCGTCGCTGGTGATCAGCGAGCTGCTCGGAGTGCGGTACGAGGACCACGAGTTCTTCCAGCGCAACAGCAGCGTCGCACTCGACCGCGACGTGCCGCCGGAAGAGGCCCGGGCCGCGAGCGGCGCGCTCTCCGCATATCTGGACGAGCTGCTCACCGAGAAGCTCACCGCTCCCGGCGAGGACGCGATGTCGGAGATGGCCGCCCGGGTCACGGCCGGCGAGATGACCCGGAGCGAAGCGGTCCATATGGGCGTCGCGATGCTCATCGCGGGACATGAGACAACCGCGACCATGATCAGCCTCGGAACCCTCGCCCTGCTGGAAAACCCTGAGCAGCTGGCCGTGTTGCGCGACACCGAGGACCCGAAGGTCGTCGCGGGCGCGGTGGAGGAACTGCTGCGCTATCTCTCCATCGTCCACTCCGGTCTGCGCCGGGTCGCCCGCGAGGACATCGAGATCGGCGGCCGGGTCATCCGCGCGGGGGAGGGGGTCGTGGTGGAGATCTCCGCCGCGAACTGGGACTCGGCGGCCTTCCCCGAGGCCGAACGGCTGGACCTCACCCGCAATGCCCGTCTGCACAACGCGTTCGGCTTCGGCCCCCACCAGTGCCTGGGCCAGTCGCTCGCCCGGGTGGAACTCCAGGTCGTCTACGGCACGCTCTACCGGCGCGTTCCCACCCTGCGCCTGGCCACCGCGTTCGACCGGATCGAGTTCGAGGAGAGCGGGACCACCTACGGCGTGCGCTCACTGCCCGTCACCTGGTGAGAGCCACGCGACACCGCGACACCGCGACGAACGCAACACCGCAACACCGCAACGAGGCGACGACATGGAGAACGAGGAATCGACCATGCGTGTGGAAGTGGACGAACCGAAGTGTGTTTCGGCGGGCCTGTGTGTCATGAGCGCCCCCGAGGTGTTCGACCAGAGGGACGACGACGGCGTGGTGGTCCTGTTGGCGAGTGACCCCGGCACCGACACCCACGAGGGGGTGCGCGAGGCCGCCGGCCTGTGCCCGGCGGCGGCGATCCGGCTGCTGGAGACGTGAGGACGGGACGGCCTGACACCGCCACCGGCAACCGCACGGCCGACACAACCGCACGGCCCGCATAACAACACAGCTCATGCCACAGCACAGCTCACACCACAGCAGCGGTCCAAGAACCCCTGAGAGGACACGTATGCCCACCCCCCACGCCTCATCCGAGGACCCCCGGCTCGACCCGGTGGCGCTCGGATTCGACCCGGACTCCCTGCGCGCCCGTTACCGAGCCGAGCGCGACCGCCGGATCCGCCCCGACGGAAGAATGCAATACCGGAGCACCACAGGGGAGTTCGGCTATTACGTGGACGATCCGTACGCGGAGCCCGCGCCCGACCGGGCGCCCCTCGACGACCGGGTCGAGGTCGCGATCATCGGTGGCGGGTTCGGCGGCCTGGTCGCCGGCGCCCGGCTGCGCCAGGCGGGCGTGCGGGACATCCGGGTGATCGAGAAGGCCGGGGACTTCGGCGGAACGTGGTACTGGAACCGGTATCCGGGGATCCACTGCGACATCGAGTCGTACATCTATATGCCGCTGCTCGAAGAAGTCGGCTATGTACCGAAGTGGAAGTACGCGCCGGGCGAGGAGATCAGGCAGCACGCGCGGGCGATCGGGCGGCGGTTCGAGCTGTACCGTGATGTCTGCTTCCAGACCGAGGTGACCGAACTCCGCTGGGACGAGGCCGAGTTCGAGTGGATCATCCGTACCGACCGCGGCGACCGTATGCGGGCGCGCTATGTGGTCGTCTCCAGCGGACCGTTCAGCCGGCCGAAGCTCCCCGGCATCCCGGGCATCGAGACTTTCCAGGGGCATACGTTCCATACGAGCCGCTGGGACTACGCCTACACCGGTGGTGACGCGAACGGCGATCTGCACAAGCTCGCCGACAAGAAGGTCGCGGTCATCGGTACGGGCGCGACCGCCATCCAGTGCGTGCCGCACCTGGGGCGCGACGCCGAGCATCTCTATGTGTTCCAGCGCACGCCGTCCTCGGTCGATATCCGTGACAACCGCCCCACGGATCCCGAGTGGGCCAAGACACTGACCCCCGGCTGGCAGCGGCGCCGCCAGGAGAACTTCCTGACCCAGGTCGCCGGTGGCGGAGCGGACGTGGATCTGGTGTCCGACGGCTGGACCACCAGCGCCCGGCTGCTCCAGAGCCTCGTGCCCGGGGCCAGCGGCGGTGACGACCTTCCCCCCGAACAGCGCGGTCTCATGGCCGAGTTGGCCGACTTCAGGAAGATGAACGAGATACGTGCCCGGGTGGACGCCGTCATCGAGAACCGGACGACGGCTGAGGCGCTCAAGCCGTGGTACCGCTACATGTGCAAGCGCCCCACGTTCAGCGACACCTACCTGCCCACGTTCAACCGGGCCAATGTCACACTGGTCGACACGGCCGGGCGCGGCGTCGAGCGCATCACCGAGAGCGGTCTTGTGGTCGGCGGCGTCGAGTACGAGGTCGACTGCGTGATCTTCGCGACCGGATTCGACATCGGCGGCCCGCCGGCCGAGCGGGCCGGACTCAACGTACATGGCCGGGACGGTGTCACCCTGGCCGAGTCCTGGAAGGACGGTCCGCGGACTCTCCACGGTTTCTACAGCCACGGCTTCCCCAACTTCTTCCATCTCGGTGCCCTGCAGAACGCGGTCTCCGTGAACTTCGTCCATGTCCTCGACGAGCAGGCGGTCCATATCGCCGAGGTCATCACCGAGGCGGGCAAGCGCCAGGCGCGGTACATCGAGCCGACCGCCGAGGCGCAGGCCGACTGGGTCGCCACGATCCGGGCCAGGGCGCTGGACACACAAGCGTTGTTCGCCGAGTGCACCCCGGGCTACTACAACAACGAGGGCATGCCGAGCAAGCGGAGCGAGTCGTACGGCGGAGGGCCGATCGAGTTCTACGAGCTGATCAAACGCTGGCGCACGGACGGCGACATGGGCGAGGTGATCGTCCAGTGACCACACCGTCAACGGAGAGGGAGCGATGAGGCGGCCCAGCCGGTTCGACAGCACCGGCCACTGGCAGACCACGAGCGAGCGCTGGAACCCGACGAGGCTGAACCCGCCGAACCGGCTGTGGGGTTCGAACGGTGTCACCTTCGGGCCCGACGGGCGCTTGTACGTGGCGCAGTTCATCGCCGGACAGATCAGCGCCGTGGATCCCGCCTCGGGGATCGTCGACGTGGTGGTGCCCATGGACAGCCCGGTCCAGGCGCCGGACGATCTCGCCTTCGGCGCGGACGGCTCGATGTATATCGCCGACATCACGCCCGGCAGGGTCTGGCGCCGGGACCGCACGGGCGAGTTCACCCTGGTCTCCGACGCGATGAAGATGCCCAACGGCATCACCTGCGTGGGAAATCGCCTCTTCGTCAACGAGATGCGCAGCAACGGCCGTCTGATGGAGCTGTTCCCCGACGGTGGCGAGCCGACGGTGCTCACGGACGGACTGGCCTGGGGCAACGCGATGCAGCTCGGTCCGGACGGGCTGCTCTACTACCCGCACATGATCGCCAATGAGGTGTGGCGGATATCCCCCGACGGCGGTGGGCCCGAGCTGGTCGCGGAGGACGTGGACGACCCGGTCGCGGTCCGGTTCGACCAGGGCGGTGTCCTGGTGGTGCTGTCGCGCGGTGTGGCGGGCATCGTGACCCGTATCGATCTCCGCACCGGAGCGCGGTCGATCGTCGTCTCCGGTGTCGCGGGGCTGGACAACGCGGCGTTCGACGACGAGAACCGGATGTTCGTCTCCAGCTACGCGAGCGGCGGGGTCACGGAGATGCACACCGACGGCCGGATCCGGGAGATCGTGCCCCGCGGACTCGACGGTCCCTTCGGTGTGACGGTCGATCTCTGCGGGACGGTGTACGCGGCCGACCACTTCCGTCTGGCGAGCCCGGACGGCCCCGAAGAGGACGCGAGCACGAGCACGAGCGCGGGCGCGAACGGGAACGCCGACGTCCACACGAACGCTGACGCCCACACGAACGCGTCCGGCGGCATCGTCACCCACGATCTGCGGCCCTTCGTCCACGGCATCACCGCGGCCGACGGAGTCCTGCACCTCACCTCGCAGCTCGGTGAGGTCCGTACCTACGACCCCGTGGAGAAGACCACGCGGGTACGGACGACCGGACTGAGCGAGCCCACCGGCATCGCGGTCGCGCCTGACGGCTCGCTCGTGGTCGCCGAGACCGGCGGCGGCCGGATCCTGCGGATCGACGGGACCGACACCGTCACCGTGCTCGCCGCGGGGCTCGAACACCCCGTGGACGTGGCCTTCGACGGAGAGGGGCGCTGTTACGTCAGTGACGACCGCCTCGGCGCGGTGCTCCGGCTCGACAACGGCGAAGCGGTGACGATCGCGGACGGACTCGGCGCGCCGCAGGGCCTGGTCGTCCGCGACGACGAACTGTTCACGGTGGAGACGGCGCACCGGCGGCTGCGGTCGATCTCGCTCGTCACGGGGGAGAGCGGGATCGACGCCGAGAACCTCGCGGTCGGCCTGCCGCCCGGCATCACCCGCACCACCCGCCACCCCGTCCCCGGAGTGCCTGGCCCGCCACGCCAGTTCGCGGGTCTGGCGCTCGGCCCGGACGGCTCCCTCTTCCTCTCGGCCAACGGCGAGGGGAGTGTGCTGCGACTCTCCCGTTGACCATCGTCGACCATCCCGTCCTTTGACTCACTGACGCCGCCGGGCCCGTACGCGTACGGGCCCGGCAGCGTCAGTGGCAGGTCAGCCGGCCCGGCCGGTGACCTCGTACCCGGCGCTGTCGACCACCCTCGCGATCTCGGCGTCGTCGGGCTCGCCGGCCGTGGTGACGCCGACGCGGCCGGCGGCGACGTCCACGTCGACGCGCAGGACATCGTCCAGTTCACCGATGACCTTGGTGAGCGTGGACTCGCAGTGGCCACAGCTCATTCCGGTGACCGCGTAGACGGTCGTGCGGCTGTCGGTGACAACAGTCGTCCCGCCCTGGGCCGTATTGGTCGAGCAACTGCCGTCAGGCGTACAGCAGTCGGACATGGTTCCTCCCGGAGGACAGATCGTTCGGATACCCTGGAGGGGTATCGTGGATGACCTGGTCATGTATACCCCCACCCCGTATTCATGACAAGGGGCGACGTACGGCTTGCATGTACCCCTAGGGGGTATACGCTGGATGCAATCGGCCAGTCGGATCATCGCTGGACCTTCGCCGAACGATCAGAGGAGAGCACCATGAACACCGCGTTGAGGATCGCCACCTACACCGCCGCGCTCGCCGCGACCTTCGGTGCGGCGTACGGGGTCGGGAATGTGGTCACGCCGGTTTCGACGGATCCGGAGTCCGCGGCGCCGCCGCACGCGGAACACGCCGACACGCCCGACGGGGGAGGGCAGGCGCCGGGGAGCGGTGATGACGCGCCGGTGGGCGGCCTACGGGTCTCGGAGGGCGGCTACACCCTCGACCTCAGGACGCCCCGCGTCCCCGCGGCCCGCACCACCGAACTGCGCTTCGTCATACGTGACAGCGCGGGCCGCCAGGTCACCGCCTTCCAGCGTGAGCACGACAAGGAACTCCATCTGATCCTCGCCTCCCGGGACCTGACCGCCTACCGGCATCTGCATCCCACCCGGGCGGCCGACGGCGCCTGGAGCACGCCGGCGAACCTCCCCGCCGCCGGTGGCTACCGTCTCTTCGCGGACTTCACTCCCGCCGCCAAGGGGGCGAAGAACCTCACGCTCGGCGCAGATCTCGCGGTCGCGGGCGACTACCGCCCCGCCCCGGTCCCCGCCCCTTCGGCCACCGCCACCATCGACGGCTACACCGTCACACTCACCGGCTCCCTGCGTCCGGGGACGGCCGGCGAACTGAATCTCAAGGTCACCGAGGCGGGCCGGCCGGTCACGGACCTCGAACCGTATCTCGGCGCCTACGGCCATCTGGTCGCCCTGCGCTCCGGAGACCTGGCCTATCTGCACGTCCATCCCAACGGCGAGCCCGGCGACGGTGAGACCGGACCCGGCCCCGACGTGTCCTTCACCGCCACCGCACCCAGCGCCGGCACCTACCGTCTCTTCCTGGACTTCAAGCACCGGGGAACCGTCCGCACGGCCGCCTTCACCGTCACCGCCCAAACCGCCCAGACCGCCCCCGGCGCCGAGCCGACCTCCTCGCCGGCCGGGGAAGAGGCCGACGGCGGTCACGGGCACTGAGGGCGGGGTGTCCCGGCGGGCCGGGTCCGGTGCGCTTCACCGAGCAGCGCCGAAGACGGCGCCGCCCCGGCCGACGAGGAGGTCGGACGGGGCGGAACCGGTAGGCGGGTACGCCGTGGCGTCAGCCGAGGAGCGCGAGGGCCCGGGTGAACGTGGCCGACGGGCGCATGACGGCCGCGGCCTTGGCCGGGTCGGGCTGGTAGTAGCCGCCGATGTCCGCCGGCTCGCCCTGTACGGCGATCAGCTCGTCGACGATGGTGCTCTCCTGCTCGGCCAGCGTCTTGGCGAGAGGCGCGAACGCCTCGGCGAGCCGCCCGTCGTCGGTCTGCTTCGCCAGCTCCTGCGCCCAGTAGAGCGCCAGGTAGAAGTGGCTGCCGCGGTTGTCGATGCCACCGAGACGGCGGCTGGGCGACTTGTCCTCGTTCAGGAAGGTGGCCGTGGCACGGTCGAGGGTGTCCGCGAGCACCTGGGCGCGCGCGTTGTCCGTCGTCTGCGCGAGGTGCTCGAAGCTGACCGCGAGCGCGAGGAACTCACCCAGGCTGTCCCAGCGCAGGTAGTTCTCCTTGACGAGCTGCTGGACGTGCTTGGGCGCGGAGCCGCCGGCACCGGTCTCGAACAGCCCGCCGCCGTTCATGAGCGGGACGACGGAGAGCATCTTCGCGCTCGTGCCGAGTTCGAGGATGGGGAACAGGTCGGTGAGGTAGTCGCGCAGCACATTGCCGGTGACGGAGATCGTGTCCTCGCCCCGGCGGATGCGCTCCAGGGAGAACGCGGTGGCCTCGACCGGCGACATGATCTCGATGCGCAGGCCCTCGGTGTCGTGCTCGGCGAGGTAGGTCCTGACCTTCGCGATGAGATTCGCGTCGTGCGCGCGGCCCTCGTCGAGCCAGAAGACCGCCGGGACGCCGGTCGCGCGGGCGCGGGTGACGGCGAGCTTGACCCAGTCCCTGATCGGCAGGTCCTTGGCCTGGCACATGCGCCAGATGTCGCCCGCGCTCACCACATGCTCCAGTACGACATCGCCGGAGCCGTCGAGGACACGCACCGTGCCGGTGGTGGGGATCTCGAAGGTCTTGTCGTGGCTGCCGTACTCCTCGGCCTTCTGCGCCATCAGACCGACGTTCGACACCGAGCCCATCGTCGACGGGTCGTACGCGCCGTGTGCGCGGCAGTCGTCCACGACGACCTGGTAGATACCGGCGTAGCTGCTGTCGGGGATGACCGCGAGGGTGTCGGCCTCCTGGCCGTCAGGACCCCACATATGACCGGAGGTGCGGATCATGGCCGGCATGGAGGCGTCGACGATGACATCGCTCGGTACGTGCAGATTCGTGATGCCCCGGTCGGAGTCGACCATCGCCAGCGCGGGGCCGTCGGCGAGCTCGGCCTCGAAGGACGCCTTGATCGCCGCGCCGTCGGACAGGGAGTCGAGACCGCCCAGGATGCCGCCGAGGCCGTCGTTGGGGGTCAGACCGGCCGCGGCGAACGCCTCGCCGTACTCGGCGAACGTCTTCGGGAAGAACGCCCGAACGACATGGCCGAAGATGATCGGGTCGGAGACCTTCATCATCGTGGCCTTCAGATGCACGGAGAACAGCACGTCCTCGGCCTTGGCCCGGCTGATCTGGGCCCCGAGGAACTCGCGCAGCGCCGCCACCCGCATCACCGACGCGTCCACGACCTCGCCCGCGAGCACGGGCACCGACTCGCGCAGGACCGTGGTGCTGCCGTCGTCACCCGTCAGTTCGATACGGAGGGAGCCCGGCTCGGCGATGACCACGGACTTCTCGCTGGAGCGGAAGTCGTCGGCGTCCATGTGCGCGACGTTCGTCTTCGAGTCGGCCGTCCACGCGCCCATACGGTGCGGGTGCGCCTTGGCGTAGTTCTTGACCGAGGCGGGGGCGCGGCGGTCGGAGTTGCCCTCGCGCAGGACCGGGTTGACGGCGCTGCCCTTGACCTTGTCGTAGCGCGCGCGGACGTCGCGGTCCTCGTCGGTCTTCGGGTCGTCCGGGTAGTCCGGCAGCGCGTAGCCCTGCCGCTGAAGCTCGGCGATCGCGGCCTTCAGCTGCGGGATCGAGGCCGAGATGTTCGGCAGCTTGATGATGTTCGCACCGGGCGTCTTGGCCAGCTCACCGAGCTCGGCGAGCGCGTCATCGATCCGCTGGCCCTCCTCAAGACGCTCGGGGAAGCCCGCGATGATCCGCCCCGCCAGAGAGATGTCACGGCTCTCCACGGTGACCCCGGCCGTCGAGGCATACGCCTCGACCACAGGCAAGAAGGAATACGTCGCCAAGGCCGGGGCCTCGTCGGTGTGTGTGTAGATGATGGTCGAGTCAGTCACCGGGTGCTCCGCTCCACGTCTGCAACATTGCTCGACATCAAGATATCTCCTGACCGGTCCCTGTCGAGACGGGGCCCCGGCATCGAAGCCATGCGACGCGGCTCAGAAGAACACCCCGCAGCGCAGCAGCACATTCGCGTACGGCCGCGCCTCCCCGGTACGTACGACCAGACGCGCGTCCGCCGACAGCTCCTTCAGCTCCGTGTGCGGGACGAAGACGAGACCGGGCAGTGCCGTCAGCAGCCGCGCCGCCTCCGGATTCGCCTCCCGGACCTCGTGGGCCGCCGTCGCGCCCTCCACGACCAGCTCCGCGAGCAGACCGTCGAGCACCTCCGCGAACCGCGGCACCCCGGCCCGGAACGCCAGATCCACCACCCGCGGGCCCGCGGGCAGGGGCATCCCCACATCGCAGACCAGGACACCGTCCCCGTGGCCGAGCTCCGCCAGGGCGCCCGCGAGATGACGGTTCAGGATCCCGGACTTCTTCACCCGGACACACCCTGTTCCGCTCCGGTGAGCGACGCCACCTCCGCCGCCGTGGGGAACGACACCTGCGCCCCCTCCTTGGTCACCGCCGCCGCACCCACCCGCACCGCGTAGGCGGCGGCCCCGGCCAGGCTCTCACCGGCGCCGAGCCGCCAGGCCAGCGCCGCGGTGAACGCGTCGCCCGCCCCCGTTGTGTCCACGGCGCGCACGCGTACGGACGGCACGAGCGTCGTCGTACGGTCGTCCGCCACCAGCGCGCCCCGCGCGCCCAGCGTGATCACCACGGAGCGTGGCCCCAGCGCGAGCAGGCCCCTCGCCCACTCCTCCGGGTCGTCACCGCCGGCACCGGCCGACGCGCCGAGCACCACCCGCGCCTCATGCTCGTTCACGATCAAGGGGTCGCAGGCCGCCAGGATGCCGGCCGGCAGGGGCACCGGGGGAGAGGGATTCAGGACGAACCTGCTGCCCGGCGCCATACCCGCCACCACCTCCCCGACCGTCTCCAGCGGGATCTCCAGCTGCGCGGAGACCACACGCGACGCCCGCAGCAGACCCGACGCGCCCCGGATGTCCGCCGGAGACAGCCGGGCGTTGGCGCCCGGCGACACCACGATGCTGTTGTCCCCGGACGGATCGACCGTGATCAGCGCGACCCCGGTGGGCGCGCCGCCGGACAGTACCCCGGCCGTGTCGACACCCGCCGAGCGCTGCGAGTCGAGCAGCAGCCGCCCGTGCGCGTCATCGCCGACCCGGGCCAGCAGCGCCGTACGGGCGCCGAGGCGGGCGGCGGCGACCGCCTGGTTCGCGCCCTTGCCGCCCGGATGGACGGACAGATCCGAGCCGAGCACCGTCTCACCGGGGCCGGGGCGCCGCTCGACACCGATCACCAGATCGGCGTTGGCCGACCCCACGACCAGCAGGTCGTAGTCGTACATCACAGTCTTTCCGTCTCTTTGGCTGTAGTGGTCGGGAGGCCGTCGAGTGGCCGTCGAGTGGCCGTCGAGAGGCCGTCGAGTGGTCAGGAGAAGTCGGCGACATTCTCCGCGGTGACCACCTTGACCGGCACCTTCACCGTCGAGGCGATCCCGTCCCCCTGTGCGGCCTTGATCGCGTTGAGGACGGCGAGCCTGCCCAGTTCGGCCGGCTGCTGGGCCACCGAGGCGTAGAGCGTGCCCGCCTCGACCGCCTTCAGACCGTCGGGTGTGCCGTCGAAGCCGACGACCGGGATCGACGTACCCGCCTTGGCCCCGAGTGCCTTGATCGCTCCGAGAGCCATCTCGTCGTTCTCGGCGAAGACCCCGTTCACCCCGCTGTGCGCCTGGAGCATATTGGTCATCACATCGAGCCCCTTGGTGCGGTCGAAGTCGGCGGGCTGCCGCGCGACGACCGTGATGCCGGGGTACGCCTTGATGCCCTCGGCGAAGCCCTGGCCGCGCTCACGGCTGGCGGAGGTGCCCGCTGTGCCCTGGAGGACCACGATCTGTCCCTTGCCGCCCAGCTTGTCGGCCAGCGTCTTCGCCGCCTGCCGGCCGCCCGCGACATTGTCGGAGGCGACCAGGGTGGCGATGTCCGCCTTGTTGACACCGCGGTCGGCGGCGATCACCGGGATGCCGGCCTTGTTGGCGGCGCGTACGGATGGTCCCGCCGCGTCCGAGTCGACCGGGTTGACGATCACCGACGACAGGGCGCCGCTGGTGAAGTTCTGGATCTGGTTGGCCTGTTGGGAGGCGTCGTTCTGCGCGTCGGTGACGGTGAGGTCGACGCCCTTGGCCTTCGCCTCGGCCTCCGCGCCCGCCTTCAGCTGGACGAAGAAGGGGTTGTTGAGGGTGGAGAGGGAGAGCCCCACCTTGGTCCCGCCGCCGGAGGAGCCGTTGTTCCAGAAGGAGACACCACCGATGACGGCGGCCACCAGCACCGCCGCGACCGTGTACGTCACCGCTCTCGCGCCCTTGCGGCCAGGCCCGCCCGCGCCCCCCGTAGCGGACGCGCCGGAGGACGTGGCCGACGCCCCCGCGCGGGAGCGCACCGTGTCGAGCAGCACCGCGAGCGCGATGACGACACCGATGACGACCTGCTGCCAGAACGCCGACACCGACAGCAGGTTGAGACCGTTGCGCAGCACCGCCAGGATCAGCGCGCCGATGAGAGTGCCGGACGCCTTGCCGACACCGCCCGCCAGGCTGGCGCCACCGATGACGACCGCGGCGATGGCGTCGAGTTCGTACCCCTGCGCGGCCTGCGGCTGCGCCGAGGAGAGCCGGGAGGCCAGGACGATACCGGCGACCGCGGCGAACAGCCCCGACAGCGCGTAGACGGCGACCTTCTGCCGCTTGACGCGGAGCCCGGACAGCCGCGCCGCCTCCTCGTTGCCGCCGATCGCGTACATCGAGCGGCCCAGATATGTACGGCCCAGGATCAGGGCCGTGATCAGCCCCATCGCCACCATCACGAGGACCGGCACCGGCAGCCAGCCGCCGAGCGTGTCCCCGATCCGCGAGACGGAGCCGGGGAAGGCGATCGGGCTGCCCTGCGAGATCACCAGCGACAGACCGCGGCCCACCGAGAGCATCGCCAATGTGGCGATGAACGGCGGCAGTTTGCCGTACGAGACGAGCGCGCCGTTGACGAGCCCGCACGCGATGCCGGTGCCCACGGCGAGCACGACGGCCAGCCACACCGGCACCCCCTCCGACGTCGCCGACCAGGCCAGGACGGTCGCCGAGAGCGCCGCCACCGAGCCGACCGAGAGATCGATGCCCGCGGTGACGATGACGAAGGTGACACCGAACGCGAGGATCGCGGTCACGGCCGCCTGCACACCGACATTGAGCAGGTTCTGGGTGGTCAGGAAGTCGCCCGACAGCAGCGACATCGCCACCACCAGTACGACCAGGGCGCTCAGCGCGCCATTGTCGAGCAGGAGCCGGCGGACCGACCGGGCGCTTCCGCCACCGCCACCGCCGTCTGTCTTGTTCTTGAGCGTGTCAGTGGCCACGGGAGCCCTCCACCCCTTCTTCCTCGTCGTCCGCGTCGGTCCCGGGTTCCGGTCCTGACGGGCGCGCGGCGCCGACGGCCAGTGCCATCACCGCGTCCTGTGTCGCTTCGTCCGCCGTGAGTTCACCGGCGATCCGCCCCTCGGCCATCACCAGCACCCGGTCGCTCATGCCCAGCACCTCGGGCAGATCGCTGGAGACCATCAGCACGGCGTGACCGGCGGCCGTGAGGTCATTGATGAGTTCGTAGATCTCGACCTTCGCGCCGACATCGATACCGCGCGTCGGCTCGTCGAGGATCAGCACCTTGACCTCGGCCAGCAGCCATTTCCCGATGACGACCTTCTGCTGGTTGCCGCCGGACAGGGTGCGCACCCGCTGGTCGAGCCCCGCCATCCGGACGCCGAGCTGACCGGCGATCCGAGCGGCGGCGGTGCGCTGCGACGCGCGGTCCACCAGCCCGGCGCGAGTCGCCGAACGCAGGGTGACCAGCCCGAGATTCTCCTCCACGGACGCGTCGAGCAGCAGGCCCTGGCCCTTGCGGTCCTCCGGCACCAGCCCGATCCCGGCGGCCATCGCCGCGCTGACGTCATGGCGCGGCAGCGCGGCGCCCGCCACCCGTACCGAGCCCGTGTCGTAGTGGTCCGCGCCGAAGACCGCTCGTACGACCTCCGTACGGCCCGCGCCCACCAGCCCGGCGATACCGACGACCTCACCGGCGCGTACCTCGAAGTCCACGTCACGGAAGACGCCCTCCCTGGTCAGTCCGGTGACGGACAGCAGGGCGGTGCCGGTCTCCGCGGCCCGGCGCGGATACTGCTGGTCGATGTCGCGGCCCACCATGAGACGGACGAGTTCGTCCTCGGGGGTCGACGCGGGCACCTGCCCGACGCTGCGGCCGTCCCGCAGGACAGTGACCCGGTCGCCGAGCGCCGCGATCTCCTCCAGGTGGTGGGTGATGAAGACGATGCCCACACCGTCCTCGCGCAGCGCGCGCACGATCCGGAAGAGCTTGTCGACCTCGTCGGAGGTCAGTACGGCCGTCGGCTCGTCCATGACCAGCACCCGGGCGTCCAGGCTGAGCGCCTTGGCGATCTCGACCATCTGGAGCCGGGCGATGCCCAGTTCACGCACCTTGGTGCCCGGCGGGGTGCTGACTCCCACGCGCTTGAGCAGCTCGGCCGCGTCGGACTCCATCCTCTTGCGGTCGATCAGACCGAAGCGGCGCGGCTGGCGGCCCAGGAAGATGTTCTCGGCCACGGTCAGATCGGGGACCAGGTTGAACTCCTGGTAGATGGTGGCGATTCCCAGCCGTTCGGCGTCCTGCGCGCCGTGGATACGGACTTCCTGCCCGCCGACGACCACGCGTCCGGCGTCCGGCCGGTAGGCACCGGAGAGCATCTTGATCAGGGTGCTCTTGCCGGCGCCGTTCTCGCCGAGCAGGACATGCACTTCGCCGCGGCGCAGATCGAAGTCGACGCTGTCGAGCGCGATAACGCCGGGAAAGGTCTTGCGTATCCCTTCGACACGCAGCAACTCGTCCGGATGACTCACGGGTCGCTCCTTCGCGTTCGTACTGACGGGTTCGGGGCCGACGGGCCCTGTGCTGACGGTCCGCGTTCCGCCGGTGAGCGTTCCGACGGTGCGGGTCGCGCCGGTGCGCGTTCCGAGGGGTCCGGCCGCCGGGGGGCCGGTGGGGACCCCGCACCACAGGAGCGGCGTACGACCAGCCGGGCGGGGAGTGTGACGGACGGCGGGACCCGGCCCGCGATGCGCTCGGCCAGCGCCCGTACGGCGGCCCGGCCCAGCTCGTCCGTCGGCTGCGCGATGGCCGTGATCGGCGGATCCGTGTGCACGAACCACGGGATGTCGTCGAAGGCCGCGAGCGCGATGTCGTCGGGCACGCTCAGCCCCCGGGCGCGGATCGCGTCGAGCGCGCCGAGGGCCATCAGATTGTCCGCCGCGAACACGGCGTCGGGCGGCTCGGGCAGATCGAGGAAGCGCTCGGCGGCCCGGCGTCCGCTCTCGGCCTGGAAGTCGCCCTGGCCGATATACGCGTCGGGCAGCGCGAGCCCGTGCCCGGCCAGCGCGGTACGGAAGGCGTCGACGCGTTCGCTGCCGGTGGTGGTGGTCGCGGGGCCCGCGATGATCGCGAGCCTGCGATGGCCGACCCGCAGCAGATGGGCGACCAGATCGCGGATGGCGGCGCGGCCGTCCGACCGTACGACGGGCACCTCGACGCCCGGGATCCAGCGGTCCACGAAGACGAGCGGGGTCGCGGCACGCACCGCGTCGCGTATCAGCGGTGAACCGCGGTCGGTGGGCGACACGAGCAGTCCGTCGATCCGGCGGTCGAGCAGCGTACGGACGTGGTGGTCCTGCAACTCCGGCCGCTCGTCGGCGTTTCCGATGATCACGCTGTAGCCGAGCGTCCGCGCCTCCTCCTCGACCGCGCGGGCCAGCGAGGTGAAGTACGGATTGAGCACATCGCTGATGACCAGACCGAGCGTGCGGGTCCGGTCGGTGCGCAGGGACCGGGCGACGGCGTTGGGCCGGTAGCCCAGCGCGGTGACCGCGGCGAGCACCCGGGCGCGGGACGTGGGGCTGACCGACGGATGGTCGTTGAGTACCCGCGACACCGTGGCGACGGACACGCCCGCCTCGGCCGCGACATCCTTGATGCCCGCCATCGTCGGTCCACCTCCTCGTGGAATCGATTACACGGAGGATTGGAATCGATTACACGAAGAGATGGCAAGACCTGGGGGGTATCCCGAGACCGGATCGTAATGATCACCGCGCCGGGCCCCGCGGTGCCCTGCCGCCCGGTGCGCCCCCTGATGGGTCGTCACGTCCCGGCGGGCCCCGCGTACGGCCGGCCGAGCCGTGCGCGCGGCCGGCCGGCCCTGTCCCCCGGCGGAGCTTCGGGGCGTGGGAGCTTTTATCGGACGCGTTATGCGGGCCGAAAGGTTGAGCGGCGAATGGCGCGTGGCCGATAGTGCCGGTAATTCGACTTCTTCGCGTTGTCACGGGTGCACGCACTACATTCTTGGGTGAGGTGGCTGTACCCTCAATTCGCTTGCGGACCCCCCTGTTCCGCCCTTGCCCGGTATCGGTATCTTGGCCGTATGTGATGCGCCGGCGGGCAGATGCGGGGTGCGGGTCCACTTCGCCGTGAAGCGCGATAAAGGGGAGATTTTCGATGATGCACGTGGATTCGAGTGAATCAATCGAACGCGTGTCCGAAGTTGTCGCCCTCGAAAATGTCACGATGGTTTACGAAACGAGACCTCGGGTCGTTTATGCCCTGCGGAATGTCAGCCTGGTCGTGAGACAAGGCGTATTTCTCGCGGTAATGGGGGAGGGCAGCGCCGGTAAGACCACGCTGCTGAGGTGCCTTTCCGGCGAGATCCAGCCGTCCTCCGGAGTGGTGCGCCGCGGCGCCGGGAGCGGGGACCGGAGCGGACCGCTGGTGTCCTGGGTGCCCGAGCCCGGCGGGGCGGGCTCCGTCGCGGCGGCGGTCGCGCTCGGGCCGCGTCTGCTGCTCGCCGACGAGGCGACGGAGGAGTCCGGGACGGCGCTGCGCCGGGCTGTGCGGGGACATGGCGTCGCGGCGGTGATGTCGACCTCGGCGCCGGCGGTGGCCGCGCGCGCCGACGCCGTGGTGTTCCTGCGGGACGGGGGCGTCGTCGACATGGTCGCCGGAGCCGGTCCCGAGGTGATCAGCGAGTGTCTGGAGCGCTCCGGCCGTGGCTTCGAGAACGGGAGCCGTGAGTCCCAGGACCGGCGCCATGACTCCCAGGGCCAGCGCCATGACTCCCAGGACCCGAGTCTGAGCTGAGCACCCGTCCGACGATGTCGAGCAGCGGGCCCGCGTCATGCAGGAAGAAGTGATCGCCCGCCAACTCGTACAGCTCGAACGTCCCGCCGGCATGCCGCGACCACGCCTTGGCCTCCCGCGGACCCGCCTCCGGATCGTCCGTCCCCGCGAACGCGGTGAGCGGCACCGGCAGCACCGCGGCGGAATCGGGCACCGCGTTCTCCGCCAGGGTGAAGTCCGCCCGCAGCGTGGGCAGCATGAGCTCAATCAGCTCGGGGTTGTTCAGGAACTCCGCCGGAGCCCCGTTCATCTCCCTTATCTCCGCGAGCAGTTCGGGGTCGGGCAAGGTGTGCCGCAGGACGGGCCCCGGGAGCGGTGCGCATCCTGAGACGAAGACATGCACGGGGCGTGCCGGCCCCCGCGCGCACAGATACTCGGCGAGCGCGAACGCGATCTCGCCGCCCATGCTGTGGCCGAAGAACGCGAACGGCTTGTCGAACCAGCCGGCCAGCCGGTCGGCCAGCAGCGGCACCAGCTCCGTCACCCGGGTGTGCGGCGGCTCGCTGAACCGCTCCTCACGGCCGGGGAGCAGCACCGGACACACCTCCACACCCCCGTCCAGGTGCCCTGCCCAGGAACGGAAGATACTGGAGCCGCCACCGGCGTACGGGAAGCAGAACAGCCGGAGGTCCGCCGCGGGCCGCGGCGGCCTTGACACCACCCAGCGCGGTGCGCGCCGAGGTGCGGATGGTCGGTTCTGAGGCACGGTACGTCACCTTCGCCGGGGTCGGGATGGGGGCGGGGGTGGGACATGGCCGCATGGTCTCACCGCCCGACGGCGTCCGGCAGACCTTTAAGCCTGGGCGTAACTGCCCTGCTGGGGACGGGTGTCAGGGCGTTCGCGCGGCGCGCTGAACCCGCGATGGTGGTGCAGGTGCCACCCCGGTCCGGGTACGCGGTGTACTGACCTGAACCCCGTCGCCCGACACGATGGAGGCAGACGGCGCGGCTCGACCGCGATACGACGGGCACGAGTGGGAGCACTTCCATGGCGGACACAGCCCAGACCACAGCGGGCGGCGGCGCGTACGCCGGTCGTGACCCCGGCCGGCGGCGACCGGGGCGCGGATCGCGGCGGACCACGACCAGGGCGGTGCTCGCCGCCCTCGTCCTCGTACCCGCGATGCTCGGCATGGCCGCGTGCGAGGGGGCGGAGAACGCCAAGAGCCGCGGCGACGCGTGCGAGAAGATCCTCGCCAAGTCCTCGAACTTCTCCGATACGAAGGACCCGGAGGCGGCGGAGAAGGAACTCGACGATCTCGCCGACGAGATCGCCCAGTTGGCGGAGGACACCGACGACGAGAAGCTCCGTGAGGCGGCGAAGGAATTACGCAGCGTCGATCCCGGCGGCCGTGATCCCGACTCGGTGGGCGAAGTCATCTCGGAGACCACCAAACGGATCAATATTATCCGCAAGACCTGCATCTCGTTCGGCTGAGATACGGCGGCCGAGATACAGGCGCACCCATAAGCCGGGATTCCCGCGGCTGTTCATTCCCCCGTCGTGGCAGTGTGGAATCCCGCCCCGGGCGTTCCGGAGTCTTCCCCCGTCTCCGGATGCCCGGGGTTTTCCGCTGCCCGCGGCGTGATCCCTCGGTCCCTCCCTCGCGCGGTCCTTCCTTCGCGCGGTCCTTCCTTCGCGCGGCCCTTCCTTCGCGCGGTCCTTCCCTCGCGCGGTTCTTCCCTCGCGCTACATGGAGTTCTCCGGTGCGTTATTGCCCAGATACGCCAGTACGGCCAGTACGCGGCGGTGCACATTGCCGCCCTCGGGCGGGAGTCCGAGCTTGTCGAAGACACCTCGGATATGTTTGCTCACCGCCCGTTCGGTGATCACCAGCCGCTCCGCGATGGCTCCGTTGGCCAGCCCCTGCGCCATCATCTCCAGCACCTCGTGCTCACGTGGCGTCAGTGCTCGCAGCGGTCGCGCGGCGGCCTTCTGGCTGAGGATCTCGGTGACGACCTCGGGGTCGAGGGCCGTCCCGCCGGTGGTGATGCGCTCCAGCGCCTCAAGGAACTGCTCCACCCGCCCGACCCGGTCCTTGAGCAGATAGCCGATGCCGCGCGCGCCCTGGGCCAACAGCTCGGCCGCGTATGTCTGTTCGACATACTGGGAGAGCACCAGGATCGGCAGGTCCGGCAGTTCGCTGCGGGCCTGTACCGCCGCGCGCAGTCCCTCGTCGCGGAAGGTCGGCGGCAGCCGTACGTCGAGCACCGCCGCGTCCGGCCGGTGCTCGCGCAGCGCGGGCATCACCTCGGGTCCGGCGGCGCAGGTCGCCACCACGTCATGGCCATTGCTGGTCAGCAGCAGGACCATGCCCTCACGTAAGAGGGCGTTGTCCTCCGC
>NZ_JBFAZD010000047.1:0-48760 GCF_040681655.1 Streptomyces sp. NPDC051662
CCCCCGGCGCCGGCGGGGGGCTGGTGAGGCCCTGAGACCGGCTGAGGTCCTGAGGACAGACACACCCCGGACAGAGGTGAGCCCCGGCACCTGGGGGGGGTTGGTGCCGGGGCTCGTTCTCGGGGGCCGACGGATCGGCCCGTGCGTACCGCTCGGAGAGACAGTACGAGTAAGGGCGACACTACGGCTACAGAACGGCGACGTCACGCCGCCGCGTCGAAACCTGTGTCGCGAGCCATCTTTTTCAGCTCCATCAGCGCGTGCTTCTCGATCTGCCGTATCCGCTCGCGAGTCAGACCGTGCTGCTTGCCGACCTCGGTGAGCGTCCGCTCGCGGCCGTCCTCGATGCCGTAGCGCATCTTGATGATCGAGGCCGTGCGCTGGTCGAGCTTGCCGATCAGATCCTCCAGCTCCTCACTGCGGAGCAGCGTCAGCACGGACTGCTCGGGCGATACCGCGGAGGTGTCCTCCAGCAGATCACCGAACTGTGTGTCTCCTTCGTCGTCCACCGACATGTTGAGACTGACCGGATCACGCGCCCAGTCCAGTACGTCGTTGATCCGCGCCGGGTTCGACCCCAGCTCCGCGGCGACCTCTTCGGGCTCCGGATCCCGTCCGTTCTCGCGGTTGAACTCCCGCTGAACGCGCCGGATCCTGCCCAGCTCCTCCACCAGATGGACCGGCAGCCGAATCGTCCGTGACTGGTCCGCTATGGAACGCGTGATGGCCTGACGGATCCACCACGTCGCATACGTCGAGAACTTGAATCCCTTGGCGTAGTCGAATTTCTCCACGGCACGCACCAGGCCGGCATTGCCCTCCTGGATCAGGTCCAGCAGGGGCAGACCGCTGCGCGGGTAGCGCCGCGCCACGGCGACGACCAGGCGGAGGTTCGAACGGATGAAGATGTCCTTCGCACGCTCGCCCGCGGCGACCAGCGCCTCAAGCTCTTCGTGCGAAGCGCCACCCGCTTCGCTCTTCACCTCTCCGTCGAGGATCTGCCGGGCGTAGACTCCGGCCTCGATGGTCTGGGACAGCTCGACTTCCTTTGCGGCGTCGAGCAGCGGCGTACGCGCGATCTCGTCGAGGTACATGCCGACCAGGTCGCGGTCGGCGATCTCCCCGCCTACGGCGCGAACACTGCTTGCCGCTTTCGTCCCGCCAGAGGCGGTACGACGGGCGACGGCACGGGTTGCCATGCGAGCTCCCTTACTGAACTGAGTAGGTCGCGACACCCTCCCGGGTGCCCTGCATCCGAAGGAAACAACGACTGGAATCCGGACAGAATTCCCATGCCGTACATGGATTTTCTGATCATGCAGTACCCTGTGCCGCCGCGACGGGTCGAACGGGGTCGCGGAGAGGTTCAGAAGCGCAGGTCAGAGCAGGGTTCGGAGCAAGGTCACGGGCCTGGACCCGGTGGTTCCGTATCTCTTGGGTCCCACATTCCTGAAGACGGCGCGGGCCCGTCTTTGGTTGCTCATCCGCTCGCCGACGGTCGGCTCGTCGGCGGTCGGCTCGTCGCCCGAACCGCACCGCACCGCAGGCCGAACCGCCCGCAGGCCGAACCGCGCCGATCGTCAGCCGAACTGCACCGACCTCTTCGCCAGGCCCATCCAGAAGCCGTCGATCACGCTCCGGCAGCTCTCCAGCTCGCCCTCCGACGCACCCAGCGTCACGAAGAGCGGCGCGAAGTGCTCAGTACGGGGGTGGGCCAGCCGACCGGCCGGGGCCTTGTGCTCGAAGTCGAGCAGGGCATCGACGTCCCGCGCCCGCAGCGCCCTCGTACCCCAGTCGTCGAACTCCGCCGACCAGCCGGGCACCCCGCCGCCCGCCTGCCGCAGCGCGGCCAGGTTGTGGGTGAAGAAGCCGCTGCCGACGATCAGTACGCCCTCGTCCCTCAGCGGCGCCAGCTTCCGGCCGATCTCCAGCAGCTTCCGCGGGTCGAGCGTGGGCATGGAGACCTGGAGCACCGGAATGTCGGCCTCCAGGAACATCTCCACCAGCGGCACATACGCGCCATGATCGAGCCCGCGGTCCGGCACGTCCTGTACCGGCGTCCCGGGGCCGCGCAGCAGCTTGCGTACGGAGTCGGCCAGCTCGGGCGCCCCCGGCGCCGCGTACCGCACCGCGTAGTAGCGCTCCGGGAAGCCCCAGAAGTCGTACACCAGCGGCACGGTCCCGGTCGCGCCGAGCGCGAGCGGGGCCTCTTCCCAGTGCGCGGAGACCATCAGGATCGCCTTGGGGCGGGGCAGCGTCGCGGACCAGGCGGCCAGCTCACCGGGCCAGACCGGGTCGTCGGCCAGCGGCGGGGCCCCATGGGAGAGGTAGAGGGCGGGCATGCGCTCCGCGACGGCGTTCATGACTACTCCCGTGTCTGTCGATGCGATACGTCCACCGAGTTATCTACTTGAACCCTCAAGCATTCAGTTCCGTCAACTCTAGCCAGACCTAGTTTAACTTTCAAGAATGGGTAGAGTGGATATATGACCACGGCATCCACCGGCAGCGGCGCCGGTACGGGCGGGGAGCCTCGCTGGCTCAGCGACGAGGAGCAGCGCGTCTGGCAGGCGTATCTCCAGGCCACCACGCTGCTGGAGGACCATCTCGACCGCCAGCTCCAGCGCGACGCCGGGATGCCGCACATCTACTACGCCCTGCTCGTGCATCTCGCACGCGCTCCCCGGCGTCGGATGCGGATGACCCAGCTGGCCAAGGACGCGAAGATCACCAGGTCACGGCTGTCGCACGCGATCGCGCGGCTGGAACAGCACGGCTGGGTGCGGCGGGAGGACTGTCCCTCCGACAAGCGGGGACAGAACGCGTTCCTGACGGACCAGGGAAACGATGTCCTGGAGAAGTCGGCGCCGGGCCATGTCGCCGCCGTACGCCAGGCGATCTTCGACCGGCTGAGCCCCGAGCAGATCGGGCAACTGGGCGAGATCATGCGCGTGATGGCGGAGGGGCTCCAGCCGGAGGGTACGGGCGCGGACCTGCCCTGGCGCCGCTGACGTACGACGCTCCTATGGCGTTCTGCCGCTGAGGTACGACGTCTGGCTGAGGTACGACGTCTGCTGAGGTACGACGTCTTACGACGTTCCATGGGACGTACGACGTCCATGGGACGCGGAGCTGCCCCGGTACCACCGCTGAATCGCGGCGGCACCGGGGCAGCTCCCTGCCATGGGGCAACGGCCCTGCCGGCAGTGGTGCCGCAGAGGCACCCGTCAGTGCATCGCCACCGGCATCTTGATCTCGTCCTCCGCGCCCTCGGCACCCGAGGCGACCGGCGAAGTGCCGGGACGGCCCGTGTTGATGAGGGTCACGGCGATCGCCGCGGCGACCAGCAGAATGCCGACCGCCCACCAGATCGCGCTGGAGAAGCCGGCCACCAGGGCCTGGAGCTCCAGCAGCTGCGCGTTGGTGGCCGTCGCCGCGTGGGAGGCGACGTACGCGGTCGTGGCCGAGGCCGCGATCGTGTTCAGCAGCGCCGTACCGATCGCGCCGCCCACCTGCTGCGAGGTGTTCACCATCGCCGAGGCGACACCCGCGTCACGCGGCTCGATGCCGTGCGTGGCGAGCGCCATGGCCGGCATGAACGCCGTACCCATACCGAGGCCGAGCAGCAGCTCCGCCGGCAGGATCAGACCGGTGTACGAGGAGCCGATCTCCAGCTGGGTCAGCAGCAGCATGCCGACGGACGCGACCAGGAAGCCGGGACCCATCAGGTACCGCGGCGGCACGCGGGTCATCAGCCGGGCGCCGATCTGCGTCGAGCCGGTGATCATGCCCACGATCATCGGCATGAAGGCGAAGCCCGTCTTGACCGGTGAGTATCCCTCGACCACCTGGAGGTAGTAGGTCAGGAAGAGGAACAGACCGAACATGCCGATGATCGCGAGGCCCAGCGAGAGGTAGACACCGGCGCGGTTGCGGTTGGTCACCACGCGCAGCGGCAGCAGCGGAGCCTTGACCCTCGACTCGACGGCCACGAACGCCGCGAGCAGCACCGCGGCGGCGACGAAGAGCGAGATCGTCATCGCGTCGCTCCAGCCGTCGGACTCGGCGCGCGTGAAGCCGTACACCAGCGAGACCAGGCCCAGCGTGGAGAGCACGACACCGGGGATGTCCAGTGCGGAGCGGTTACGGCCGCCCGCGGGCTCGCGGATCACGAAGTACGCGCCCAGCGCGGCCACGATCGCGAACGGGATGTTGACGAAGAACGTCCAGCGCCAGTCCAGGTACTCGGTGAGGAATCCACCGAGGATCAGACCCACGGCGCCACCGCCACCGGCGATCGCTCCGAAGATGCCGAAGGCCTTGGCCCGCTCCTTGGCATCGGTGAAGGTCACGGCGAGCAGCGACAGAGCGGCCGGAGCGAGCAGCGCGCCGAAGACACCCTGGAGCGCGCGGGCGCCGAGCAGCAGCCCCTCGCCGTTGGCCGCGCCACCGATGGCGGACGCGGCGGCGAAGCCGATGAGGCCGGTGACGAACGTGCGCTTACGGCCCCACAGGTCGGCGATGCGCCCACCGAAGAGCAGCAGACCACCGAAGGCGAGGGCGTAGGCCGTGATGACCCACTGCTTGTTGCCGTCCGATATGCCCAGGTCCTGCTGGGCGGAGGGCAGCGCGATATTCACGATCGTCGCGTCGAGCACGACCATGAGCTGCGCGAGGGCGATGAACACCAGCGCTTTCCAGCGGCTGGGGTCGGCGGCCGTGGCACCCGGTTCGGGGCGCCGTGTTTCGGCTGTTTTTGACATGGATGGATCCACCTAAGGGTGCGTAAAGGCGAAAACGTACGTAAGCGCACGCGACGCTGCGTGACTTACGAAGTCATGTGGTCAGGAGTCGACGGAGTCTCTGGTGCGGTCGCTGGTGCGCGAGCCGCTGGCCGCGGGCTCGGGCATGGGCCGGCGGACCTCTGAACTGAGCGGGCCACTGAAGCTGCCGGTGTTACTGGAGCTGCCGGTGCTACTGGAACCGCCAGTGCTGCTGGAGCTACTGGAGTCGCCGGAGCGCCTGTGGGCCACGGGGTGGGCTGGTGGGACCGGAATGGACTACTTGGACTGTGGGGGCCTGGCCGCCGGGGTTCGCGGGTCTGGCCGTGCGTTGGTTCAAGGGCGCGTCACGGAGCGGCGCGGCGCAGATCCTCCAGAGTCACGGCCGAGCCGGCCAGTTCGGACCTGGCGGGTGCTTCCAGGCCATCGAGGAACAGCTGGAGATGCCGGTGGATGAACCGGTCCATGTCCAGGCAGCCGGTGCCGGGGAGTGGGCGGGTGAGCTGGGACAGCGCGACCATCAGATCGCCGACGGCGACATCCGTACGCAGCCTCCCGGCCTGACGCGCCCGCTCCATGAGCCCTTCGATAACCGCCTCCAGACGCACGCGCTGGGCGTCCAGATCGGGACGTTCCCTGTCGAACGTGGCGGACAGCATCGGACAGAGCGCCCCGACTCGTTCGTCCGCCGCGGCATGCACGAAGCGGCGCAGCGCGATGAACGGGTCGGACTCCTCCGCGGCGATACGGTCCGCCTGGTCGGCGACACTCTCCATGACGGAGTACACAACGGCGTGAACGAGGGCATACCGGTCGGCGAAGTGCCGGTAGAGCGTGGCGTTGCCGATGCCGGCACGGCGGGCGATCTCGTCGAGCGCGGCGTCGGGCCCGAACTCCACGAACATCTCACGGGCCGCCGCCACGATCCGCTCCCGGTTGCGCAGGGCGTCCGCGCGCGGACGGGTCACCCGGCGCGCGGGAGTTTCGGCTGCGGTGGCGGTCACGTCGAACCCTTTCCCTCAGTCGTCGCAAGCGGGGATCGCTTCCCCGCTTTCCAGAGACACCGGTGCAAACGGGGAAGCCATCCCCGGTTATTTCACTCAAACATGTGAGCTGGGTCACCCTGCTCCATTCGGTGGCGGAAACCCACGATCGGCGCACCCAGCGAGCGCCGACACGCCGACCGACGCAGGGTGATCGAACAGCGCAGTCAGTACGGCCGACTGCCGCGGACGTAAAGGGCGACCGCATGCAGCAGAGGCGTCAGATACGCGGATCCGGCGGCAATGCCGGAGCCACAGGAGCCGCAGGAGCCGCAGGAGCCGCAGAAGGCTCGGCAGGCTCAGAGGACACCGCGGACTTGAACGGAACCGGGGCCGGGGCCGGAACCGGACACGGAATCGAGGCCGGGGCCGGGGCCGGAAACACCGACGGCACGCCCCCCACCCGCACCCCCCGCGTTCGTGGCATAGCCGCCAGGGCCAAGGGCCCCCGCCGGCTCACCGCCATCGCCGGCCTCACCGCGCTCACCCTCGCCGCCCTGACCACGGCGAGTTCGCCTCTCCACGCCACCATCGCCGCCTCGGGGGGCCCGGGACTGGCCATGAACTCCCCCCTCGGCCCGTGCCGTATCGCGTCGAGCACCGCCGTACAGATGTCGGAGGGCCTGCCCACCCCGGCCGGTTACTCCCGCTCCACGGGCAAGGTCCGCGCGCTCAATCTCATGATCGATTTCTCGGACGCACCGGGCCCGGGGAAGGCGCTCGACCGGCTCTCCGAGTTCTTCCCGAAGACATCGGAGTGGTACAGAACCAGTTCGTACGGGCGGCTCGACTATCGCCCCGAGGCACCGCTGCCGGACTGGGTACGGATGCCGCTGCCCTTCGCGGACTACGGGATCGCGCGCGGGTCACCGTACGAGCCGGGCTACCGCAAGCTCGTCGACGACATCGTGGCCGTCACCGACCCGCAGGTGGACTTCAGCGCGTACGACCTGATCAACATATTGGTCACGCCCAACGCCGGCCCCTCGGCGCTGGACACCGTCCTGTCCGTCACCTTCTCCGGCAACGCGGACGCCCCGCAGGCGGACGGCGCCCCGCTCTCCAACACGTCCTTCGTCTACAGCCGTCAGGACGACGGCTCGGGATCGTACGCCGAGACCGGCTACCGAGTACTGCCGCACGAGAACGGCCATGTCTTCGGCCTGCCCGATCTCTACACGATGGACGGCGGCGGCTCGGTCGGGCACTGGGACATCATGTCCGAGGACTGGGGTGCCAACAACGACCTGCTGGGCTGGCACAAGTGGAAGCTCGGCTGGCTCGACGACGAACAGGTCCGCTGCGCGTCCGGGGCGGGCAGCAGCGACCATGTGCTCGGGCCGCTGGCCACCACGGGCGGGCCGAAGCTGGCGTTCGTGCCGATCTCCAAGGAGTCGGGGTACGCGGTGGAGGTACGGACGCGCGAGGGCAACGACGAGGCGGTCTGCGAGCCGGGGGTCCTGATCTACCGCGTGGACTCGGCGGTCGACACAGGTCGCGGCCCGATCACCGTCGCGGACGCCAAACCGAACAGCGGCGGCTGTACGCGCAGGGCCAATGTGCACGCGGAGCTGTCGGACGCGCCGTACCGGCCGGGGCAGACCTTCACCGACCCGGACAACGGCATCCGGATCTCGGTGCTTGAGCAGGAGCCCGACGGAAGTTTCAAGATCAGAGTGAAGCGCTCATGAGCGCCGCCCGTGGCCTGAGTCCGAGCCCGAGCCCGAGCGGATGTGCTCCGCCACGGGGTCCCGCAGCTCACGCTTGAGGATCTTGCCGGCCGAGTTACGGGGCAACGGCTCCTCCTGTACGAGCACATGGGCCGGCACCTTGAACGCGGCCAGACGACGGCCTGCATGGGCCCGCAGCTCCCCGGCGTCCGTCCCGCTCCCGGGCCTGATCCGCACCACCGCCGCGACCTCCTCGCCCAGCACGGGGTGGGGGACACCGAGCACGGCGGCGTCGATGACATCCGGGTGGGCGTGGAGTACGTCCTCGACCTCGACGCAGTACACGTTCTCACCGCCACGGACGATCATGTCCTTGATCCGGTCCACGACACTGACCCGCCCGTCGTCCCGTACGACCGCGAGGTCACCGGTCCTGAACCAGCCGTCGCCGGAGAACGCACGCGCGCTCGCCGCCTCGTCCCGCCAGTAGCCCCGTACGAGCGACTGGCCGCGCAGCCACAGCTCCCCCACCTCCCCCTCGGGCAGGGGCCGGCCGGCCGGATCCGCGATCCGCACTTCGGTGACGGGCGTCGGACGTCCCACGCTCGCCGGGAACCGCCGGTAGTCGGCGCCGAAGTTGGCGAGCACTCCGCCGGAGGTCTCCGTCAGGCCGTAACCGTTACGGGCCTCGACGCGCTCCCCGTAGCGGGCGGTGAGCCGGGCGACCAGATCGGGCGGTGCGGGGGCGCCGCCGGTGGCGAGCATGGTGAGGGATTCCAGCGGATCGTCCTCGGCCGTCGCCTCCTCCAGGAGCTGGAGCGCGGTGGACGGGACGCCCGCGTAGTGCGTCACCCGGCGCTCGTGAATCAGCTCCAGGGCCCGCCGCGCGTCCCACTTCCGCATCAGGACGAGTGTGCCGCCGACGGCCATCGCCGAATAGAGGCTGGTGAACGCGGCCACATGGAAGAACGGGAACGTCATGAGCGTGATGGGCGCGGGCCCCTGGCCGGGGATCTGCCCGCGTCCGAGGGCGGAGGCGGCGGCCTGGAAGCGCGGGTTCATGGCCGCGCCCGCCTGGGCGAGATGCGTGGCGACGGCGCCCTTGGGCCGCCCGGTCGTCCCTGACGTGTAGATGATGGTGGCGTCGTCCTCGGGCCGCACCTCGACATCGGGGGGCGCGGCGGCGGGATCGGGGGCGGGCAGTTCCTCGTACCGCTCCACGCCCGGCCCGGCCTCGCCCTCGTAACCGTCGCGGTCGACGTGGTGGAAGACGACGATCCGCACCCGCTCACCGTCGCGCTGCCCGTGCCCCTGGCCCGCGGCCCATCGGGTTACGCGCGGCAGCCGCTCACCGTCCACGAGCAGAACGCGCGGCGCGCAGTCGTCCAGCGCGTACCGGAACTCGTCCTCGGTCCACCAGGCGCTGAGAGGTACGGCGATCAGCCCCGCCAACTGGGCGGCCCAGAAGGCGATCTGCCACTCGGGGTGGTTGCGCATCGCGATGACGGCACGGTCACCGGGGCGCAGCCCGTACGTATCGAGGAACCGGTTGGCGAGGGCGGAGGCGGCGGCGAAGAACTCCCCGTACGTATACGTCCGGTCCTCGGCCACCAGGAACGGCTGATCGCCGAAGGCCCAGGTCGGCTCGACGAACTCGCGCAGGGTGCGCGGCCCTTCGGCGTAGACGAGCGAGCCGTTCTCGGCCCGTACGACGGCGAACGGCGCCCCGGGCGCGGTGAGGATGTGCGACACGGGCACCTCGGGAATCTCTCCAAGCGCTTGCTCAACCGGAGGCGACGCTACTCCACCGGCCGGAGGGAGTCGACCGGGGCCGTCCGCGCCCGGCGCGTCCCCGGCGCCGCGATGCCCGCCGCCATGCCCGCCGCCGTACCCATCGCCGTACCCATCGCCGTGTCTGGTCAGTCGACCTGCCTGGTCAGTCGACCTGCGTCCCACAGGTGATGTTGAGCGCCGTCGCGGTCATGGAGCGGGCGCGGTCGGAGGCGGCGAAAGCGGCCACGTTCCCGACGTCCTCCAGCGTGGCGGCCCGCTTCAGCATCGTGCGCCGCTCGATGTCGTGGACGATGGCCTCGCGTCCGTCGAAGTCCGCGGGGAGCGTCTCCGCGACCCCGGCGGTCTGGAGCGTCAGCGCCCGGATCCCGTAGGGCCCCAGCTCGCACGCCAGTTGGCGGCGCAGCGATTCGAGCGCCTGGAAGGCGACTTGGAGCCCGCCCAGGCTGAACTCGGGCGTGGGATCGCCGTACCCCCCGAACACCAGGATCACGCCGGAGCGGCGCGGCTTCATATGGCGCGCGGCGGCGCGCGCGGTCAGGAAGTTCGTCCGCAGGGCGGTCACGACGGGCCGTTCGAAGTCCGCGAGCGCCATGTCGGCGAGCGGGGTGCCCTGCACATCGTTGTGCGAGATCAGATTGAACGAAATATCAATACCGCCCGCCCGCTCGACCACATCGTCGGCATGCGCGTCCACGGCCCGCTCTTCGAGCGCGTCCAGTACGGCGGTCTCGACGGCGCCACCCTCGGCCCTGATGCCCGAGGCGACACTCTCCAGCGGCCCGGCGGTACGGGCGGCGAGGAAGACGCGCGCCCCTTCCCGCGCGAAGGTCCGCGCCACGGCGCCACCGATGGCCCCGCTGCCGCCGTAGATCACGGCGGTCTTGTTCCTGAGCAGCATGTCCGCTCTCCCTCTCAGATCCGGATGCAACGGAGGACGGAACGTACGCCCCCGCCTCATGAAACGACCGCCACGCCGTCCGAAACTCATCGCCGCGATGGTGCGCCACCTTCCTGTGGATAGCCGTCCTGGCTGCCGTCGGCTTCGCCGCCACGAAGGCCCCGGCCTCGCCCGACGACGGGTTCGCCATGCCGGGCATCGAGTCCCAGCAGGCGTTCGATCTCCTGGACCAGCGCTTCCCCGGCTCAGGGACCGACTGCGCGAGCGCCCGCATCGTCTTCATCGCACCGAGCACCGAGCGGGGAGAAGGTCACCGCCGCCGAGAACAGAGCCGTGATCGACGACCTGGTCGACGAGGCCGCGGACGGCCCGCAGGTGGCCGGCGCGGTCAACCCCTTCCGGGCGAAGGCGGTCAGCGAGGACGGCACCACGGCTTACGCCACCGTCTCCTTCAAGGCCCCTGCCGCCGATCTGCCCGACGTGGGCAAGGAACACCTGGAACGCGCCGTCGAACAGGCCCGGGACACCGGCCTGACCGTCGAGATCGGCGGGGACGCCCTGGCGACACAGCCGGCGGCCGGCGGATCCGCCGAGGTGATCGGCATCGCGGCCGCCGCGGTGGTCGGCCCTCCTCGGCTTCTGGCCCGACGCCGTACTCGCGCGGCCCGTCCGCAAGGGCAGGAAGCCCCGCCGTACCAAGACCGAGAACGGCGGCAGCCGCTGGGCGTGCCTGGTAGTGCGCCACCCCGTGCCCGCACCGCCGCGCACAGAACTGAGCCTCCGCACGGCCGGCCCAACCCTCTCTCCCCGGATCCGCTACCCTGTCTGGGGTCGGGAGGTCCACTGTCCTGCGCCTACGGCACGGCCGCGAGGCTACGAACAAGCCACCTGACCTGGGACTTTGGTCTACCGAGCGCGGATTCCCTTCCGGGTTTTCGACGCGGTTTTCTACGAGCCCTTGCCTTCGTAGCTCAGGGGATAGAGCACCGCTCTCCTAAAGCGGGTGTCGCAGGTTCGAATCCTGCCGGGGGCACAGAGAAACACCTGGTCAGAGGCCCTTCCGTCCGGCGGACGGGAGGGCCTTCGCACTTGCAGCACACATGCGGCTCCGGGCAACGGTGGGGAGCTGTGCGACATGCCCGCGAAGGACGAGCTGGCCCGGCGCCGGTACGAGAAGCTGGTCGAGCGCTTGGAGTGCCTGATGCGGGCTTCGTTGAAGCCTCGCTACCGGGGCCACCACGGGCAGCTGATCCTGAGCAGCGGCGATCTTGAGGAGATGGGCGAACTGAAGGACGTCCGTCGTGCTACACGCGAGGCGGGCCGTCGTCTCGGCCGGCACCCGAAGACCCATGTCGTCGACGCAAGACTCTTCGTGTATGACGACCGCGAGGGTCCCCAGGGAGATCAGCAAGCTGGCCGCGGGGGATGCTGCTGACGCCATCGACGCAGCGCTCCGAGGCCGCGAGTAGAAGCAAGTACGGTCGGCCGTCGCCGCACCACCTTTGCTGAAGAGCCTGCTCAGCATGCCGGAAATCTGTCGAGCCCGACCCTGTGGTGGCTCTACCCTTCCCGCATGGCCCATGGAAAGACCTCGTGCGTTTGCCTGCCCTGCCGGGCCTCGTATAAGCAGCCCTACCCCGGCTACGACGACCACGACCGGGTCTGTCCACGCTGCGCCGAACCACTGATCCACGTCGGCTCCGCCTTCGCGGCACCCAAGAGGCGGGACACCGCCGCCTGGCGCACCCTCTCCGTGCTGCTGCACGCCGGTGTGCGCTTCCACAAGAGCTGCTGCGGCGGCCCCGGCTACCGCCCACGCACCCTCAGCGAGGTGCGCGAGCGGATGGCCTACGCCCGGGCCACCGGAGAATCATTCGCTCAGGCGTTGGTCCGCCGCGACCTGCCCTAGCTAGCAGCCCGAAAGCAGGGGGCGTTCCGCCGCGCCGCCGAAGCGACCCCTGCTGTCATACACAGCACGCATAAGGCACACATCACGCCGCGGGATCCTCCAGGACGGCCACGGCCTCGGCAGCCTTGCGGGCTTTCTTCTCCGCCTTCTCCAGCTTGGCCTTCGCCTTGGCCAGTTGCTTGGAGCGGCGCTTGTGCATCTTCTTCGAGACCTCGTCCAGGCGGTCCGGGAAGAGGTGCCCGTACGTGTCCAGAGTCAGCGTCGCGGACTTGTGGCCCAGCATCGTCTGTACGACGTTCACGTCCGCACCGCTGGCAATGGCGAGCGAGGCCGCCGTATGGCGCAGCTTGTGCGGGGTGACCTTGAGATGCCCCAGCCCGGCCTGTACGACCGCCGGCGCGAAGAACCGCTGGCGGAAGTTGCGGGCCCGAAGCGGGCCGCCTTGCGGGGCGGTGAAGAGCAGTGCGTCGTCTCCTCGCCCCTGGATGTGAGGCTTCAGCTCCTCGGCCAGGAACCGCAGGATCGGTACAGACCGACGCTCGTGGTTCTTGGGGGTGTCGAGGTAGAGCTTGCCGTTGTCCTCGACGTACGCCTCGACGATGTGCGCTCGGCACGCATCGAGGTCGACACGGCCCACCTCAGCGCGGATGCCTCGCCCCAGAGCAGACCTGTGTAGGCCAGCAGCAGGATGAACACCCGGTAGGCGCCTGCCGCATCGGCCAGATCGTCGACCTGCATGTCGTCGAGGTAGACGTGGTCGGTCGGCACCGCCTTCGGGAGGGGCACTCCAACAGCTGGACTGACCGCCAAGCGACGGGACTTGACCGCGTAGGACCTGGCCGAGGACGACGTACGCCCTGCGGACCGAACGCGGGCTGAGCTTCCGGACGCCCGACGCCTGGCCGGACAACATATCGGCGAGCCACTCGGCGATGTCCTCGAAGTGGATGCGGTCCAGGGGCGTGGTGCCCCACCGTGGGATCACATGAACGTCGAGAACACCTCGATATCGATTGCGAGTTGATCGCTTGAGGTGGATCTGGGCGGCCAGCCAGGAATCCGCCACCTCCGCGAACTTCACGCGAGCCGCGGCCGGGCCAGGTGAGGCCGACCCCGACTCGGTCGTGACCTGCCACATGGTCAAGGAGAACGAGACGTGCCCGAAGGGCTCCCCTGGGATCAGGCCGCAGCCGGGTGAGCCGATGCCGAATTACATGTCTGTTCAACGCCGGCAACCAGCTGGTGCTGGTCAACGGCGCAGAGGAGGTAGATGCCTCCGGCAAGAACCGGGGCACTCTGATCTCAACCAAGTGGAAGTTCCACTCTCAGTCTCCGGCAGCGGGAAAGCCCATCGAAAACGTCGTCTCCGGATTCAGCAAGGAGGTCGAGGATCCCGCCATCACCTTCAACGCGGTGAAAACGAACGAGCAGTGCCCGAAGGCCGAGTAACTGCTGAGGCCCGTGGGCGTTGCACGGACGGCAAGTGCGGCGATCAGGGCGCTGTGCGTGAGCGATGCGTGAGCGGACAGCACCGGAAGAGCCATCACAAGCTGGATTCGGTACCTGCCGCGTGGCGCTAATCAGGTAGAACAACATTACGCGCGGTAGGCAAGGATCGATCCCACTCCTAGTGGTCACCACTTCGACAAAACCACTTGCTGTACCGTCGCTACGACCAGCCATCCACCCATATCCTCCTGGCCATAAAGCGGTAAGGGCCAACCGGACTAAAATACCGAGTGGAGGGGCGACAAGGATGCGCGGAAATGTAAAGCAGACCGGCATCGAACATTTCATTGAGCGCTCGATGGACATTCACTGGCCGCCATGATCGACTCGCGCAGACCTCGACAACCGAGGGAGGTAATTCATCCGGATCAAGCTTAGTGATCAACTCACCGATCCTTCGAGGCATGAAACTAAGCCCTGCCAGATATGGCAGAGACTCAGCGAATCCCAAACGAGTATGCTCATCCCTCCGAGGAATCCACTCACCTGGGAACGTCTAGTCCTTTTTACTGCTGCTGCAGGAACGGCAAGCGACCGCAACATTGTTCGCATCGTGGCCACCGCCTCGGCTCCTCGGAATCAAATGATCAAGAGCCGCTTGCCTCTTAGGTAGCTCAAAGCACGAGATTTCACCTAAGTCCACTTCGGCGCCCCCACAAGAGCAGTAGACGCTTACCCCGCAGTACGTACATCTTAATAAGCCTGGCTGAAACCATTGATGAAGGGAGCATGCTCCTTTCATTCGACTCACATGCCGAGGGTTCTCGTAGGGCACGATTGCGTTCCCCTCTGTCCAATTCAAGTATTCACCTACGAACATCTAACCTCTCATCACCTCTACGCCCCAAGGGCATCGCCGCGCCTTGAACGGAAATCTATCGCACGGGTCGGACAGTGACCGCATCTCAGCGACGTGAAGTGAACGAGTTTCCGATGGTGGCAACCTGTTCCGCAGCGAGGGAAGTTCAAAGCTCAGGGTTACCAGGGATACTTCAACAATCGACTAGCGTCGTTCTCTCAGGTCAGTGCGCGTATTCCTTTCCAAGTACCTTTGATGGCAAGGCCAGCAGGGCCGTAGAGTCTCGCGTGCTTTCAGCATCGACCCTACGGGCCGACACCGGCGGTGCCGAGCCTGGCTGGTTCCCACGCCGTCACTCCACCGTGGTCCGATGCGACGCCGTACCCGCGCTGCGGAAGCAGCGTTTGCCCCTTCGCGCCACGCGGGCAAGTCGAGCGCTCCCCCGGCCCCGCCAACGCGCGGCAGCCCTCACCGGTGACGTCGGGCACGTTGCGAGGCGCGAGTCGAGGGGGTGCTGGACCGTACCCCGAGGCCAACTGGCGAGCACCGCAATGCCGCCCCGTACACACAGGCTCTCGTTCAACTGTGCGCCAGGCCGCGTTGGCAGTGGCCCCAGCTACCGTGCTTTGCGTTGGTCTCGGCGCGTCCAAGCACGGCAGAAGAGCGGCCCGTGTCTTCCAGCGGCGTTTCCGACACCATGACGGTGCATGAGGTGCAAGCAGAGTAGGTGCGGTGAAGTACTGGCTGAAGGTCGCCGAGAACAAAGCAGCGGCATACAACATGTCGCGGAACCGAGAGGATTGGCCCTCACGTCTATCTGCGGTCGTTAGCCCTGATGCCCAGGTTGGGGACGCCGTTCTGCTATGGCGTGTTGGGCGTGGTCGCGCTCGGAGAAATCGTCGACGCGAAGACTGAGCGCGCCAGTGGAATAGGCGCGCTGTGGATGCAAGAAGAGGAAGCTGAGGAGGGGATCCAAGAACCTTCCGAATTGAGGGCTATCTCAACTTCAGAAAACTCCCTCTTTCAACACCAGTTTCGGCTGGCGTGTTGCGAGCAGCGGGCCTCACTCAAGTGGTGAAGGGAGTACGGCTGGTTGGGATCGCAAGCCTGTGACCCTCGATCTCAGTGTCGCACAATGGCGTGAGCTGGTCCAGCTCGCCGACGAGGTTCAGCCACCGGAAGACTTGCCTGCGGCGTTGAACATCCCACCAGCAGCCAACCCGCTCCCTAATCCCTCTCGACACCGCCGGGCGCAATCGAGCCCAACGCCCCGACCTGGGCAAATCCATCCAGGCGGTACAACCTCACCCGAACCTCGGTTGGGACGAAGGGTCGTGGGTCCAAACGACGCCAGCTCACCAGGGCACATGAACCTGGGAAACGGCGTAGATGGGTAAGAACTACCCAGGGGAGTTTCCACAGGTCAACGCACCTTTCGCCAGGAAGCCCCAGGTCCCTCCCAGGGAAAACTCTGCGGTCTGTGACGACCCGCGCTCGCCGAGCGCCTCGTGTCATCGCCCTTATTCGTCGACCCGTTCGATCACCGGAGGCGGAATCACAGCGAGCGGCAGGACGTATTCCTCGGCCAGGCTTGCGAGGTGCAGCGGAAGCGGCCGGGCGAGGGGATGGTAGTCGTCGTGGAAGCGGAGCTGGTGAGCTGCCGCCGCCAGCAGAGCGGGGTGGTCGGGGGTGACGTCTCTCTGCCCGGCAGTCGCCATGGCTGCTTCGGAGAGGCAGCCCACCACGGTGAGTTCCAGCGCCTGCGGGTTCCAGGCCGTGGCGGCAGGGCCGTGCGGCCAGTCCTTGTCGGGGACCAGTTTGCGAATGTCTCGCCGCACTGTGCCCGCAGCTGGCGGCTTGCCCACAGTGCTGAAGAACACCCGGTTGTCCGGGCCCGCGCCGCGGGCGGCCCAGAGTCCGGCGGAGAATCCCGGCGGCTCTTCGTCGTTCCCACCAGGCGCGTACCACTCAGGAGTCTCATCGCGGCTGTTGGCGTCCCGGAGCAATACCATCCGCAGGCTGGCTCCGTAGAGTGTCAACCGCGCGGGCTGCTCCCCATAGAAGGTGACCATGTCCCTGATCAACTGCCCGTTGTTCAGTCCGGGCCAAGCCCAGCGTAGGTTGGCGCTATTCGCCACGAGAAGGGTCGGGCGATCGCGCACCTGGTAGAGCAACGACCTGACCTGGCGTTCGACCTCGTCACGCCGCTCGTCACTGGTCGCGGCAACCCGGCCCGATCTGATCTGGGCCGAGCCCTCCGCTGCGGACCCGTCGGTGGCGAGAGTGAGCAGCAACTGGGCGTACGGCACCCATTCCTTGAGATTGTCGTCCCAGCCGCGTACGGGGTGCACCGGGTCGCGTGGCCGGATCCGGAGAGCGACCAGGCGCTGTGCCGCTTGCCGGGTCGGCCCGTCTGCCTGGCGCCGGACGTACCAGAGCGCCAGATACTGGAGGTCGTCCGCCAGCTTCGTGTCCAGCTGCTGGTCCGGCGGAACCACAGCGCCAAGCTGACGCATTCCGTCGGCCAGGGCGGACCGGGCACGCAGAGCCACGTCCCCGTCAGCGTCCTCCGGTACGACGATGAACTGACTGACCCGGCGGGCCGCGGCACAGCCGAGCCGGAGTGCGAACTTGGGGTCGGAGTCCTTCGCTGAGAACCGCTCGGGACCCAGCGTCTCCACAATCGCCAGCCCCACCACGCCCGACCGAGGGCCGAGCTGGTCGGCCGTCCGAGCGGCGCGCTCCCGTGCGGCCTGGGCCAGCGCCTGGGCTCGCGACCGGCCCGATTCCCGGGCGATCCCGAGCGGAGCGCCCAGGGTCCCGAGCGGACGGGCGCGGAGCACTACCCGCAGGTCCCCGTCCTCCCATTCGTGGTCGCCGTTCGGTCCGCTGGATCCGGCCGGCAGACCCAACCACTCACGAAGCGTTGCGACCAATGCGTCCCGGGTCTCCTCGGTCTGCCAGAGCGCGTCCACCAGCAGCGGTTGCCCGTCGAGGGTCGCGCGCACCGCGTCGCGACGGGCTCGGATTCGGTCCCGGGCCCGCATTTCCTGCTTCGCTGGGTCCTTCGTCGGCGAGGTGGGCAGCAGAACGGGCTTGGACTTCCGGTGCGCGCGTTCAAGGTTCGGCACCCTGCGGAGGAAGGGACGGAGGCCCTCCTCGACCCAGTGGTCAAGCAGCGACCGTTCGAGCGGCATGACCCCGGCGCCGACACCGTGCCGACCCATCGCGGTGCTGTGCAGCACGCCTGCGGCAACCCCGTTCTTGCCCTCGATCCAGTCCACGGAGTCAGCGACCAGCTCGGACGGCTTGGGGTAGGCACGTACTACGTCCAGTTCGGGCAGCAGGCCGACCAGGCTCTGCCGACTCCAGGCCAGCATCCCGAGGCCACGGTCGTAGGCGAGCGAGTTGACGGTGAGTCGGCGACGCGGACCGTTTGCACCCGGCCACGGCGGCGGCGCGTCGAGGAGGACGGTCGCGCTGCGGCCCTCGGGCAGCCATACGGGAGAGCCTGTGGCCCAGCGGCGGATCCCGTAGGAGACGTGCACGCGGAAACGCGCGGCGAAGGGCACCGTCTGAACGGTGATGGTCACCAAGCCCGAGTAGTGCCAGGTGCGCTTTCCCTTGGTGTATGACCGCGGCGGCCAGCTGACCAGCTCGACCCCTTGGTCACGGGTGACCAGCCGGAAGGAAAGGTCGACGCCATTGAGGCGGAGCGGGCGGGCGGTAAGCGTGGCACCAATCCGCTCGGGCAGCAGGTGGTAGAGCCTAGGGTCGGGCTGGGCGGTGCCACCTGGGGAGAGTTCCGCAGCCGTGAGGTCCACGGACTCGTCGCGCCATTGCGGTGTGTGATGGTCGATCAAGGCGAGTGCCCGGTCCAGGGCGGCACGGTGATCGGCCATACGCTCCGCGTCTGGGTCGGTGCCAGGTGGCAGCGTCATCGCCCAGGAGGCCAGGAGCGGAGCGACCAGTCCTGAGGGCATCTCCTCGGACGCGTAGAACCAAGGTACCTCGGCGCTGTTCGCTGCTCCTCGGCCGGTGGCCACCAGTCCTGGGGCGGTGGCCCTGAGCAGATCGTTGAGCCTGCTGATGGGCAGACCCACCGGACCGTCCCGCCGACGCCACCGCCGTCGGTAGAGGTCCATGAACTCGGCTCGCCACGCCTCGGGGAAGCTGATAACCCGGTACTGCTCGTTCCATGGCCCGGCCTCGGGGTCAGGCTCGTATGCGGTGGTGCTGATCAGTTGGTACACGAGGTGTTCCTTTCATTGGCGGACCGAGTGAGGCAGCGGTCGAGCGCTAGCCACATCGGTCGATAGAGTGCCTGAACGATGTGGCGGTCATCGGCCGGCACGGACGTACCCGGCATGAAGTACGGCTTGAGAACGTCGTGCATGCTGTGCAGAAGGCTGGTCTCTTGGGTGTCCAGCTCTCCGGATGTTCCTCCTGCGGCCAGGTTGGGGGAGAACGCAGCGTCCACGAAGGCGACTCTGGTGGGCACGGCGCCGCGCACGGAGCGACCGATCACCTGCCAGATGAGTACGAGCAGGTCCCAGGTGATCGCTTCCCGGTCGCCGTCGAGGCGGCTCCACGCCATGCTCCTGGCGAGTACCCGGTACCACTGGGACCGGGCCAAGTCCCTGACCTTGCGCGCACCGAGACCCAGGCTCTGCTCGCCTCGGACCCAGTCGTCGAACGTCCCACCGTCCATGGCCCGCACGATCCAGTCGTTGATCGCGTGCACCGCAAGGCTGAGGTCGTCGGGGCGCGGGTTGGGCCGGGCAAGGAAATAGATCGACCCGATCGCGGCGTGTTCGCGACTGAGGTCGAGAATGTTGTGTCCGCGCTCGACCGCCAGCAGCGGCGCCACCAGGATCTCGGCACGGGTGGTGGCAAGTGTCTCGACATCGCCACGGCGTAGTACGGGGGCATGCTGCTCATCGTCGTCCGACCAGGTGCCAGCTTCGGAATCATCGTCGGATGCCAGCCGGTAGACCCTGCCCTTCCAGCGCTTGTTGAGGGTGTGCAGGGTGTCCGCAACGACCTTGGATTCCTCGTAGCTACCGACGAGCAGCAGAATGTGCCGACGCCTCTCCGGAAGGAGCATCAGCTCCTCCCGGAGACGACTGATTCCGTTGCCCTCGTCGCCGAGGGCAACGGCCATCCGGCGCAGGATGTCCGCCCGCTGCTCAAGCGGCTCGCCGGAAAGTCGCAGCCCCTCGTACTGCTCATCGCACGTGCAGCCCACACGGCAGCCGCAGCCGTCGCGGATGAACTCGAAGCGGAACTCGCTCTGTTCGGCGATCCGCTCAAGTTCCTCAGGGGCGGGCTCGATGATCACGCCGATTTCCACCGGAATGTGGTAGCGGCTGGAGCTGCCGGCCCAACTGCTGCCTGACATCAGCAGGACGTTGGCGCCGGGGCGGCTGTCCACCGTCGGCAGATCGGGCATCGCCCGGAGAAGCTCCCGCCCGACACCGCTGCACCGGAAGAAGCGCAGTTCCCCTGTGCGCACTCCGCCAAGGTCAGGGCCATCCATGAGGAACTGGAAGCCGATAACATTGCCCATCGGTGCCTCGGGCACCATGGGCCCGTAGTCGAGGGGCCTGCGGTACATGTCGTTGAAGCCCAGGTTGAGCGCTCCAGCGACACGCGGCCACATGGCGTTGATCAGCGATAGTTTGGGCTCCAACGCGCTGAGCAGCAGAGTGAACTCAAAGCGGACCATGAGGAGCTTGAGCCACGCGCCCGGGTTCTCCGGAAGACGCTCCTTCTTCCGCCGCTTCGTCTTCTTGCGATCCTTCCCCCGAGGCTCCGGCGCCCCTGGCCGTTCCCCACGCGCGAGAACGCGCAGTTCCCGGTAGCACTCCTGGCCCTTGTCGGTGGATTCCAGCAGCGGGTCGAGGGTGAACAAGTCTCGGAGCATCTGCTCCAACCGGACCCGGGTGCCTTCACGGTAGTTGGTGTGAAGGAGTTCACCGAGCAGGCCAGTGAGTTTGAGGCTGTCCTCGGTAGAGCGCTGCCGATCGCCAAAGGGATTCTCCCGGAAGGCGTCGAGGGTCTCGGTGAGTCGCAATCGCGGCGCCCGGTGCGAGTGCTCGGCAGCAGGTGTCGCCGTATCGGCGGGTGCGCTCTCGCGGTCCTCCGGAAGCGGATATCGCTCCTCCAGCAGGCGGAGTTGCAGCGTCCAAGCACTGAAGTACCCGGTCCTGACCCAATCACGCAGTTCGACATCGCGGACCAGCATGGCGACCAAGCGATCAGCCGCGGTCTGAGTGGTGTTGACAGCGGCCGACCAGTTCTCAACGTCCCGGTCGGACAACTGGATCCCGCCAGCTCCGGCCAACTCTCGGATGCGGTGCTGGTTGACATCGTGGAGAAAGGACCGGGTATCGGGACCGCCGCCGATCAGCGGGATGGCCGGAGCGAACATCCGGTCGAATTGCATCTGAACCCGGTCCGCCTCGTCCACGATCACCAGATCACTGCGGCGGCAGGCGAGTTCAAGGTAGCGGACACGCTCAGAGTTCTGCGGGTGCGGCACCTTGGAGTCGACCAGGCTGGCGGGCGTGGCGACCCAGAGGGCCGCGCTCACCAGCTCGCGGGCGCCTTGGTGGCGGGGACAGGCAGACCAAAAGGGGCAGGCCATCGGCCGTCGTGCCCACTCGTCCACCAGGTCGTGGCGGCGGCTGGGCCTCTGCAACCTGGCACACGGCGCCTCGCCGAAGCCCAAGAGGTCATCGGTGAGTTGTCCCTCCGAGTGCCGCAGCGCATTCACAGCACAGGACGTGCTCAAGTAAGCGAACGCGGGATCGTCATGGGTGAGCAGATTGCGTCTGCCACGGCCGACCGAGCGCCTGTGCAACCGTTCGGCATGCTGTTGTCTCCCCGACGCTCCGAGCACGGGGGCCGCCGACCCAGGCACGTACAGGTTGTACAGCTCGACCAGCTTGAGCTGCTCCGCGACATCACCGACGACGATGGTCGCCCGAAGACCCAGACCGGCCAGGTGTACCGCCAGTACGTCCCGCAGTGTGCTCTTTCCCGCACCGACGATGCCCAGCAGGTGCTGAATCCGCGCCACCTCGAAGCGGTCTGCGCATCGGAATTCGCCGCCTTGACGGGTGAAGAGGTGGACCGCCCGAAGGCGCCCGCTCCAGTTCTCGGACTTCACCGAATCCATGAACGCCGCCGTCTCCAGCAGCTCGCTCCACAGGAAGGACAGCGGCTCACCGCCATTCGCCGGCGGTGCGGCGAAAGCATGGCTGAGCGGCAATGTCGTCTCAACCGGGGGCAGTTGGACGGTGGCCATGTGCCTACCGATCGGGAAGGCATGTCGGCCGGCATCTGCGAATGTCATGGGCCGTCCGGCGAAAGCCGGTGCGTTGTGCAGAAGTTGCGCATAGACGTTCCAGCGGTCCGGTGCCACCGACAGCGAGAGTCGGCGGACAGCTGCGACGCCAGGGTCGGCGACCTCGTAGCCGCGGAGTTGGCGGTCGAGCAGCTGGTACTCCTGGAGTGCCTCGGTCCAGGCTTTACGGCGACCCCAGGTCCACATTGTGTGCCGTGCCGTGCGCAGGGTTCGCTCCCCCACCACGTCAACGGCTCCCCAGGCCCTCGCGAACGGGTAACCGCTGAACAGCGTCCAGGCGTCCTCACTCGGCGCGCCGGGTGCGAATGTCTCCTGGAGCAGGAGACCTACCTCGATCTCGCACAAAGAGACGCGCCGGGCATTCTTCATACTCGGATCGGCGGCCGCCAGAAGGGAGAGCACCTCATCCAGGGACTGCTCTGTGCTACGCATGGATCCTCCTTGTTCGACCGGCCGGTCCCGGTGCGATGAAATCGCTCACGGCCAGCAGACGCACCCGCGTGTCAGCCGGTAGCTCATGCTCAAAGTGCCGGCGGTATCCGGGGCGCGCCGCCGCACTGTCCGCGACCACGATGTCCAACGGCCCGTCAAGCACGGCAGCGACCTCCGCTGCCCGCAAGGCAGCCGGACCCGGCTGTTCCCGGTCATGGACCTGGAACGTACGGAGCGTCCCGTCCTGACCGACAAGGCGGTGAACGCCCGAGCCCGACGGGAGCAGCTCGGCCTGATCGGTGAGCCTGGAACGGACGGCTTGCTCGATGCGACCGGGGAGCGCGAGAAAGAGCCGGAGTGCGAACGGCAGGGCGATGGCCGACTGAGGTTCATGGGAAATTTCGAGCTTGCGGTCACCGGGTGGGCAACCGCCCTCGCACCAGGGGCCACCCGCTGTCACGGCCTTGGCGAGCAACCCGCAACCGTTGCAGCAGTACACCAGCCGGTCAGCCGGAAAGCGGTCAGGCACGGGACCGTAGAGCCCTTTGACCAGATTCCAGATCTGGGCCACGGTCGGCCGCAGCAGCTCCATCGGGTCGGGTCGGAGCATGACCGGTCGACGAATGAGGAAGTCGCGGCACGCCGCGAAACGCTCCACGGTGCCACAGGTACTGGCGAGTCCGGCCAGCAGCGTCTCGGCTTCCTGCTCCGGCCCGCCGTGCGAACCAAGGGAGGCAAGCTCGGCGCAGGTCCGGGTCGGCTCACCTGCCGTGGGGTGAATCAGACGGGCCCCTGCAGTCAGGAAACCGCAGGGAAGTTCCAGTCCCCATTCCTGCGGTTCTCGCTCCCGGCACCAGGACATCAGGTCCGGCACACCGGCCGGTACGGGACGGCCCCGGGTCATTGCTAACAACACCATTCGATCCAGGGCCAGTTGCACACCGGGCGGGTACGGCAGCCGGAACGTCGCGGACCGGGCGATCGAAGTCAGTTCGATCACACCACGGGCCACCGCAATCAGCAGGTCGAGGTCCGTCCGCTTGACCTCGGTCATGAGCCCTCCTCCGGTCCGGCTTGCTGCGGCTGCCGTACCGAGCACCACCGAGCCACCTCACAGCCGGCGCACTCCGGGCCGGGCACTGCCTCGAAGAGCGTCTCCTCATGCCAACCCGAGACTTGCTCGCGCAGCACCGCCTCGGCGGCGGCACGGATTGCGGGCGCGAACGGGTCAAGGGTCCGGAGGTCCGCACCGCCGGGGCGCAGCAGTTCCAGCTCGACCCGTCCGCGAGCCTGCGGACCGGACAATGCACCGCTGCCGACGATCTTCACGGCCAGAGCCAGTTGAGGGTAGGCAGCCAGTACGTCACGACGGGGACGGTCACTGGCAGAGGTCTTGGTCTCCCGCCAAACCCAGGAGCCCGCGTCCTGGTACAGCACGTCTGGATCCGCAAGGACGAGCAGATCCGCTGCGACATCGTCGAACGCCAACCGGGGCTCGATCCGGATCTCGGACTGCGGTTCGGCCGTTCGCAGCGGGCAGACCTCGGCGTGGTGACGCAGCAAGTTGGCCCCAAGTCGCCGCTGGTCATCCGGGAGCCGGTACCCCTCGGGCACCCACTCGGCCGGGATCTCGGGTGTGCAGGGAGTGCGCGGCTGCCGGTCGTGCCGCTCGGCGAGAAACGCGTGCACCGCCCGCCCACGCTCGACGGCAGTTCCCCGTTCCACAGCGTCTTCGGTCGGGAGCCGCAGGCCGCGCAAGTAACCACGGGCCGGGCAGCTCCGGTGGCCGCGACCAGTGGTCGAAGACCAACTGCGTCGCGGCCGACTCCGGTCGGCCAGCCCCAGCAGGCCCGCGGTCTTCGGAAGTGCCGGGCACGCCGGAGCAATGGCGCACGAGGTACACGCGGTGCCGGGGCGGTACTCCTTGCTGTCGAGCAGTGCGCGGACAGCGGGCGCCCCGTCCTTCCGGTACAAGGCCAACGCCTCGTCCCGGGTGCCCTCGAAGACCGGCGCTGTACTGCCGTCGGACAGGGCGAACTGAACGACCCTGACCCCTTCCAGCCGGGGATCGGGGTCGCCCTCTGCCACGACAAGGGCGGCTATGGCGCGCTCCGCGTCGCTACGGGACCGGAGCCGGTTGGCCGTCGGGAGGCGTAGCTCCCGCCGACGGCCGTCAACGGATTCCAAGCATCGCCCCCAGGCTGTGATCCGATACTCCGCCGCGGTCTGGTCGTCGCCGGACGCTTGCTGATGCTTGTAGACCCACGGTTGGCGAGCGAGACGCAGGTCAGGGTCCGGAGGAAACGCCTCCCTGTACGTCCGCAGTGCGTGTTCGGTCCACTGCCGTACGCCGTCATGCAGTGGACGCTGTCGGCCTCGGCTCGGCGTCCGCGGCTCGTCCGCCGGTCGTTCGAGTGCGTCGGCCGCATCCATAAACGGGCCATGGGGAAACGGTTCCAGCTCCTCAAATTTCCGGACGGACCGGGTGCGCGGCGTGAGCCCACGCGCCTTGAGTACGTCGGACGCGGGACAGCGGTATCGCTCCGGGCCGAACATACTGAGCCGCACCGTGATGACGACTGAATCCCCAACCAGGCCATCTGGTGGCCAAATTTCTGTCACAATTTCCTCATTCCTTTGGGCCCCGGGACACGTGGTCGAACCGATTGGGGTCTACTTCTACATACGGAGCGGTGTGCTGCTTTCCGGGGTTCTGCTTGGCGGTCGCTACAAAGTGTTACGAAAGCTCGGCGAGGGCGGGGAAGGTGAGATCTACGTCGCGCGGGACATGGAACTTAGACGCAATGTGGCGATCAAGTTCCAGAACCCTCGCGCCTTCGAGTCAACTCTGAGCTATGCCAACTACGGAAAATTCATCAAACAAGAGTACGACCGTCTTGGATTTGTGAAGTCGATTCGGGGGATCCCCCAAGTTTTCGACGAGGGGGCGTTCGGTAGGAACAACCGCCAATACCTCGTGATGGAGCTGGTCGACGGCGTCACGTTCACTCACTGGATCAGCGAGCACCATCCTGTTCCGGCAGAGGCAGCCGTATCCGCTGTCGGACAGCTCTGCGAGATCCTCGTTCACCTGCACACTGCGCGATACGTCCACCGTGACGTGACACCAAACAACGCGATGGTGCAGCTCGACGGACGGATTCGACTGCTGGACGTCGGCATCTCAGTCAGTACCGGGACGCTCAACACGGATGGCGGCGGCAGCCCTGGATATGCTGCTCCGGAACAGTTCGACCCGACTGCAAAACTCACTCCCCAGGCCGATGTCTTCGCCATAGGGGCGCTGCTGTTCAAGATGCTCGCCCCGCAGTTGCCGTACAGCGGTGAGGAGCACCCGATCCGGAGCAACGCCGTACCTTTCCCCCAAGGTCTCGCAGTCGAGATGCCGGACTCACTACGACGCCTTGCACTCGCCATGATCTCCCTGGATCCGGGCGAACGGCCCAGCGCGGCAGAGCTGCTGCACGACCTACAACCGATGCTGCCTGTGCTCGGATCCCCCGTCTCACCGAAGGCCACGTGCCCCGATCCGACAGCCCCCTACCGCCTTGGACTATCCATGCCGTAGTCCGCCCAGGCTCTGGGCACTTCTGAACGGCCATCACGGCAGGTATCTCAATCGCTCGACAGCCGCGTCGAGGTCGCTCTCCCCAAGTTCTCGCAGCAGAACCCGGACCTGGTCGATTGCAACCTCGGCCTCGCGCGACCGGTCGGCAGCCCGAAGCGTGTCCACAAGCCAGACCAGCGTCCGGGCTTCCCTGCTGCCATAGGTCAGCGACCGGTACAGGTCGCGAGCGCGCTCGAAGTCTGCAACCGCAGCCTCGTGGTCTTCGAGCACGAGCCGGATCCGGCCCAGGCTGAACAGCACGTGTGCCAGGCCGTTGAGATCATCCGTGTCTTCCAGCAGCGTCAGCGACCGCCGGCAGTACTCCAGACCCGTGTCGTACTGGCCGAGGTCATAGTGGGCACTTCCGATACCGTTCAGCGCGGCTCCCTGGCCGAGGAGGTCGCCGAACTGCTCGAAGGCGGGTAGAGCTGCCATGAAATGCTCCAACGCCTCGCCTGGAGCACCGCTCTCACGTAGCAGAACGCCGAGGATATGGCGCCCTAGGGCGGCGCCCAAGACATCCCCGCTGCCCTCACTCACCGTTACCGCGCTTCGTAGTTCACGCGTGGCCCGCGGACGGTCCGCGAGGCTCCGGTGGGTGCCGGCAAGCATCCGGTGGACCATGGCAACATCGGCCGGATCAGCTTCGCGTTCTGCAGCCTCAAGAGCGCTCGTCAGGTAGTTGAGCGCGTCCAGATTGCGACCGGATCGCCATTGAAAGGTCACCAGGACCATGGACAGCAGCCACGTATAATGGTCTAGTCCGCGCTTCTCTGCCAGCCTGACCGCAGCTGTGAGGGTTGAGTATTCGGCCTCGAACCACGACATCGCGTCCATCGCATGTGCCGGAGTGACCACCTCAAGATCCCGGGCTTCGCCGATCGGCAGTCGCCGACCCGGATCCAGCTTCTGATCGCAGGCCCAGGCATTGTGCAACAAGAAGCGCAGCACACGCTCCACGAGCCGGGCTCGCTCCTCCTCGTCCTGCCGGTCAGCCAGTTCTCCGGCGTAGACGCGGACCAAGTCGTGCAGGGAGTACCGTTCGAAGATCGGCTCAGTCACCAGGCTCATCCGCATCAGCTCGTCGATCGCATCGTTGACACCAACAGCGTCGTCCGGCTCGAACGCTCGCAGCGCTGCCCAGCTGACAGTCGGCCCTGGATGGACCGCCAACTGCCAAAGAAGCCTGGCTGTTCCCGTAGCCAGCTGTTTTCGGGATGTCTCCAACAACAGGCGGACGCTCAGGTTCTCCGATCCCAGGTCGAGGGAGCGCAATCTGGTGTCTTCCTGCCGGAGGTCACGGACCATGCCCGCAAGTGCTTGTGGACGCTGAGCAATCCGAGCGGCCATGATCCCCAGAGCCATGGGAACGCCGGCGCAGTGTTCAACCAGGTCACTGATGAACGGCACGGCTGTCCGCATCCGATCCTCGCCCAGTCGCGTTCGCAACACTTCGGTGGCGTCGTGCCGGTCCAGCGGGGCAAGGTCGACGAGTTCGGCTCCCTCTCTGATCGCCAACCCGTGCAACTGGCGGCGACTGGTGACGATCGCCGCGCTGGCTCCGAGTCCGGGGAGCAGTGGGCGTACATGATTCTCGTCCCGTACGTTGTCCAGGATCAGCAAGACCGCGCGGTCTGCGAGGGCCGTCCGGTAAGCGGAGATCATGCCGTCCATGGTTGGCGTCGCCGGGCGCACCTCGAGATCGTTCAGGAGTCTGGCCAATACGGCATCGGATCGCTCCGGCTCGCCAGGCGAAAAGCCGCCGAGGTCGGCATAAAGGATCGCGTCCCGGAAACTCGCCTCGACATGTTCCGCCGCCCGCACGGCGAGAAGGGACTTCCCGACACCAGGCATGCCGGTAATTACGGCGAGGCGACTTCGGCCGGCCGTCCGGCCCAGCAAAGCCTCCGTGAGCTGGACGAGCTGCGGCTGACGGCCCACCAGGTCTACTGCCTGCGAGGGAAGTTGTCTGGGCCGGTAACGGGTCGGCACGGACGGAGCGCCGGTAGATGTACTGCAGGGTCCCTCCGTCTCGCCGCGGAGCAGAAGGTGAACGGTGGACCGGCCGAACCGATGCGCCCAGGACGCGAGCAACGGCTCGACTTGGTGCTGCCTTCCAAGGCTTACCAGCGCACGTACCTTGAGGTCGAGCAGTCTTTCGCTCTCAGGCCAGCTGGCCAGCCCCAAGTCAGCCCGCTCCAGCGCGGCGAGTGTCTGACCGCATTCCAACTCGGCAAGGACACAGGCAGCTGTCACGTTCCGAAACTCGCCAATGAGCTCGATCCGTTTCTGTTCGAATCCTTCGCCGGGCATGTCCTCCAGGGGCGTTCCCTTCCACTCGTCGAGCGCGGACCGAAACGCCTTGAGCTGGGCCAAGGGGTCCTCAGTAGCGTTCGCAGCACGATGGAGAGCCTGGAAGCGAACGTAGTCGATACTCCTGGGATCGACCTGGATCTGACAGAATCCCCGGTCGTTCGACTGAGTGATGCCAGGAATTGCTAGCCGCAATTGATGGAAAAGCTGACGAATTCGATTTGCGTTTGATTCCTTGCCTGGCCACAGGAAGCGCGTGATGCTGGCGTGGGAGGCGCGGCGTCCAGGCGCCATCAACAGAACGGCGAGAAGTTCGAGGGCTTTGGTCGACTTGATCTCGACCGGAACTTCGGCCCTCAAGGCGACTACCGGTCCTAATATGCGGAACTCCATGATCATCATCCCCCTCATTTACACGCGTCCCCATACTGCGATCAACCTTGTCGGTCGGCACTGGAAAAGCATGACACGTGGCGCCCTGCGCGCATTAACGGTCAGCTAACGCATGCGGTTTGGCGGCTCACCGGCCGATCTGCAACGCTTCAAACGTTCCACCCCGATCGCTCCGGCGGATCGCCGAACACACGGATACGTAGACCTCGTCATGACGGAGGGCAGACTACGAACGCGGACGCGGACTAAGACCACGAATCCGGGCGGCGGGAAACAGACCACTTGAGCAAGGAGAAAAATTCATGAGGCCCATGCAACGGAAGCGCACCCAGCACGACACGAGCCGCCCCGCCGGGAACCGGCGGCCCAAGGCGACGGTGCCTCCCCGGAAGCGCCGCCGCCCACGCCCGCCGGCCCCCCAGCCGACCTCGGTCGCCCAATCCGCTCCAGCCTGGAAGCCGGTCTGTCCGACAGCCCAACGCGCTCACGAGGCCGAGCTGTTCGCCGAACTTGAATAGGCGCTGAGGCGCTGCAGCTGGAGGACGCCGCGTCGCGCTAACCAGGTAGAACAGCACCACGCGGCTAGTGAGCTCATGCGCGAACACGAACGTCCTTGCCTCGACTGTCATCCCGAGGTAGACGTGGTCGCCCGCTTCGTAAGCGGAGGCGGGCCACCATGTCGCAACTCACAGCGCCATCAGTCGGACATCTGCGCGGAACGGATTCAGCACACATCAGGACGGGAAACCACGCGAACAGGTGAGAACTGGGGAGGGGTAATTCCCCAGGCCAGACACCCTGCGGTCAACATTTACGCAGGTCACGGCCTCGCCCAGGGAAAACCCCTAAAGCGGGTGTCGCGGGTTCGAATCCTGCCGGGGCACCAGGTCAAAGGCCCCTCACCTACGGATTTTCGTAGGTGAGGGGCCTTTGATATCTACGGCTGACATCAACGAGGACGGTCACTCACGGCCGGGCCGCCTCATGAGTAGCCGGTCCATGTGGCTGATGGCCTCTCGCTGAGTGTCCTGGACGACGTGCGTGTACACGTCCATGGTGATGATCTGGCTGTGCCCGAGGATCTCCATTACGACGCGCGGGGCCACCCCGGCGGCGGTCAGGATCGTGGCGCAGCCGTGCCGGGCATCGTGGAGCCGGATGAGCGGCAGGCTGGATCGTGGGGCTCGGGCGCCGCTCCTGCCTCCGGCCTGCTCCGCCCGGCCCAGCGCCACGAGTAGTCGCCACGGGATGCACGCCCTGCCCTCCACTCCACCGGACCTAGGACGACCACCGACCCCACCGAAGCCCCCCTGTCCAGGGCACCCCCACCGCCCGAGCACTCACACCAGCCCCAGAACCCGCAAGGCGAAGCGGAGACGGTGAAGAGAAAGAAAGAGGTGGAGAAGGCCGTGCAGGTCAAAGACTCATGCCTCCGGCCGGGACTCTCCAGCTCCGGGATGGCGGGGGCCCGGTCGGCGACCGCGGGTGGAGTGTGGGACGACGGCAGACGGGGTGACAGCCGGAGCGAGTGGTGGGCTGAGGACGGGTGGACTTCTAACGGGCTGTCAGTGGCGGACCTTACGCTTCCACCATGCGCAAAGGTGCGATCAGCCGAGACGGTGTCCTCAAGGCCATAGCGGAGTATGACGAGCTGGGTCGCGACAGGTTTCTGTCCAAGTACGGGTACAAGCCGGCGACCGGGTATCACCTCTTGCACGAGGACCGGACGTACGACTCGAAGGCCATCGCCGGTGTCGCCCATAAGTTCGATCAAGGCCGAGTGTTGAAGCCGGACGAGTTGAGCGGTGGAAGGTCGCACGCCGCCAGGTGGCTCGCCCGACTCGGCTTCGTGATCCGTTCGTCTCGGAGCCCCGACTGGACACGTGACGAGATCATTCTCGCCTGCGCCCTGGCGATGGCCAATGGTTGGAAGCGACTGGAGTTCAACGATCCACGCGTGATCGAGCTGTCTGCACTGCTGCAGACCATGCCGATCCATCCTGAAGAACTACGTAACGAGCTGTTCCGGAACCCCAACGGCGTCGCCCGTAAAACGGTTGATATCACGTCCCGGCACCCCAGCTACCGAGGGAAGCCCACGAACGGCAACGCGCTGGATGTCGAAGTCATGAACGACTTCCTCGCCCGGCCGGCCGAGATGGCGGAAGTAGCCCAGCGCATCCGGCACGGCCTTACCGCGGGCGAATTCCAGGATCTGCCCCCGGAGGCAGAGGAGGAGGAAGACGACTACAGCGCCCCCGAGGGCAGGTTGCTGCTACGCCGCCACCGGAGCCGCGAGCGGAACAAGGGGCTGCGCAAGAAGAAGATCGCTTCCGTTCTCAAGCGTGGCGGACAGCTTGCCTGTGAGGCTTGCGGTTTCGATTTCGAGGCGGTTTATGGCGACCGCGGCGCCGGATACATCGAGTGCCATCACGTTGTTCCGCTGCACGAAGCAGGAGAGGGACGGACCAAGCTCAGCGATCTCGCGCTCATCTGTGCCAACTGCCACCGCATGATCCACCGGCGCGCGCCATGGCCGACTCCTTGGGAGCTGCGGGCCGCCATAGAGCAAAAACATGCGGCTGACAGGCGTGCAGCAGAAGCCCTGGTCCGACCACGCAAGACAGCGGACGAGCGGATGCCGAACCCGTGATCCGGCATCTACCGCTGACTTCACCTGCCGGGGGCTCTGCCTTTCCCAGCATGACCCGCACGTTCTGGCGAACGGTTGGGCATGTCGGGGGACGGTCGAGCGCCTTGGGGCACACCCGGGAAGCGGCAATGCCGGAAGTGGCAACAGCCACCTACTCGTTCTCCAGCCAGATGATCAACACGAGCCCCGCGCTCAACCCGCTCCCCTGGACGGGAAACCAGAGCTCGTGGCATGTCGAGAAACGGAGTCCACACCGTGATGTTGCTGGCCGAACTGCTGACCAATTTCCTACCCGCGCAGATCAAGACACGCGGAGCGTATCTGCTCTCAGCGCTCGTCATGACAGTGCTGACCCTCTTAGTGCTCTCCTCTATGGGGCATTTCTTCGGACAGGAGTGGAAGGCTGCCTTGCTCTGGGCATCGATCGTGTCCGCGTGCGTGGCTCTCGGCTACACGGTGGTGTATCCCTTCGTCAGGCACAGGCTGACCAGCAAGTCCAAGCACGCGGACGCGGAAGCCGTCCAGTGAACCGCTGAATCGCGCCAGAACCTGTCACAAACGCCGCCAAGTACCGTTCTCCATCCGGGGCTCGATCCGGAGCCCGATGGCTGGTGCGCTTGTCCATCCGGCTGGCACCCGTTCACAAGGGGCGTATCCCGGATGGCTGGTGGCCCCTGTTGTTCCTAGCCTCAGGTCATGATCTTTCGTCGTGTGTGGGTATCAACTACCCTGCTGGCGCTGGCTGTGTCCTCTCTGCCGTCCCTCGCGGCCTCAGCCGCGCCACGCCCCTCCGGCTCGGGTTGGTCCGTGCAGCGTGACGCCGATGCGCTGCGGGATACCGGGGTCACCGGAGTGGCGGTCCGCCTGGAGACCCCGCGCGGGACAGTCACCGCCCGCTCCGGGGTGGGGGACGTGGTCACACGTCGCCCGGTTTCGAAGGACGGCTACCTGCGTCTGGGCAGTACCACCAAAACGTTCGTCGCCACCGTCATGCTTCAACTGGTGGGCGAGAAGCGGCTCTCCCTGGACCAGTCGGTGGAACAACTGCTGCCCGGGGTCGTGTCCGGAGCCGGAAACGACGGCCGGACCATCACCGTCCGCGACCTGCTGCAGCACACCAGCGGCCTGTCCGACTACGTCTACGACGTCTTCCCCGACCCCAGTGCCCAGACCTACTTCGCCAACCGGTGGAGTGCCTACGAGCCCGAAGAGCTGGTCGCCCTGGCCATGCGCCATGAGCCCGACTTCCCGGCAGGCACCCGCTGGTCGTACTCCAACACGAACTACGTACTCGCCGGAATGATCATCCAGAAGATCACCGGCCACACCTGGGAACAGCAGGTCCACGACCGCATCCTGCGCCCCCTCGGTCTCCAGCGCACCGACACCCCGGGCACGAAACCCTTCCTCCCGCGTCCGCACACGGCCAACTATCAGCAGTTCTCCGTTGACGGCCCGCTGGTCGACAGCACGATCCCCTACCGTCCCTTCGACAGCGGGGCCGACGGCTCGATGACCGGCACGGCCCGCGACCTCAACCGCTTCTTCGCCGCCCTGGTCAACGGACGGCTGCTGAAGCCCGCCGAGCTCGCGGCCATGCGGAGGACAGTCCCGGTGCCGCAGGACGGCGGCCACCCGGCGGGCACCGGGGACGGTCTGGGCCTGTTCTTCACGCCCCTGTCCTGCGGCGGCGGATACCTCGGCCACGGGGGAAGTGGCTTCGGATATGTCATCCGGGCAGCGGCGACCACGGACGGCCGGCGCACGATCACCGTCTCCGCACACAGCCGCTCCGCGGACCCGCAGATCGCGGCCCGTCAGGAAGACGCGCTGCTCGACCTCATCGACCACGCTCTGTGCCGCACCACCTGACCATGCGCTCAGCAGTAGCGCCAGGGGTGTTGCACACGCCGGAGCCGGGTCCCCTCAGCCGAGCACCTCGGCGACCGCGGTCCAGCGTGGGATCGGCCTCGTTCCGGAGGGCAGCCTGACGGTCTTGCTGTAACTGAACTCCCGCAGTGTCTCGGCGGCGTGCTCACGGCCGTAGCCGCTGTGCTTCGTGCCACCGAACGGTGTCCCCATCATCGCGCGGTTGTAGTTGTTGATGAACACGACGCCCGCCTCGATCGCCCTGCTGACGCGCAGCGCCCTGGCGTTGTCGGCGGTGTAGACGCTCGCGACGAGCCCGAAATCGGTGCCGTTGGCGATCTCGATCGCCTCGGCCTCGTCATCGAAGGGGATCACGCAGACGACCGGGCCGAAGATCTCCTCCTTGGCGATCCGCATGTCCGGGCGCACCCCGGTGAAGAGGGTCGGTGCCACGTAGTAGCCGCCCGCCAGGTCGGGGTCCGCCGGCAGTGGGGCCTGCGCGGTGATCTTGGCGCCTTCCCTGACGCCGATGTCGATGTAGTCCAGGACGCGCTGTTGCTGGGCCCCTGTGACCAGGGGCCCGACGTGGGTGGTCGCGTCCAGGCCCCGGCCGACGCGGAGCTTGCCGACGGCCCGGCCGAGGCGTTCGACGAGCTCGTCGTGGACCGAGTGGTGGACCAGCAGGCGGGAGGCGGCGGTGCAGGCCTCGCCCTGGTTGAAGTAGCCGCCCTCGACGGCTCCGGCGACGGCCGCTTCGAGGTCGGCGTCCTCGAAGATCACCAAGGGGTTCTTGCCGCCCAGTTCCATCAGGGTGGGGGTGAGGTTGTCGGCGGCTGTCCTGAGGACGGCGGCGCCGGTGGTGGGGGCGCCGGTGAAGGACAGCTTGCGCACCAGGGGGTGGCCCGCCAGGGCGGCGCCCACGGGCCCCTTGCCCGGTACGACGTGGACGACGTCGTCGGGCAGGACGGACTGGATGATCTCGGCCAGCCGCATGACGGTCAGCGGGGCCTGCTCCGGCGGCTTCAGCACGACCGCGTTGCCGGCCGCGAGCGCCGGAGCGGTCTTCCCCGCGGTATGGATCGGGGGCCAGTTGAAGGGGATGATGCCGCCGATCACGCCGAAGGGCTGGAGCGAGGTCACATCCAGGGCGTAGCCGGAGTCACGTACGGAGCCGGGCGTGTCGTGGGTGAGGCCGGCGAAGAGTTCGAAGCACCCGACGCAGGCTTCCAGGTCGAAGAGGGCTTGGCCGCGGGGCTTGCCGTTCTCCCGGGACTCCAGTTCGGCGAGTTCGTCGGCGTGGGACCGGATCTTCCTCGCGACGTCCAGGAGCAGTCGGCCGCGCTCGGCGGGGGTGCGGCGGCTCCAGGAGAGGAAGCCTTCGTGGGCGGCGCGTACGGCGGCGTCGACCTCGGCGTCGCCGGCTCCCCGCACCGTCGCCAGCCGGCGGCCGGTGGCCGGATCGTCGACGGCGAACAGGTCCTCCTCACGCTCCGACGACCAGCGGGTCGTACGAACGTCCTGGCTGACGTCCTTCTCATTCATGGTTTCTCCTCGTCATGGACCGGACCGGACTGGAGGGGGGTGGGGGTCGGGGGAGCGGATCGCTCGCTGCCGGGACTGAGAGCCCGCGGCGGCCGGCGAGCCCACCGCCTGGCACACACCCGGGTGCGGTGCGTCCGGCGGTCACGCGGCGGGACGCCCCTTCGGAGGCAGAAATCCAACATTCGTGTTGGGTTCACTCCGGGACCGACTGTACGCCCGCCCATCTCCAACAGCAACGTTGGTGTTGGGGTAGGCTCCGGACATGGCTTGGGATGTCGAAGGAACGAAGCGCCGTATTCACCAGGCGGCGGTGGCCGAGTTCGCGCGGTACGGGCCCTCCGGTACGACCATCGACCGCATCGCCAAGGGCGCGGGCGTCAACCGCGAGCGCGTGTACAACTACTTCGGCGACAAGGAGGCACTGTTCGCGACCGTCGTCCGCGGTGAGCTGGACCGCCTCGCCGCCGATGTGCCGCTCCAGCACGTGACCTGCGCGGAAGACCTGGCGCGGTTCGCCGGCCAGGCTTTCGACTACCAGCAGGACCACCCGGACGTCGCCCGGCTGGTGCTGTGGGAAGGGCTGGCCGACACCGGCGGGGTACGGGACGAAGCGGTCCGCACCGGGCTGTACACCGGGAAGACCGGGGCCGTGGAAGCGGCGCAGAAGGCGGGTCTGGTCGATGATTCCGTCGCGCCGGCGCATCTGGTCTTTCTGCTCATCGCGCTGGCCGGCTACTGGTCGGCCGTTCCGCAGGTGGCCCGCATGCTGTCCGTCGAAGACACCGGCGAGCGCGATTCACGGGCTCACCGTCGCGAGGCGGTCGTGCACGCCGCACGCCAGATCGCCTCGCCGCGCGTTCCGGATCCGGTCGAACGAGGGTGAGAGAGAGGGGGTTCGGTGGAACTCCGCGGCCTCAATCTCAATCTGCTGATGCACCTGGACGCGCTGCTGTCGCATCGAAGTGTCTCGGGAGCCGCCGGGGAACTGGCGGTGAGCCAGCCCTCCATGTCCGCGGCGCTGGCCCGACTGCGCCGGCACTTCGGTGATGAACTGCTGCTGCGCCGCGGGAGCCGTTACGAGCTGACCGTACTGGCCGAAGATCTACGGCCCGCGGTGGCGGCGGCGATCGTCGGTCTCGAAGGGGTCTTCGTGCACCGGAGGGCCTTCGCCCCCGGTACCTCGCGTCGGGAGTTCCGGCTGCTGGCCAGCGACTTCTGGCTGGAGGTGATGGGCCCGGCGCTCAGCCGTCTGGTGAGCGAGGCGGCACCGCTCGCCTCGGTACGGTTCGAGCTTCCCCGCCGCTGGGAACCGGACGATCCGCTGGAGAGCCTGCGGAACGTGGACGGGATGCTGGCACCCCACGGAGTGCTGGACGGCCCTCCTCATCTCGATCTGCTGCGCACCGAGTGGCGGTGTATCACCAGCCGTGACAATCCGAAGGTGGTCTGCGAGGCCCCCGACCCGGGGGTCCTGGCGGCCCTGCCCTGGGTCGTGTACGCCGACCGGTCCTCCGCGGCGGCGGATCTGGGCATGTCGATCGTGATGCGTCAGCTGCGGTTCGCCGGGATCACCCCCCGCGCCGCGGCCACCGTCGCGACCTTCTCCGCGGTGCCGGCCTTCATCGAGGGAACGGACCGTGTCGCGTTGGTCCACCGCCCTCTGGCCGAACACGCCCGGGACCGTCATAACCTGCGTGTCTTCGCGCCCCCGTTTCCCGTCGGAGACGTCGTACAAGCCTTCTGGTGGCATCCGCACCGTACTCACGATCGGGCACACCGATGGCTGCGCGACATGCTGCGCCGCGCCGCCGCACGGATAGCGGCCGATGTCCCCGGATTCGACCTCGCCGAATCGGCGGCGGTCGGCCACCCGTCAGTCGGCCACCCGTCGGTCGCCCGCCCGTCAGCCGGTACGCCCCAGAGCCCGCCGCGAGGCCGGTGACGGGGCCGCGTACCCGTACCCACACCCATCCGTATAGCCCGGCTCTATACGCGGCATCGGCAGATTCGTCTTCCCCCGGCGTCGTCGCCTGATCGACCGTGTACGTGATCGACGTGATCGACGTGAACGACCGATCGCGACACGACAGCGACGGAGAGGGGCCACGTCATGACACCCATGTCTGTGACCGATGTACACGCGCACGCGCTGGTGCCGAGCGTGGAGCCGCTGGTGAACGGCAACGCCCGGAAGCAGAGGGAACAGGATGAGCAGGCCCGGCTCATGGGCCCGGAGTCGCTCCGGGTCACCCTCCGGATGTCCCAGGACGCGCACAGGGCCCTGACGGACCTCGACGCCCGGATCAAGGCCATGGACGCGGCGTCGGTCGATGTACAGCTCGTCTCCCCCAGCCCGTCCCAGTACTACTACTGGGCCGAACCCTCGCTCGCCCGCGAGATCTTCACGGCCACGAACGAGGCCGTCGCGGCGATGTGCGCACGGGCGCGCGGCCGGTTGACCGGTCTGGGGGTCGTCCCGCTGCAACACCCGGGGCTCGCGGTCGAGGCGCTGGAGCACGCGGTCCTCATCTGTGGGCTCAAAGGCATCGAGATCTCCTCGTTCGCGCCGTACGGCGACGGGCGCATCGACCTGTCCCACCCCGCGCTCACACCGCTGTGGGCACGCGCCGAGGAGCTCGGCGCGCTGGTGTTCCTGCACCCGCTGGGCTGCACGGTCGACGGCCGACTCGACCGCTGGTACCTGTACAACGTGATCGGCCAGCCCCTTGAACACGCGATCGCCCTCAGCCACCTGGTCTTCTCCGGGGCCCTCGACCGCCATCCCCGGCTCAAGATCCTGGCCGCCCACGGCGGTGGGTATCTGCCGGTCTATCTGGGCCGGGCCGAGCACGCCTGGCGTGAACGCTCCGACGCCCGGTCGTGCGAGCGCCCGCCGGGCGAGTACCTCGAAGAGATCTTCTTCGACTCGCTCGTCTACACCCCGCACGCGCTACGGCACCTCGTCGACACCGTCGGAGCCGATCAGGTCCTGCTCGGTTCCGACTACCCCTACGACATGGGCGTCACCGATCCGCTGGACCGTCTGACGGCCGCCGGGCTCTCCCCGCACCAGCGGGACAGCGTGGCCGGTGGCAACGCCGCACGGCTGGGGCTGATCCCGTGAAGTGGGCGACGTACCGGTGGAACGGCTCCACACGGACCGGCGTACTCGTGGGCCGCGAGCTGTTCGCCCTGGACACCGGCCTCGGAATCCAGGACCTGATCGGTCTGGGCCCTGACGTCCTGGCCGAGGCCGCCCACGAGGCCCGCCGAGCCGGGACCGTCGCGGACATCGGTGAGGTCACGCTGCAGCCGACCGTTCCCCGCTCGGGATCGGTGGGCGACGGCGCCTGCTTCCTGGACCACGTACGGGGCTGTCTGCGCGCCATCGGCGAGCCGGGCGAGCTGCCCGAGGTATGACACCGAGATCGCCCATGGCTCCAGCCGCGCCATGAACTGGTCCTTCGCCGAACTCATCTCCTACAGCTCCCGTGGCACGCCGCTGCGCCCCGGTGATGTCATCGGCTCGGGAACCATCCCCGGCGGGTGCCTGCTCGAACACGTCGGCACCTCGCCCGACGCGTACGAGGGTTGGCTGACGGCGGGCGACACCGTCACGCTGCGCAGCGAGCAACTCGGTACCGTCGAGAACCGTGTCGTCGCGGGCCCGCCCGTACACCGCCTGTCGACCGGCCACTGACACCTCATCACGCGTCACGCGTCGACTCTCCACAACCTCGGCCCCGCGCATACCTCGGGCGATGTGATCGCATGGGTACCGGAGAGCCGGGTTCTCTTCGCAGGTGACCTCCTCTTCATCCGGGGAACACCCGTGATGTGGGCCGGACCGGCCAGTGCGTGGAGTGCCGCCTGCGACCGGATGATCGCTCTGGAACCGGAGACCGTCGTCCCCCGCGCTGCCGATGGGCCGGCTGGTGGCCGAAATGGCGAAATGGCGCGCGTGGAGTCGATGTTCCGATCGCCTCGGGTGATCGACGGGCGATCGACGGGCGATCAGGACAGGCGATTTCGCTCCGTTCCGCCACCATGCCCCCCGTCCGGCGCTCGCCACACAGCGCTACCACCGATAACGGGGCAGAGTCGGTCAATTTGCCGTCGCAGTCAGTGGGTTTCAGTCTTGTTGATGACGTCTGTCGGACGACGCACCACAAGACGAGCAGAGGACGGGAAACCCGAGATGAAGGTAATCGCGCTTGAGGAAGCGTTCAGTGTGCCGGACATGGCCACCGAAGGGGCGGCCCTGGACCAGCCGAGCACGTTCCGGCCGGATTTCCTGGCCGACGTGGAACGTCGGCTGCCGGACTTCACGGAGCTGCGTCTGAAGGACATGGATGAGCACGGCGTCGACATGCAGGTGCTGTCGCTCACCAACCCGGGCGTGCAGATGCAGCCCGACGCCCGTATCGCCGTCTCCGATGCCCAACTGGCCAATGACGTCCTGGCCGGCGTGGTCGGGGCCCGCCCCACCCGCTTCGCCGGACTCGCCGCCATGCCCCTCCAGGACCCGGGGGCCGCGGTACGAGAACTGGACCGTGCCGTCAACGACCTCGGCCTGTCGGGCGTCCTGGTCAATGGCCACACCCTCGGCCACTACCTCGACGAACCCCAGTTCCGTGTCTTCTGGGAGGCGTTGGCCGGACACGACGTTCCGCTGTATCTGCATCCCAACAGCGCGCCCCTGGGCTGGTCGGTCTTCGACGGCCGCCCCGAACTGATCGGCCCCACCTACGCCTGGGCCGTCGAGACCGGCGCCCACGCGCTGCGCCTGATCACCAGCGGCCTGTTCGACCAGTTCCCCACGGCCAAGGTCATCCTCGGCCACATGGGCGAACTCCTGCCCTTCCATCTCTCCCGCGTCGATACCCGGATGCCCTACCTCATCACCGATGTGAAGCTCGCCAAGAAGCCCTCCGAGTACTTCACGGAGAACTTCCACATCACCACCAGCGGCGTCATGGCCAACAGCGCCCTGCTCGGCGCCGTCCTCGCGATCGGCATCGACAACATCATGTTCGCCATCGACTACCCGTACGAGTCCAGTAGCCAGGCCATGGAATTCCTGCACGGCCTCCCCCTCAGCGACGCCGACCTCAACAAGATCGCCCACGGCAACGCCGAACGCCTCCTGCGCCTCACCTGACAAGAGCCTCACCGGACAGGAGCCTCACCGGACAGGAGCCGCCTCACCTGACAAGGGTGCGGCGGAACGCGGCGGGGGTGAGTCCGGTGCGACGGAGGAAGAATTTCCCGAAGTTGGTCGGTTCGCTGAAGCCGAGCCGACTGCCCACGGCGGCGGCTGCCAGGTCGGTGTAGGCGAGCAGCCGTTTGGCCTCCAGAGTGATGCGGGCGTCGACCACCTCACGCGCGGAGAGTCCGGTGGCGGCGGAGCTGGCCCGGGTGAGCGTGCGCACGCTGTAGCCGAGCCGGTCGGCGTAGTCGGCCACCCGGTGGGTGCGGGCGAAATCGCGTTCCACTTCGGCGGCGAACCGGGCGGCGATGCCGTCGGGATCCCCGGGGGCCGAGACGGTCGGGGCGGTGCGGCCGATGCGCAGCAGGAGCACGCTGAGCAGGTGGCGCCGGGCCTCGTCGGCGGACGAGGTGGGGCTGCCGGCCTCCAGGCGCAGCTGACGGACCATCTCCCGGATGCCGACGTAGGCATCACTCCCGGGGTGCCAGACGGGACCGCGGCGTATGTCGCCGAGCAGCAGGGCCAACTCGCCGGAGCTCGGGGCGGGCACCTCGTTGGTGAACAAGACCAGTTCGCCGTCCACCGGGGGGCCGAACCGCTGTACCTGGCCGGGACGCACCCACAGCACCGTCCCTTCGTCGAGCCGGTGCTCGACGAAGTCCACCTCGTGCCAGGTCTGCCCGGCGTCGACCAGCATGAGCCGGTGGAATCCGGTGCGGTGCGGCTGGCCGAGCCCGTGCCGGACGCGTCGGTCGAGCTCGGTGCGGTCCATCACTTCCAGTTCGAGGCCCGGTCCGCCCGGGGCATTGAACCCCACGTGCCGTACGCCGTCACGTCCGATGGCGACCATACCGAGTCCGTTCGTCACCTTTTCCGTCTGGTTCCTGATCGCGGAAGATCGAATCAGCCCTGGGAAACAGGAGGAATCATGACAAGCATAGTTGTCTTCGGTGCCAACGGACGGCTCGGACAGCGCATCGTGGCCGAGGCCGGGGGCCGGGGTCACGAGGTGACCGCCGTGGTGCACCACGAGGAGACGGCGTCGTCCTTTCCCGGCTCCGTGACCGTGGCGGTCGGCGACGCCACCTCGGCGGAGTCCGTCCGTACCGTGGCCAAGGACGCCGACGTGCTGGTGGCCGCGGTGAGCGCGCCGGGCCGGGACATCTACCCCGCGGTGGCGAAGACGCTGGTCGGTACCGTCGCGGCGCTGCCCGATCCGGCGCCCCGGATCATCCACATGGGGGGAGGAGCCACGCTGACGACACCGGACGGGACCCGGTTTCTGGACCTGCCGTCGTTCCCCGCCGAGTTCCTCGCCATGGCCTCCGGACAGGCCGAGGCGCTGGACGTGTACCGCAGCGGTTCCGGGGTGACCTGGACGTATGTCTCACCGCCGCCCGTATATTTCCAGCCGGGCACCCGCACCGGGCGCTATCGCACCGGCGTCGACCAGCCAGTCGTCGGCACCGACGGAGAGGCCAGGCTGAGCTACGAGGACATGGCTGTCGTCGTGGTCGACGAGATCGAGCACCCCAGGTTCCTCGACACAAGGCTCACGGCCGGTTACTGAGTGCTGTCATCCGGCCGGGCGGGGCAGGGCCGGCGGAGCTGTACGGAATCCCTCGCGCGACGGCCGGACGGCGTGGGCCCGGTGCACCGAGTCCCGTACAACCCTTGGGCCCCGTCACCCGTCTCATCTGCACCGGACGACGCGTGTGCGCGGGGTCGGAGGCCGTCAGGATCCGGCCCCCGCGTGTGGTCGGCTCGGGACACCGATTCGGATGGGCCGCCACGGCTTTCCGGCGTGCCGTAGGAGAAGAAGACACGCATGCAACAGCACCTGCGCACCACCCTCGCGACCGTCGCCTCGGCCGCTCTCGTCAGCGGTCTGCTGCTCGCCGCCGGGGGCAGCGCCGTCGCCGCGCCGTCCGGGATACAGGGCGACTTCAACGGCGACGGTTACCGCGACCTCGCGATCGCCGCACCCCTCGGGAAGATCAACGGGAAGGAGGGGGCCGGCTACGTGGCCGTCGTCTACGGCACCAAGAACGGACTCGACAAGTCCAAGCGCGCCATCATCAGCCAGGCCACCACCGGTGTTCCGGGGGTGGCGGAGGAGGGGGACTTCTTCGGCGACCGTCTCACCACCGGTGACCTCGACGGTGACGGCTACACCGACCTGGTGGTCGGCGTACACAGCGAGCAGATCGGCGACAGCGACTCCTTCGGCGTCATCACCGTCGTCTGGGGCGGCGCGAGTGGACTGAAGTCCGCCGTCGACATCTCGGCGCCGCTGCCCAAGTACCGGAACGAACTCGGCTGGGACATCGCTTCCGGTGACTTCGACGGGGACGGACGCACCGACCTGGCCGCCCTCAATAACTCCATGCCCGAACTGAACATCTTCAAGGGACCGATCTCCCGGACCGGCAAGGCGGCGGGCCGCGTCGGTATCGACACGCTCACCCAGACCGACATCAGCGCGGACAAGATCATCGCGGGGAATGTCAACGGCGACGGCGCGACCGACCTCCTGGTCCTGGGCCAGCAGGTGAGCGACGGCGACGTGTACCCGACCCGCGGCGTCCTCTACAAGGGGGGAACGAGCGGCCTCAAGGCGTCGAGCAAGGTCGCCGGGGGCTACGAGGCGGTCATCGCCGATGTCGACAAGGACGGTTACGGCGACATCGTCACCGGCAACTTCATGGAGAAGTCCGCCGACGAGCCGAACGGCGGCCACGGAGGCGCGATCACCGTGACCTACGGCAGCGCCGCCGGGCTGTCCACCCGTACCCCGGTCCGTATCACCCAGGACACCACCGGAATTCCCGGCACCGCCACCAAGGGCGACCGCTTCGGCTGGGGTCTGGCCGCGGGTGACACCAACGGCGACGGCTACGCGGATGTCGCGATCGGCGCGACGGGCGAGGATACCGGGAGCACGAGGTCCACGGGCAGGGTCACCGTGCTGCGCGGCTCCGCCAAGGGGCTGACCGGCACAGGTTCCACGAGCTTCTCGCAGAACACCGCGGGGGTGCCCGGCGTCTCCGAGGCCGAGGATCAGTTCGGCGCCTCCGTCGGGCTCACGGACAGCAACAGGGACGGCCGCGCGGAGCTGGTGGTCGGTGCCTTCGCCGAGAACGCGGGCGCGGGTTCGGTCTGGCTCTTCACGTCCGGTACGAGCGGTGTCACCGCCACCGGTTCGACGTCCTTCGGCGCCGCCTCGGTCGGCGGGCCCAGCGGTCTGTCGTACTTCGGCGAGGCCTTCGCCGGGTAGGGCGTACCGCGGCGTACCGCGACAGGGGCGACAGGGGTGACAGGGGCCGGGACGGGTCAGGGGTCAGGGGTCAGGGGTCAGGCGCAGTTGAGCTTCATCTGGGCCGCCGCGTGGTGGGCTCCGTAACGGTCCCGGCCTCCCCAGTCCCTGCCCCGGTCGACGAGTTGGACCGAGAAGGACTCGCCCTCCACCCGGTAACTGCCCACGCTCACGAGGCTGCCGCGGTGGACGGTCTGGCGCACGCCGAAGGCGGCGTAGGCGGACGTGGTGTCGGTGGGGTCGCGCAGGACGCGGTAGACGGTGGGGTGGCCCGCGGTGTCGGTGGGGCGCCCGCTGTCCGGGACGTAGACGGCCAGGGCGCACTTCTCGTACGCCTTCCCGAGCTTCCAGGACCAGGTCGCCGTGGAGCCGCGGTCCTGGGCGGGGCTGCCGGACATGGGGACGGCGGAGAAGCGGCCGTCGCATGAACCACCCGCGTAGCCGCCGGTGGTGACGGTGTACCAGGCGGCGTCGCCGTTCTCGAAGCGGCCGTGTTCGCTGTACTCGCCCGAGGCGCAGCCCGGGCCCGCCCACGCCGCGTAGCCCGGATCCGGGGAGGGGGGCTCGTCGGGGTCCTGGGTCGCGGATGCGGTCGGGGTCGGGGGCGCGGTCGGGGGTGTGGTCGGAGGTGTGGAAGAGCCTCCGCCGTCCAGGCCCGGCAGTTCCGGTGGGCCGATCCTGGTCGGGACCCCGCGCGCCCCCGCGCCGTCCGCCCCGCTTCCGCTTCCGCCGTCGGAGCCGGCCACCAGGGCGAGTGTCGCGCCCAGGGTGCCCAGTGCCAGCGCCACCACCGCCCCCGTCACCAGTGGGCGCTTGCGCGAGCGCCCGCCGTCGCGTGGCAGATGTCCCAGGGGCTCCCCCGGCCCCAGGGGCTCCCCCGCGACCGTGCCGCGCCCTCCGCGCCCTCCGCGCCCGCCGTGCCCGGCGAACCCGGAACACCCAGGACACACCACGCCCGGCAGCGATACTCCCCGGCCACTCCCGCACCGTTCGCACCTCATGCCGCCTCACTATGGAGGATCCCGCCACTCTCCGGCAGCGGAAGCTCACGATTGGCTGGTTGACCTTTCCCCAGGGTCAGGGCGCACCGTCCGGTCACCGGGCCGAAACCGGTCCGGTGACGGAGGATGGGACCTCGTGGAACTGCTCACGATCGGCGAGTTCGCGGCGCGGTCGCGGCTCTCGCCCAAGGCTCTGCGGCTGTACGACCGGCTCGGTCTGCTCGCTCCCGCGCGGGTCGACGCGGTCACCGGCTATCGCTGGTACCGCCGGGACCAGGTGGAGCGCGCCAGGCTGGTCGCGCTGCTGCGGCAGCTCGACATGCCGCTGGCGAGGATCGCCGAAGTGGTCGCGCTGCCGGGTGAGCGGGCCGCCGACGAGGTGGCGGGCTACTGGACCGCGGTCGAGGAACGCCATGCCGTACGGCGCGAGGTCGCCGACCATATCCGTGACCGACTGTCGGGCAGGAGAACCCACATGTACGAGGTCAAGACCATCGACACCCCGGAGCAGGCAGTCCTCACCGAGCGCAAACACGTGCTCTCCGACGAACTGCCGCGCTGGATCCCGGCCGCTCTCGACCGGCTGGGGAAGGCCGCCGGGGAGTGCGGGGGCATCGCCGGCATCCCGTTCGTCGCGTACTACGCGGCGGTGAGCCCGGACAGCGACGGGCCCGCGGAGGCATGCGTTCCGGTCGCGGACATCGCGGCGGCGGAGGCATACGCGGCAGCGAGCGGCCTGACGGGAACCGGCCATCCCCGTACCGGCCGTGCGACCACACTCCGGATCGAACCGGCGCAGCGCTTGGCGTACGTACGCATCACCAAGGCCCAGGTGGCGCACCCGCAGATCCTCTCCGCCTTCGAGGCGGTCGAGGAGTGGATCGCGGACCGGGGACTGTCGGTCAGCGGGCCCTGCCGTGAGATCTACTTCGCCGACTGGGACGCCGCGTCGGCCTCGGACGAGGTCTGTGACATCGCCTTCCCGGTGGGTGAGGCGGATACGGCGGGCTGACTCCCGGGGGCGGCTCCCAGGCCCCGGGCCCCGGGGCCCGGGAGTCGCCTCACCTCCCCGTCCGCGCCTCCGCCGGTGCCTTCCACTCCGCCACCGCCGTCGTCATCGCCTCCACCACGCGACGGCTGCGGCCCTCGCTCTCCCGGACCGTACGGCTGAACTCCACGTGGATGAAAGGGACTCCGTCGTCCGAGGCGAGCCTGCCCTGCTTGTTCGTCCGTCCCGCCAGCGGGCACTTGGACGACCAGGCGCGGCACACCCGGAAGCCGTCGTCCGCCAGCGCCCGCGCCAGGGTGACGGCCTGAGCGCGGCCGTCGTCGCCCGCACCCGTGGACACCACCGCGTCGTGCGGCGGGGACGTCGAGTCCGCGAAGCCGTGCACCTGGATGCCGGGGAGCCGGCGGGCGACGAGTTCCGCGCAGACCGCGTGGAAGATCGTGTCGGTACGGTGGGCGACATCCGCGGCGTTCCCCTTGCCCGCCGCGCGGTGCGCGCCGGCCACGACCAGCACCCCGCCGGGGGCGCCCCGCAGTACCCCCGCGCCGAGGGATTCGCTGTAGGAGTCGGCGACGGGGTGCGGCACCTGTACCGAGAAGCGGACGGGCGCGTCGAGGTCGATGTACACCCGCCCCCAGCCGCGCACGTCCTCGCGGGCCCGGTCGGCGATCTCCGCGTACCGCCGGCCCTTGGCGGTGTCCCGGAGGATGTGTACGCCGAAGTCGACCTCGGCGAGCTTGCGTTCGGCCTCACCGCGTCTGCCGTCGAGATAGAGTCCGACCCCGGCGGCCACCGTCTCGCGCTCGACGCGGCCGGGCGGCAGGAATCCGGCGTCGGCCACGGTGTCCTCGGCGAATCCCGAGATCCGGCGTTCCAGATCCAGGTCACTGCCGGTGGCGGGTGCGGAGGGTTCGTCGGAGTTCCGGTCCAGGACCGGGGTGACGATCACCACAGCTGCCGCGATCAAGACCCCGACCAGCAGGCTTGCCATGATTGTTATCTTCACGGTCGGAGATCGTGTCATATGACGTTCAAAATACCTATGTGAAGCAACCCACCCCTCTGCCCCGCGGACGACGCGCCGCCACCCGCACGGCCCTCCGCGCCACCGCGACAGCCTCTCTCGCCACCTGTCTCGTCATGGCCGTCGCGGGCTGCTCGGTACTCGGCTCCGACGACGGGGGCACGGACGCGAAGGGGGGCGGTCCGTCGTTCACGGTCGCCGCCGCCGGTGACGTACTGATCCACCCGCCGCTGACGGAACAGGCGGCGAAGGACTCGAAGGCCAAGGGGGGCAAGGCCGGGAGCCTGGACTTCGCACCGCTGATGGCCGGGGTGAAGCCCGTGATCAGCAAGGCGGATCTGGCGATCTGCCACATGGAGCCGGTGGTCGCCAAGAAGGGCGGGCCCTACGAGGGGTTCCCGAACTTCCAGGTCCCGCCGGAGATCACCACCACGCTCAAGGACATCGGTTACGACACCTGCTCGACGGCGTCGAACCACTCGATCGACCACGGCGAGGCCGGGGTGCGCCGCACCCTGGACGCACTCGACGCGGCCGGTCTCAAGCACACGGGCTCGGCCAGAAGCCAGGCAGAGTGGGAGAAACCGCTCATCATGGACGTGAAGGGCGTGAAGGTGGCGCAGATCTCCTTCGCGTTCGGCTTCGTCCGTAACGAAGTTCCCGCGGACAAGCCCTGGTTGGCCAACAAGACGTCCTTCAAGGCGATCAAGGAAGCCGAACAGCGGGCCCGCAAGGCGGGGGCGGACGTGGTCATCCTCAGCATCCACTGGGGACGTGAGTACCAGTCGGCGCCGAGCACCTCGCAGCTGGAGCTGGCGCGCCGTATCGCGAAGAGCACCGGCATCAATCTGGTGATCGGGCACCACGCCCATGTCGTGCAGCCGATGGAGAAGATCGGCAACACCTGGATCGCCTTCGGCCTCGGCAACCAGATGGCCCGGCACGAGGTGCCGAACGGCCAGTCCGAGGAGGGGGCCATCGGCTGGTTCACCTTCACCAAGCGCGGCGGCGAGTGGGACGTGAAGGCGCAGTACTTGCCGACGTTCGTCGATGTGCCGCCGGAGCCGGAGGACCCGGAGCAGCCCGACAAGCTCCCGGCGGGCGCGGTCAGGGACTACCGGCTGCTGGACCCGGCGGAGGCGGTGAAGGCGGGCGCCGCGCCGGACGGTACGAAGTACAGCGAGGAGCAGCTCGCCCGTTACCGGCTGGCTTTCGACCGTACCCAGGGCACGATGCTGAACCGCGGCGCGATCAAGGACGGGCTGTCGCCCCTCCACGAGCTGCCGGAGTAGGGCGGGGTACGAGGCGAAGATCCGGGCGGAGGTTCCACGTATCCGGCGTGTTACGCCTGTAATTCAAATCACAGGCACACCAAGCCGGTTCTGGACAACCATTCGACCCTGCGACCAGTCCTCTTTTCGCGGTGAATCGGTCCCGTCCGGACCTCTCACCCCACCCACTTACATCGCGTGCGCGCGGGCACCGCAGCCCCGGCTGCCCGCATCATCCTGAGAGAGGTACCACCCCATGGCCGTTTCGTCGGCGAAACGGCGGCACAAGGTCCGCAGGCGGGCCGACATGTCGCTCCTGGGCGGCATACGCCCGCCGATCGCGGTCCTCTCGGCCCTCCTGCTCGCGCTGGCCGGGCTCACGGCGCTCGGATTCGGCAAGCCGGACAACGAGCCCCTGCCCACGGCCGTACGCACCTCGCAGCAGCACTTCGCCGAGGACGGCGCCATCGCGTTGCGGGCGTCGCTCGACGAGTCCATCACCGACCTGAACCGGACCGCGTCGCTCTTCAACGCGGGCGATCCGGTCTCCGCCGACACGGTCCTCGACAAGCTGGGCAGCGTCTACCAGAAGTGGCGCGGCTCGGCCATCGTCGAGATCAAGTCCGGCAAGCTGCTCGCCGCGCGCGGTGAGAACGTGCCGCTCCTGGCGGTCGACCGGGAGAAGCTGTCCGACAAGGACGGGCTCGCCCCCCGGATGGTGCGGCTGAAGAACGGCGAGACCCGGCTGCTCACCTTCGCCCTGCTGTCGTGGGAGGGCCGGCCGCAGCAGCTTCTGGTCACCTCGAACAGCCTGAAGGTTCCCGGCATCAGCCTCGGCAAGTTCCGGGCGATCGCGGTGGTCGACTCCGGCGGCACGATCCTCAGCAGCGACGGACTCCGGGGCCCCGAGGACATCCCCTCGAAGACCGTCGAGGAGGAGGTCAAGGAGACCAAGAAGCAGCTCGCCTCCTTCGCGAAGCTCGCCGCCAAGAAGTCCGCCGCGAACCCCGTCACCACCAAGGAGCCGGGCTCCGGCGGGTTCTTCGGCGTCAGCGGCACCATGACCGGCACCCGCATCAGCCAGGAGCGTCCGGTCGTCGGTTACGCCACGCTCGCCGCGCCCGAGGCCGGCGAGGCCACCGACGCGACCAGCCTCGGGCTGTCCGTGGTCACCCTCGTGACCGTCCCCGAGAACGCCAGCCGGGTGACCGACCCGCTGTTCAGCCTGTTGTCCGCCGCCGCGCTGATCGTCATCGGCGGGCTCGCGGTGGCGTTGCTGCTCGGTACGGTCCAGCGTCCGCTGATCCGGCTCTTCCTGGAGAGCC
>NZ_JBFAZD010000048.1:0-37416 GCF_040681655.1 Streptomyces sp. NPDC051662
CCTCCGGGCCACCCCGACTACCCCTCGGCACGAACCCACACCCGAAGTCGAACCGCCACCAGCGGGGCATGAGTCCCAGCTACCCACTCACATCAGCCCGCTGAGCCGGGGCCGGGCTGCCCCACTCCACTCCCGCGCAGCCCCGCAGGGCCCACCCACCTGCCGTCGGCAACCGGCCCCCGGAACAAGCGAGCTTCCCCGACTACCCCCTATCCCGAACCCGCACCCACCCCCTCATCCACCCCCTCATCCACCCCCCTCACCCCTCCGCCAGCCGCAGCTGCTCCTCCTCCACGATCCTCCGCGCGATGTCGCGGTCCGAGACGTCGATCGCGTCCGGTGTGGCGTCCGCCAGGTCGCTGCGTCTGGCGTATGCGTCGAACAGTCGGTTCTTGTTGGCGAGGATGTCCAGCAGGCGCTGGTCCACGCTGTCCACCGCGAGCAGTCGGTGGACCTGCACCGGACGGACCTGTCCCATCCGGTGGGCGCGGGCCACCGCCTGGTGTTCCAAGGTGGGTTTGACCTGCGGTTCGCAGAGGACGACCACCGACGCGGCCTGCATGTTGAGCCCGATGCCGCCCGCCTGGATCTGGCTCAGCAGCACGGCGTGGCCCGGCACCGCCGTGAAGCGGTCGACGATCCCCTGGCGGCGCGCCGCCGGTACATCGCCGGCGAGCGGGCCGAACGCCCCCTCGCCCAGGGCCTTTCGGACCGTGGCGAGTACCTCCTGAAAGTACGAGAAGACGACGACCTTCAGTTCGTTCTCCGCCGCCTCGGCCACCAGCTCCCGCAGGCGTCCGAGCTTCGCCGAGGTCTCCGGGCGTGCGTACGCGGCCCGGCGCATCCGCATGAAGTGCCCGGAGGCCACGGCCTCCCGGTAGGCCGCCAGATCTCCGGCGCTCAGTTCCTCCCACTCGTCGACCTGGACCAGCGCGGGCAGTTCGGCGAGGACGTCCTGCTGGTTGCGGCGCAGATAGGCGGGGGCGACCGCGCGGCGGAAGGCGTGGGAGCCCGCGACCGCGTCGATTCCTTCCACGGCCGGCGCCAGTTCGGGCTGGAGGCGCTGGACCAGGCTGCGGAACTCCGCGACCCGGTTCTCCATCGGCGTACCCGTCATGAACAGGACGTGTTCGGCCTGTGCCGTCCAGCCGGAGAGCGCACGGGATCTGCGGGTGTCCGGGTTCTTCACATAGTGGGCCTCGTCGACCACCAGCATCCGGGGCTCAGGGGGCAGCGGGCTCATGGCGTCGGCCCGCGGCTCCGCGTCCCCGGCCAGTGGCAGCGTATGCAGGGAGTCGAAGGTCGTGACGGCGACGCCGCCCCGCTCGCGCCACTCCGTGAACGCCTCCCGCCGCTCAGGGCCGTGCACCGGAACCGCCCGCAGGGTGCTACGGGTACGGATCTCCCGGGTCCAGTTGATCAGCACGCTGTTGGGGCACACCACCATGAAGTGCGTGCCGCCGCGCGCCGCGAGATGTGCGAGCGCGGCGATGGCCTGCACTGTCTTGCCGAGGCCCATCTCGTCGCCGATGATCACTCGTCGCTGGCTCAGCGCGAAACGCGCCCCGAAGGACTGGTAGCCGCGCAGGGACACCCGCAGTCTGGTGTCGTCCAGTTGCTGGGCCCGGACCCGCCCCGCGATCTCGGACGGCATGAACCCCTCGGACGCGGCGACATCGGGGGCGCTGCCCGCGGTCTCCGCGAGCACGCTGTAGTACTCGGCCGAGCGCAGCTCGAAGTCGATCCAGCACTCGACGTCCGAGGCCGGCTCCCTCAGCAGATCCACGGAGATCTGCGCGAACAGCACCGGTACGTCCGCTGCCGCGGCCTCGTCGAGTCGCCGCCGTATCCGGCCGACCGCGCCGAGAGCCCGCTCCCGCCGTTCCCGTCCCGTGAGCGCCATACGCAGCCGGCCGCGCGCGGGCTCGGCTTCCGGCAGCAGTGCGCGCAGCTCCGTGGTGAGCCGCTCGGCGGAGTCATGCGCGCGCCGCAGCCCGGGTCCCGCCTCGACCAGCCGGTGCAGGGCGGTCACCAGCGCGGTGGTGCGCGGTTCGGGGTGGTCTATGTCGATGCGTACGGAGACGGTCTCACCGACCGCCTCGGCGATCCGAGTGGCGGCGGCCATCGCCTGGTCGGCGGTGTGCCCGCCGACGCCGGGCAGTTGACGCAGGGCGTGCCCGCCCGCTTCGTACACCTCGCCCACGGAGGTGAAACCGGCCTGTTCGAGCGCGCCGAGCCGTAACCGGCCCGAGGTGACGTCCTTCAGCCGGGAGACCGGGATGGCGGCGAGTTCCGCGCCCGTCAGTTCCCGCTGGAGCGGACGGTAGACGTCCCGTACGGCGGTGACGGCCCGGCCGTGGTCGTCAAGCAGCCGCTGCGCGCTGTCGAGCAGTGACATCGCCGCGTCGAGCACGGCCCCGGCCCGTCGTCCGGCGGGCACCGTAGCGCGTCCCGGCGTGGCCCCCGCACCTCTCATACGCCTCTCCACCCGATACCCGACACGTGACCCCCGATACCGGACCCCTGACCCCCGATACCGGACCCCCGATACCGGACCCCTGACCCCCGATACCGGACCCCCGATACCGGACTGACCCGCTCTGTCCGCACCTGACCGGCTCATATGCTCCCACGCCCACCGGACGTACCGGCCCGTCCCGCCCCGATCAGATGCAGATGAGTCCTCCAAAACTAAACGAACGATCGTGCTAGCATCTCTCTATTCGCCGGCCGATCAAGGAGATCCGGGCCATGTCACCCACGACCGCGCTCGTCCAGACCATCTCTCGTACCGCCCTGCGCACCGCCCTCAACACCACCTCGCTCCTCGCCCCCCGACTGGCCGGACGCGCCGCTTTGGCCGTCTCTCTCCGTCCCGTCGGCCGCAGCGGTCTTCGCCCGGGGGAGAGCGAGTTGCTCGCCGACGCCCGGATCGGACAGCTCACCGTGAACGGCAAGTCCGTCGTCACCCACCAGTGGGGCGACGGCTCGCGTCCCGTGCTGCTCGTGCACGGCTGGGAGTCACGTGCCTCGCGGCTCGGGGCATTCGTCACGGCCCTGCGCGAACAGGGCTACAGCCCGGTCGCGTTCGACGCCCCGGCGCACGGCGCCTCCTCGGGGCGTGACACCTCGATCGCCGAATACCGGGAGATCATCGGGCGGTTGCACGCGGAGCACGGCGGATTCGAGGCGGTCATCGCCCACTCGTTCGGCGTGCTCGCCACGTTCTTCGCCCTGCGTGACGGTGTGGAGGCGCGCCGGGTCGTCGGGATCGGCGGAGTCGCCGAGTTCGACTGGATCATCGACGGGTTCTGTACGCTGCTCGGTCTGCGGGAACGGATAGCCCGCGATATGCGCGGTCATGTCGAGCGGATCATGTTCCCCGAGGAGCCGGACATCTGGCGGCGCCTCAACGCCACATACCGCCCCGAGGAGATCGGCGCCCCTGTTCTGCTCCTCCACGACGAGCACGACGACAGGGTGCCGCTCGACCAGTCCCGGGCCCTCGCCCGTGCGTACGGGGAGAGCGTACGGCTGGTCGTGACCCGGGGTCTCGGCCACCGGCGGATCCTCGGCGACCCCGAAGTGGTCGCCGCCGCCCTGGACTTCGTACGCGACGAGCGGCCACACGCCGTCTCGTCGGAGCCACGCGTCGAGCCCGTCGTACGCGTCGAGTCCGTCGTACGGGACGAGCCCGTCATACGGGACGAGCCCGTCGTACGGGACGAGCCGGGCGTACGGGATGCCGCCCCGCGTCCCGGATCAGCCGTTCTCCGGCGTGGCCGTCCCTGACGCTCGTACGGGCGCTTGCGCCGACGCCGGTACGTCCCTCCCGAAGCCGGGGCTCTCCGGGAGAGCGGCCGGGTCGGTCGCTGCGGCGCGCAGCCGGTTCAGAATGCCCCGGGCGGCCCTCTCGTAGGCGACCTCGTCGCCGTGCAGGACGGACTTGGCGTTGGCCGCCTCCATCAGCGCGATGATCTCGAACGCCAGCTGCGGCCCGTCCAGTCCGGCCTCGAAGCCACCCGCGAGCCGTGCCTTCTCGATGGTGCGTTCCACATAACCCACCCAGTCGTCCAGGGACGTGGCGATCGCGTCGTGCACCGGACCGCTGCGCGCGTCGAACTCGGCGGCGACGGCGTAGAAGAAGCAACCGCCGGCGAAGACCCGGGTCGAGGAGTACGTCAGCCAGTTGCGGCACAGCGCCCACACCCGCCCGGCGCCCGGGGGCAACTCGCGCGTCGGCCTGACGACATGCGTGGTGTAGACATCGGCGGCGGCCCGTACCGTCGCCAGCTGAAGTTCCTCCTTCGAGCCGAAGAGAGCGAAGACCCCGCTCTTGCTCAGCTTCAGCTCGGTGGCGATACGGCCGAGGGAGAGCCCTTCCAGCCCCTCGACCGACGCGATGTCCATCGTGCGGTCGAGTACCAGGCGCCGAGTCTGATTGCCGCGCTCGACACGCCCGTCGGTACTGCGCCCGTCCGTACTGCGCCCGTCCACACCGCGTCCATCGGTGCTGCGTCCGGTCGGGCTCCCCGTACGGATCCGCGTAGGTCCGTCGCCGCGTGTGCCGCTCATTCCCCCACTCTACTGAACGCACGATCGTGCGGCCTCCTGTCGGGCCCGGCAGCACATGCGGGGCCACCGCACGGGGAGGAGACTCGGAGGGGAGAGAGCTATGGGATCCCCTGAAGGAGCGCGCCATGGTCAGGACCCCGTTTGTCACTGGTTCCCCGGTGTGGATCGACCTCGGCACCCCCGATATCGAGGGCGCGATCACCTTCTACAAAGGTATCTTCGGCTGGGACTTCGTCTCCGCGGGTCCGCAGGCGGGCGGCTACGGCCTGTTCCAGCTGAACGGCAGGACAGCGGCCGGTGTCATGCCCGTGGAGCCCGGCCAGGCGCCGCCTTCCTGGTCCCTGTACTTCCAGACGCCCAACGCCGACGCGATGGCCAAGTCCGTTCAGCAGGGCGGTGGTTCCGTTGTCTTCGAGCCGATGGACGTGATGGACCTCGGCAGAATGGCGGTCTTCACCGATCCGTCGGGCGCGGGGTTCTCGGTCTGGCAGCCCGGCGAGAACAAGGGGCTGGACGCCGTCGACGAACCGGGCAGCCTCTGCTGGGGCGAGCTGTACACCCCGGACGAGGACGCCTCCTACCGCTTCTACAACTCGGTCTTCGGCTGGGAGACCACCAGCATGCCGATGCCGGACGGAAACGGCAGCTACTGGATGGTGAACCCGGCGGGCCAGGGCATCGAGGGGATGTTCGGCGGCTTCGTGCCGCTCGGCAACGACCCGGCGGAGGCCGACACGGGGCCGCACTGGCTCCTGTACTTTGCGGTCACGGACTGCGACGCTTCTGTGACGGCCGCGCGGAAGCTGGGCGGTACGGTCCGGGTGGCGCCGACCGATATCGAGGGCGTCGGACGGTTCGCGAAGCTCGCCGATCCTTCCGGGACACGGTTCGCGGTGATGCAGAGCGTGGGCGAGACCGGCTGACGGGGGCACGGGAGACGCCCGGTCCTTCGTCGGCCGACGGCCTCGTTGACCATTCGTCAATCACCTGTTTATCGCGGCCGGGCAGTCTGTCCGGCATGCCGATCAACATCACCGACATCACCACCAGCACGACCGGGACGAAGGACGCGACCGACCGCGGTGAGCACGAACTCTCCTGGCAGGAGAGCGCGTTGTGCGCCCAGACCGGGCCGGAATTCTTCTTCCCCGCGCCCGGCTCCTCCACCCGGGAGGCGAAGCGGCTCTGCGGCGCCTGCGAGGGCCGGGTGGCCTGCCTCCAGTACGCACTCGCCAATGACGAGCGATTCGGCGTCTGGGGTGGTCTCTCGGAGAAGGAGCGGCAGAACCTCCGGCGAGACGCGACCGGCCTTCACCGAGGCTGAACCGGGCGCGCGAGCCCACGCGCGCGGACCGAGGGCGTACTCCGCGGCGCGTCCGAGCGGATCGTCGCCGCCGCCGAAGAACACGGCGACGGCGACGATCTGGCTGTGGGCAGCCAGCTAGGGCAGCCGCGGAACCGGTCGGCGGAATCAGCCGGCGGCGCGCGCCGCCATCCGTGCCTTGCGCGCGGCGAGCCTCTCGTCGAACTTGCTCGCCTCGCTGTTCAGGCCGCCCATGTACATGCCCAGCTCCTCCTGCGCCTTGAGTCCCTCCGGGCCCAGCCCGTCGATCTCCAGGACCTTCAGATAGCGCAGCACCGGCTGGAGCACATCGTCGTGATGGATCCGCATGTTGTAGATCTCGCCTATGGCCATCTGCGCGGCGGCGCGCTCGAAGCCGGGCATGCCGTGTCCGGGCATCCGGAAGTTCACGACGACATCGCGGACGGACCGCATGGTCAGATCCGGGGCGATCTCGAAGGCCGCGCCCAGCAGATTCCGGTAGAAGACCATGTGAAGGTTCTCGTCGGTGGCGATCCGCGCCAGCATCCGGTCACAGACCGGGTCGCCCGACTGGTGTCCGGTGTTGCGGTGCGAGACCCGGGTCGCCAGCTCCTGGAAGGCGACATAGGCGACGGAGTGCAGCATGGAGTGGCGGTTGTCGGACTCGAAGCCCTCCGACATGTGTGCCATCCGGAACTGCTCCAGCTTGTCCGGGTCCACGGCCCGCGAGGTGAGCAGATAGTCCCGCATCACGATGCCGTGCCGGCCCTCCTCCGCGGTCCAGCGGTGCACCCAGGTGCCCCAGGCGCCGTCGCGGCCGAAGAGGCTCGCGATCTCGTGGTGGTAGCTGGGGAGGTTGTCCTCGGTCAGCAGATTGACCACGAGCGCGATCTTGCCTATGTCGGTGACCTTCGACTGCTCGGGGTCCCAGGCTTCGCCGTTCTCGAAGATGCCGGGGAAGTTGCGGCCGTCGGACCACGGCACGTACTCGTGCGGCATCCAGTCCTTGGCGACTTTGAGATGGCGGTTGAGTTCCTTCTCCACCACCTCTTCCAGCGCGTACAGCAGCCGGGCGTCAGTCCACGCGTCCGAACTGCCGAGGTGGGGAGAGGTGATCGACACGGGTACTCCAGGGGGGACGGGAGGTTTACCTACGGGTTCGTAGGTTACGACACCGTAGGTTAAGGCCCCGGTAAGGCGAAGGCCAAGCCCGCTGATGTCGAACATCCCTACGCTCGGTCATGCGCGCAGGTCGGAGAGGTCTCGAAGGCGCACGGAGAGACACGTCACGCACCCTTCGAGCTTCTCGTACTCGCTGATGTCGACCGGTACGGGCTCATAACCGAGCCGCGTGAAGAGCTCCGCGCTCCTCGGCGCGCTCGCGGCCATCAGCAGCTTTCTACCGCCGAGCAGCACCACATGAGCGCCGGGCTCCTCGGGCACGGGCAGAAAGCGCGGGAAGACGGACGGGGTGTCCACCAGTGGCTCATAGCCGATGACGGTGGAGTCCGGCAGAGCCGTCACCGCCGATTTGAGATGCAGCACGGTACGTACGGGTACGGCGACGACCCGCGCCCCAAGGGGCTCGAAGACCATGCGCAGCTGCTGGATGCCCGCCGCGTTCGTCCGTCCGCCCTGCCCCACGTACACCGTGTCGCCGACTTTCAGGACATCCCCGCCGTCGAGCGTGCCCGGCTCCCGTACCCGGTTCACCGAGCAGCCGAGCCGGGCCAACTCCGCTTCCACGGCCGCCGTTTCGGGGCGGCGGGAGAGGGCGCCCGGCCGGCCGACGAGGGCGACGTTCCGGAACATCACGACGGTGTCCTCGACGAACACCCCGTCCGGGCAGTCGTCCGCCGGCGCCACCTCCACGGTCTCCCAGCCGTGCGCGCGCAGCGTCTCCGTGTACCGCTCCCACTGGCGCAGCGCGAGCCCGGTATCGACGGGGGCGCGTTCGATATGGGTGACCAACCCCTCGGCGAGGCGCGGGCTCGGGCGTCGGATCAGGGCTTTCCTGTGGGGCACGGGCGAGTCTCCGGATCGGCGAGAGGGGACCGGAGCCGAATGGCTCCGGACCCACTCATCATGACCCGCCGCGCCACAGGACCCGGCCCGTTCCCGCTCGACCCGGCCCGTGCGAGCTCAGGCCAGGAGAGAATCCCCCTCCATTTCCCGGCGCAGATACTCGGCGGTGAAGGACTTGGGGTGCTCAAGCAACTGCCGCGGAGTGCCCTCGAAGACGATCTCTCCGCCGTGCTTGCCGCCGTCAGGACCGAGATCGATCACCCAGTCCGCCCGCTTGACCACGTCCAGGTTGTGCTCGACGCAGATCACCGAGTTCCCGGCGTCGACCAGCCGGTCCAGCAGCGTCACCAGTGTGTCCACGTCCGCCATGTGCAGTCCGGTGGTCGGCTCGTCGAGTACGTACACACTGCCCGTACGGTGCAGTTGCGTCGCCAGCTTGATGCGCTGGCGCTCGCCGCCCGAGAGGGAGCTGAGCGGCTGGCCGAGGGTGAGATAGGTCAGCCCGACGTCATTGAGCGTACGCAGCTTCCGCAGCAGCGCCTTGTCCGTGAAGAACTCCATGGCCACCGCCGCCGTCATGTCCAGTACGTCGACGATGGAGCGGCCCTTCACCGTGTGCCGCAGCACCTCGTCGTGGAAGCGTCGTCCCTCGCAGGCGTGGCAGATCGTGGTCACCGGGTCCATGAAGGCGAGATCGGTGTAGATCAGCCCGCGTCCCGAGCACTCCCCGCACGCCCCCGAGGAGTTGAAGCTGAACAGCCCCGGCGCGACCCCGTTCTCCTTGGCGAAGATCTTGCGGATGGTGTCCATGATGCCGAGGTACGAGGCGGGGGTGGAGCGGGACGAGGCGGTGATGGCGCCCTGGTCGATGACGATCGCCTCCGGGTACGCCGCCGTGAACACCTCCGAGATCAGTGTCGACTTCCCGGACCCCGCCACCCCGGTGACGGCCGTGAGCACGCCGGTCGGGAACCGTACGTCGAAGCCCTTGAGGTTGTGCAGCGCCGCGCCGGTCACCGGAAGCCAGTCGGCGGGGGAGCGGAACGACTCCTTGACGGGTGTACGGCGGCGCAGACAGCGGCCGGTGAGCGTATCGGCGTCCCGGAGCCGGTCCGCCGGGCCCTCGTACACGACCTGGCCGCCGTCCGTCCCGGCCTTCGGACCCATGTCGACGATATGGTCCGCGATCGCCATCACATCCGGGTCGTGCTCCACCACCAGCACCGTATTGCCCTTGTCACGCAGCCGTAGCAGCAGATCGTTCAGCCGGCCGACATCGCGCGGATGCAGCCCCACGCTCGGCTCGTCGAAGATAAAGGTGAGGCCGGTCAGTGAACTCCCCAGATGGCGCACCATCTTGAGCCGCTGGCCCTCACCGCCGGACAGCGTGGTGGTCTCCCGGTCCAGACTGAGATAGCCGAGCCCGATCCCGACCAGCCGCTCCAGCCGTTCACGGGCGGCGGCGGCGATCGGGGTCGCCACGGGATCATCTATCCGGCCCAGCACCTCCACCAGATCGGCGACCTCCATGCGGGTGTGATCGGCGATGCTCAGCCCGTCGATCCGGGAGGCGAGCGCGGCCTCGTTGAGGCGCGCCCCGCCGCATGCCTCGCACAGCCGCTCCACCGTGAAGCGCGCCGCCGCCTCCTTGCGCTTCTCGGAGAGACTGGCGGTGTCACGGTTGAGGAAGAGCCGGGTGAAGCGGGAGACGATTCCCTCGAACCGCATATCGACCGCGCCCGACTTCACCTCGATCCGGACCTTGAAGTCACCGCCGTGCAGCAGCAGTTCACGCTCCTCGTCGGTGTACTCGCCGAGCGGCTTCGCCCGGTCGAAGCGGCCGGACTCGGCGTACAGACTCCACTCCCAGCTGTTCACGGAGAGCCCGGGCAGCAGCAGCGCGCCCTCGTCGAGCGATTTGGTCCAGTCGATCGCCCGGTCGATATCGAGCGCCACCACCCGGCCCACCCCGTCACAGAGCGTGCACATCCCCGAGGGGTCATTGAAGGAGTACGCGGTCGCCGCCCCCGCGCTCGGCACGCCATGGCGCGAGAACAACACCCGGATCACCGAGTAGATGTCCGTCATCGTGCCGACCGTGGAGCGGACATTGCCGCCGATCGGCTTCTGGTCGACGACCACCGCCACCGAGAGATCATCGATCCCGTCGACCTGCGGGCGCTCGTACTTCGGCAGAAAACTTCTGATGAACGAGGTGAAGGTCTCGTTCAGTTGGCGCTGCGACTCCACCGCGACGGTGTCGAAGACGATCGAGGACTTGCCCGATCCCGACACCCCGGTGAAGACGGTGATCTTGCCCTTCGGAAGGGTGAGGGACACGTCCCGGAGGTTGTTCTCACGGGCTCCCGTGATGGTGATGTTCTGAGGCATGCCCCGACGCTAACCGGAAACCTGGACATCTTCTGTCCGGATTTCCGGCCGGCGCCCGGTGCCCTCGCCACCTATAGACCCATTCCGCCGCTCCCTCCATCCCCACCCCCTCATCCCTTCATTCGCTCATCCACGCGTTCCGGCTGCCCGTACCTCCTCGGCGGTGGTGTCGCGCAGCTCCCCGTCGAGCAGCAGCCAGCGGGTGATGCCGAGCGACTCCAGGAACGGCACATCATGGCTCGCCACGATCAACGCGCCCTCGTACGACTCCAGGGCGGCCGTGAGCCGCCGCACGGCCGCCATGTCGAGGTTGTTCGTCGGCTCGTCCAGCATCAGCAGCCGCGGCGCCGGCTCCGCGAGCAGCAGCGCGGCGAGCGAGGCCCGGAAACGCTCCCCGCCCGAGAGTGTCCCGGCCGGCTGGTCGGCGCGCGCGCCCCGGAACAGGAAGCGTGCCAGCCGCGCCCGGATCAGGTTGTTCGTCGCCCCGGGCGCGAACCGCGCCACGTTCTCCACCAGGCTCAGCGTGTCATCGAGGACATCCAGCCGCTGCGGCAGGAAGCGCAGCGGGACGTGCGTCAGCGCCTCACCGGAGACCGGCCCCAGCTCCCCGGCGACCGTGCGCAGCAGTGAGGTCTTGCCCGAGCCGTTCCGGCCGACGAGCGCGATCCGCTCGGGGCCGCGGATCTCGAACTGCCCCTTGGCCTCGGCCCCGTACAGCAGTCGCAGCTCGCGCAGGGTGAGCACATCACGGCCGGGATGGACGGTGGTGCCCGGCAGCTCGATACGGATCTCGTCGTCGTCCCGTACCGCGTCCACCGCCTCGTCCAGGCGCTCCCTCGCCTCGGCGAGCCGCTCGGTGTGCATGACGCGGTGTTTGCCCGCGGACTCCTGGGCGGTGCGCTTGCGCATCCTCATGACGGCCCGGGGCTCCCGTTTGGTGTCGTACATCTTCTGGCCGTACCGCACGCGTTTGGCCAACTTCTGCTGGGCTTCGGTCAGTTCGCGCTTCTGGCGCTGTACGTCGGCCTCCGCGACCCGCACCATGCGTTCCGCCGCCTCCTGTTCCCGCGCGAGCGCCTCCTCGTACGCCGTGTAGTTGCCGCCGTACCACCGCACCTCGCCGTCCCGAAGATCCGCGATCTGGTCGACGCGCTCCAGCAGTTCGCGGTCATGGCTGACCACGACCATCACACCGGACCAGGTGTCGACCGCGTCGTACAGCCGCCGCCGCGCGTGCAGATCGAGGTTGTTGGTCGGCTCGTCGAGCAGCAGCACCGCGGGCCCGGCCAGCAGCAGCGCGGCCAGCCGGAGCAGCACGCACTCGCCGCCCGACATCTCGCCGATGGTCCGGTCGAGGCCGAGATGCCCGAGGCCGAGCTGAGCGAGGGTGGCATGGGCCCGCTCCTCGACGTCCCAGTCGTCGCCGACGGCGGTGAAGTGTTCCTCGCTCGCGTCGCCCGCCTCGATGGCGTGCAGCGCGGTGCGGGTCGCCGCGATACCAAGGGCCTCATCCACCCGTAGCGCGGTGTCGAGCACGACGGTCTGCGGCAGATAGCCGATCTCGCCGGCCACCTTGATCGTGCCCTCGGCCGGGGTGAGATCGCCCGCGATCAGTCGCAACAGCGTTGATTTTCCTGATCCGTTGAGGCCGATCAGACCCGTTCTGCCGGGGCCGACCGCCAGTTGGAAGTCATCGAACACGCCGGTCCCGTCGGGCCAGGTGAAGGAGAGGGCGGTACAGGTGATGAAGGTGGGAGAGATGGACATAGGGGTCTCCGGTCGCTGCGGGGAAGTCAGGCGTGCGGGCAACGGATGGAGACACCGCGGGACGGAGGATCCCGGTCGGGAGGACGGCTCGGCGGCCGAGGTCACACACGGGACGCACAACGGCCGGAAGAACCGGCGGAGGCTGTGCGGCAGCGGTGTCTCAGGACCTCAGACGAGCAACGTCCTACTCCGATCGACGACAACAGGACCACGGCCAACCGTAGGGAGGGGCCGGGGTGTCGTCAACGCGATTACGGCGGGGTGGGTTCGCGCGGACTCGGGCGCGGGTGGGCGGGCGCGGGCGTGGCGGGCGGACTCGGGTGGGCGTGGGCTCAGCAGGCGTCGCGCAGCAACTCGGCCAGATCATGGTCGAGATCCAGGTAGAGATGCTCGCGGCCGACCGGGACGAGATCCTGCGAGCGCTCCAGGAACCGCCGCAGCTCGGCGGTGCGCAGATGGACCATCGCGGTGCCCTCGGGAGCGTGGAACTCCAGCACCGTACGGCCGTACCCGAAGGGCCGCACCCGTACGTCCCCGACCCCGACGGGCTCGGTCATGCCCGCCGCCAGCAGCTCACGGGAGAACTCCCAGGTCACCTCGGTGCCCTCCAGCGTCGCCGGGGGCGGGAACGCCATCCGTACGGCGAAGGGGTCCGACCGGTCGTAGCGCAGGGTCGCGGGTACGGTCTCCAGCCGGGGAGCGGACGCGACCAGCCGGGCCTGTACGGCCTGTTCAATGACGAGCGTCATGGTCTGCTCCCCTTCGTCGGACCTGGATGAGGTCTTCTTCTAAGGGAAAGACGGTGGAGCGCCTCGATACGTGCTCCACAACGGGAGTGAGCTGTGTCACCGTGCCATCTGACGGTCTCCGCCATGGCGTGATTCCGACCCCCGGCGGGCGCACTCTGGACGGGGTCCTGCCGGTGGGCTAGCTTCCAGCGCCATGAGGTTCACGGGGAAGACGGGGAAGACGCGGCGCGTGTGGTGGGCGGGGCTCGTGGTCGGGGTGAGCGGGGCGGCGATCGCCACCACCCTGGCCGTACCGGCGCAGGCGGATGGGGCCGCTGGGGCGTTCGGCGGCGGGCGGCCCGGTGGCGGAACGCCCGGCTGGCACCTCACGGACACGGGGAGCGAGGCGCGCTTCCGCGGGCTCGCCGCCGTGAGCCGCCGCGCCGCGTGGGTCGCGGGCTCCGGGGGCACGGTGCTGCGCACCGCCGACGGAGGCCGCAGCTGGCGCGATGTCTCCCCGGCCGGGGCGGGCGAGCTGGAGTTCCGTGACATCGAGGCGTTCGACGGGCGGCGGGCCGTCGCGCTGGCCATCGGCGAGGGCGAGGCGTCCAGGATCTACCGTACGGAGGACGGCGGGGCGCACTGGACGGAGTCCTTCCGCAACAACGACCCCCGGGCCTTCTACGACTGCGTCACCTTCTTCGACAGCCGCCACGGCCTCGCGATGAGCGATCCGGTCGACGGCAAGTACCGCATCCTGTCCACCGGCGACGGCGGCTCGACATGGCGGGTGCTGCCCAGCGACGGAATGCCGGCCGCTCTGCCGGGCGAGGCGGGCTTCGCCGCCGGCGGTCAGTGCCTGGTCAGTTCGGGCCCCAAAGATGTCTGGCTGGCCACCGGCGGTGGCGCCACGGCGCGGGTGCTGCACTCCGCCGACCGCGGAGTGCACTGGACCGTCACCGACTCCACGCTCCCCGGCGGCGATCCGGCCCGCGGCGTCTTCGGGCTCGCCTTCCGTGACCGGTGGCACGGTCTGGCCGTCGGCGGCGACTACCGCGCCGACCAGGCGTCCCCGCGGGCCGCGGCGGTCAGCGGTGACGGCGGACGGAGCTGGCGGCAGGCGAACACCCCGCCGTCCGCCTACCGTTCGGGGGTGGCCTGGCTGCCGCACAGCCGCTCGGCGGCGCTCGCGGTCGGCCCGACAGGGACGGACCTGACGACGGACGGCGGACGCGATTGGCGCACCATCGACACCGGTTCGTACGACACGGTCGACTGCACGCCGGACCTCGGCTGCTGGGCCGCGGGCGAACGGGGCCGCGTCGCCCGGCTGGTGTTCCGGGGCGTGCCTTCGAAGTCCCGCTAGGAGGCGGCCCGTAGGTGCCGCGGTGGTCGAGTTCGGCGAGCGGGACGGGGAGGTGATCCGGGACGTCGCCCCGGCCGCTCGTGCGATCACCGCGTCCGGCGCCGCTCCTCGACGGACCGGTACCGCCCGTCGCGCCACTACTGTGTGATGACCATGAGGATGATCAGAACGCCCGAGGACGAGACCGAGGCCCGTGCCATCCAGGACGAGCTGCGCGGCCTGGTCGTACGGGACGAGCCGGGGCCGCCGCCCGGGACCGGGCTGGTGACGGGGGTGGATGTGGCGTACGACGACGAGCGTGATGTCGTCGCCGCCGCGGCCGTCGTGCTCGACGCCGCCACGCTCACCGTCGTCGAGGAGGCCACGGCCGTCGGCACGGTCGCCTTCCCTTACGTGCCCGGGCTGCTGGCCTTCCGGGAGATCCCCACCGTCCTGGCCGCCCTCGAAGCGCTCAGCTCGGACCCCGGTCTCGTCGTCTGCGACGGCTACGGCCTGGCCCATCCGCGGCGCTTCGGGCTCGCCGCGCATCTGGGGGTGCTCACCGGCCTCCCGGTGATCGGCGTGGCCAAGAACCCGTTCACCTTCTCGTACGAGCAGCCGGGCGGCCGGCGGGGTGACTCGTCACCGCTGCTGGCCGACGGCGGCGAGGAGGTGGGACGGGCGCTGCGCACGCGGGAGGGCGTCAAGCCGGTGTTCGTCTCGGTCGGCCACCGCGTCGGCCTCGCCAACGCCTGCGCGCACACCCTGCGGCTGACGCCCCACTACCGGCTCCCCGAGACCACCCGGCGGGCCGACGCGCTCTGCCGCCGCGCGCTGCGCGAGACGGCGGACTGAGGGAGATCCCAGCCGTGCTGACGGGCACCAGTCGTGCTGACGGGCACCAGTCGTGCTGACGGGCACCAGTCGTGCTGACGGGCACCAGTCGTGCTGACGGGCACCAGTCGTGCTGACGGGCACCCGCCGCTCCGACGGGCACCCGCCGCTCCGACAGATCACAGCCAGGCCCGCCAGGCCCGCCGGACCCGGCCGCCCTGCCGGATCTCAGCCGGCCGCGTCCAGCTCGCGCGCGTCCACGATCCTGAACCTCAGCCCCGCCGCCCGTAGCCGTCCCAGCAGCGCGTCCCCCATCGCCACCGCCGGGGTCACCTGGCCCGCGGTGGCGGGCAGTTCGTCCACGGCGAGCGAGAGCGCCGACTCGGCCAGCATCTTCGCCGACTCGTCATAGCCGGGATCGCCGCCCGAGACCTCCGTGAAGACCCGGTGTCCGCCGCCCGTGCCCACCAGGCGCAGCGAGAAGCTGCTCGCTCGCCTGCGTTCGAGGTCCGGGCCCGTGCCCGACTCGAAGCGTCGCGTCAACCACTTACGGACCGAGGGGAGTTGGGCCAGGGCGGCACCCGCCCCGGCCGCCGCGGTTCCGCCCAGCGCCACCGGCAGTGTCCGCACCCCGGCGAAGTACCGGTAGCGGAAATCGGGGCCGTAGCGCGGCAGCGCCGCCGCCGAGCGCGCCACCACCTGTGCGTCGAGCGTCGGCAGCGGCAGCGCCCAGTACCCGGTCTCCCGGCTGAAGTGCGGGGCGCCGAGGGGCCCCCGCGCGCGGCGGTCGACCAGCCTCGGCTCGTACAGCCGCCGCTCCCGGGCGGCGTGCAGCGACTGCCGGCCACGGCTCATGGCCGTCAGCACGGTGGCGAGTGTTCCGCCGGAGGGGAGGGCGTTGGAGCGTACGAACGCGTCCACGCGCAGCGGTACGTCCTCCGGCAGCCGCTGGACGGTGAGGTACGCGCCCAGATCGCTCGGGATCGCGTCGAAGCCGCAGGCGTGCACGAGCCGTGCCCCGGTCTCCCGGGCGCGGACGTCGTAACGCAGAAACATCAGGTCCAGGAACTCGGCCTCGCCGCACAGATCGGCGTAGTCGGTCCCCGCCTCCGCGCACGCCGCCACCAGCCCCTCGCCGTACCAGAGATACGGCCCGACGGTCGACGCGACGACCCGGGTGGACTCGGCGAGGGCTCGCAGCGAGTCGGGGTCCGCCGAGTCGGCCCGCAGTACGGGGAGCACGGCACAGCCCGGATTGATCGCGGTGAGCCGTTCCCGCAGCCGCTCAAGCCGGGCGTGATCGCGCCCGGCGATGGCCCAGCGGCAGTTCTCGGGGGCGTGGGCCGCGAGATACTCCGCGGTCAGCATCCCCACGAAGCCCGTCGCCCCGAAGAGCACGATGTCGTAGGGGCGCTCCGTCCCGTTCGTCCTGGCCATTGACTCCTCCGCCGTTCCGCCCCGCGCCATTGCCGGTGGCCGAGGCTAGCGTGAGATCTCGGGGACGGAGCGGGAACGCTCATCGCGGAACCGGTCGGGTCGGCATAGGCTCGACAGAGAACTAAGCGCTTGCTCGGCCCGAGGGGTTGTGCGGAGTGGAACACGTTCTTAGCATCACTGGTGTTACATCACTTATGTCACACAACTGTCGCGCACAGCGCCGGAAGCCAGATGGGAGCCGGATGTCAGCCGCGGGAAACGGTCCGCTGACGGGCGTACGCGTGGTCGAGCTGGCCGGTATCGGCCCCGGCCCCTTCGCCGCGATGACCCTCGCCGATCTCGGCGCCGATGTCGTACGGGTCGACCGTCCGGGCGGCGCGGGCCTCGGTATCGATCCGGCGTACGACCTGACCAATCGCAACAAGCGGTCCGTGCTGATCGACCTCAAGACCGAGGACGGCGCGGCCCGCGTCCTCGATCTGGCCGAGCGCGCCGACGTACTCATCGAGGGATACCGCCCGGGGGTCGCCGAACGCCTCGGCATCGGCCCGCGGGAGTGTCTGGACCGCAATCCGCGGCTGGTGTACGGACGGATGACCGGCTGGGGCCAGGACGGCCCGCTCGCCGAGCGCGCCGGGCACGACATCGGATACATCGCCGTCACCGGCGCGCTCTCCATGATCGGCACGGCCGGGGAGCCCCCCGCGCTCCCGGCGAATCTGCTCGGCGACTACGCGGGCGGCTCGCTCTATCTGGTCATCGGGGTCCTCGCCGCGCTTCAGCACGCGCGGACGCCCGACGGTGCGGGACAGGTGGTGGACGCGGCGATCGTCGACGGCACCGCCCATCTCACCACGATGATCCACGCCATGATGGGCGCGGGCGGCTGGCAGGACCGGCGCGGTGCCAATCTGCTCGACGGGGGCAGTCCGTTCTACGGTTCGTACGAGACCGCCGACGGCGAGTACATGGCGGTGGGCGCGCTGGAGCAGCGGTTCTACAACGAGTTCGTGGAGCTGCTCGGCATCGCCGAGGAACTCCCCTCGCGCAAGGACTTCGGGCGCTGGGACGAACTGCGGGAGGCGGTCGCCGCCCGGTTCAGAACGAAGACCCGCGAGGAGTGGACAGCGGTCTTCGAGGGCTCCGACGCCTGTGTCGCGCCGGTGCTCTCCCTGCGCGAGGCCCCGGCCCACCCGCAGCTGGCGGCCCGTGGCACCTTCACCCACCACGCGGGACTCACCCAACCCGCCCCCGCGCCCCGGTTCTCCGTCACTCCCGGGTCGGTGCGCCGCGCGTCCGCGCGGCCCGGCGCGGACACCGCCGAGGTGGCCCGCGACTGGGATCTGCCCGTACGCGCCACGGGAAACGGCCAAGCCACGGGAAACGGCCAAGCCACAGGGAACAGCCAAGCATCGTTTCGTTCCTCCCATCCCGAAAGGAAGTCGCCGTGAGTACCGAAGCGTTCGTCTACGACGCGATCCGCACCCCGCGCGGTCGCGGCAAGGCCAATGGCGCCCTGCACGGCACGAAGCCGATCGATCTCGTCGTCGGACTGATCCATGAGCTGCGCCGCCGCCTTCCAGGACTCGATCCGGCGGCGATCGATGACATCGTCCTCGGTGTGGTGAGCCCGCTCGGTGACCAGGGCTCGGACATCGCCCGGATCGCGGCCATCGCCGCCGGACTGCCCGACTCCGTCGCGGGCGTCCAGGAGAACCGCTTCTGCGCCTCCGGGCTGGAAGCCGTCAATCTGGCCGCCGCCAAGATCCGCTCCGGCTGGGAGGACCTGATCCTCGCGGGCGGCGTCGAGTCGATGTCGCGGGTGCCGATGGGTTCCGACGGCGGTGCCTGGGCCATGGACCCGATGACCAGCTTCCGGACGGGCTTCGCCCCGCAGGGCATCGGCGCCGACCTGATCGCCACCCTCGGTGGCTTCAGCAGGCGCGATGTGGACGAATTCGCCGCGCTGTCCCAGGAACGGGCGGCCACCGCGTGGAAGGAGGGCCGCTTCGAGCGCTCGGTCGTGCCGGTCCTCGACCGCAACGGGCTCACCGTCCTCGACCACGACGAGCACCTGCGTCCCGGCACCACCGCCGACTCGCTCGCCGCGCTGAAACCGTCATTCGCCGGAATCGGGGAAATGGGCGGCTTCGACGCCGTCGTCCTCCAGAAGTACCACTGGGTCGAGAAGATCGACCATGTCCACCACGCGGGCAACTCGTCCGGCATCGTCGACGGTGCGGCCCTGGTCGCCATCGGCTCCCGCGAGACCGGCGAGCGTTACGGACTCACGCCCCGCGCCCGGATCGTCTCCGCGGCCGTCTCCGGTTCCGAGCCGACCATCATGCTGACCGGCCCCGCCCCCGCCAGCCGCAAGGCACTCGCCAAGGCCGGACTGACCATCGAGGACATCGACCTCGTCGAGATCAACGAAGCCTTCGCGGCGGTCGTCCTGCGGTTCGTCGAGGAGATGGGCCTCTCGCTGGACAAGGTCAATGTCAACGGCGGCGCCATCGCGCTCGGCCATCCGCTCGGGGCCACCGGCGCGATGATCCTCGGCACCCTCGTGGACGAACTGGAGCGCCAGGACAAGCGGTACGGCCTCGCCACGCTCTGCGTCGGCGGCGGCATGGGGGTCGCCACCATCGTGGAACGGCTCTGACGGCCCGCGAAGATCGGCCGGACAGGACCCGACTCCTGGACCCCCGCCCGGATCCCCCCTCCGAGACCCCGCCCGGCTTCCCCCGATACGGAGCAGCAGCATGAGCGAGTCCACCACCCCGGCCTCCCCGGCGATTCGCTGGGAACAGGACGGGACAGGCGTCGTCACCCTCGTCCTCGACGACCCCGTCCAGTCCGCCAACACCATGAACCAGGCGTTCCGGCAGTCCATCGCGGCGATCGCCGACCGCGTGGAGGCCGAGAAGGACGGCATCCGCGGCATCATCGTCACCTCCGCGAAGAAGACCTTCTTCGCGGGCGGTGACCTCAAGGACATGATCAAGCTCGGTCCGGCCGACGCCGAGCAGGTCTTCGAGGGCAGCCTGGCCATCAAGCACGCCCTGCGCCGCATCGAAACCCTCGGCAAGCCCGTTGTCGCCGCCCTCAACGGCGCGGCCCTGGGCGGCGGTTACGAGATCGCCCTCGCCTGCCACCACCGGATCGCCCTGGACGCGCCCGGCTCCAGGATCGGGCTGCCCGAGGTGACGCTCGGACTGCTGCCGGCGGGCGGCGGGGTCACCCGTACCGTACGGCTGATGGGCGTCGCGGACGCGCTGCTGAAGGTGCTGCTCCAGGGCACCCAGTACACCCCGGCGCGCGCCCTGGAGAACGGGCTCGTCCATGAGGTCGCCGCCACCGCGGACGACATGCTCGCGCGCGCCCGCGCCTTCATCGACGCCCACCCCGAGTCGTCCCAGCCGTGGGACGTCAAGGGCTACCGGATTCCCGGCGGTACGCCGTCCAGCCCGCGCTTCGCCGCCAATCTGCCCGCGTTCCCGGCCAATCTGAAGAAGCAGACGGCGGGCGCCCCTTACCCGGCTCCGCGCAATATCCTCGCGGCGGCCGTCGAGGGCTCCCAGGTCGACTTCGAGACCGCTCAGACCATCGAGGCCCGCTACTTCGCCGAACTGGTCACCGGCCAGACCGCCAAGAACATGATCCAGGCGTTCTTCTTCGACCTCCAGGCCGTCAACTCCGGCGCGGGCCGCCCTCAGGGCATCGCACCGCGCGAGATCCGCAAGGTCGCGGTCCTCGGCGCGGGGATGATGGGCGCGGGCATCGCGTACTCCTGCGCGCGCGCCGGATTCGACGTCGTGCTGAAGGACGTCTCGGCGGAGGCCGCGGCGAAGGGGAAGGCGTACTCCGAGAAGCTGCTCGCCAAGGCGCTCTCCCGGGGCCGTAAGACCGAGGCCGAGCGGGACGCGCTGCTCGCCCGGATCACCCCGACCGCCGACCCCGCCGATCTCGCCGGATGTGACGCGGTGATCGAGGCGGTCTTCGAGGACACCGCGCTCAAGCACAAGGTGTTCCAGGAGATCCAGGACATCGTCGAGCCCGACGCGCTGCTCTGCTCCAACACCTCCACCCTGCCCATCACCGTGCTCGCCGAGGGCGTCTCCCGGCCCGCCGACTTCATCGGGCTGCACTTCTTCTCGCCGGTCGACAAGATGCCGCTCGTGGAGATCATCAAGGGGGAGCGGACCGGGGACGAGGCGCTGGCCCGCGCGTTCGATCTGGTGCGTGCGATCAGGAAGACCCCGATCGTGGTCAATGACTCGCGCGGCTTCTTCACCTCGCGGGTGATCGGGCAGTTCATCAACGAGGGGGTGGCGCTGGTCGGCGAGGGCGTCGAACCCGCCTCGGTCGAACAGGCCGCCGCACAGGCCGGTTACCCTGCCAAGGTGCTCTCGCTGATGGACGAGCTGACGCTCACCCTGCCCAGGAAGATCCGGAACGAGGCGAGGCGCGCGGTCGAGGAGGCCGGCGGCACCTGGGCCGCGCACCCCGCGGACACGGTCATCGACCGGATGGTGGACGAGTTCGGCCGGCCGGGACGCAGCGGGGGCGCGGGCTTCTACGAGTACGACGAGAATGGCAAGCGCACCCGCCTCTGGCCGGGCCTGCGCGAGCACTTCGGCGCGCCGGCCGGCGAGGCCCGCACGGAGGTCCCGTTCCTCGACATGAAGGAGCGGATGCTCTTCTCCGAGGCGCTGGACTCCGTCCGCTGTCTGGAGGAGAACGTCCTGACCTCGGTGGCCGACGCCAATATCGGCTCCATCATGGGCATCGGCTTCCCGGCCTGGACGGGCGGAGTGCTCCAGTACATCAACGGGTACGAGGGCGGCCTGCCCGGCTTCGTGGCCCGCGCCCGAGAGCTGGCGCGGCGGTACGGCGCGCGCTTCGAGCCGCCCGCGCTGCTGGTCGAGAAGGCGGCGAAGGGCGAGACGTTCGGCGACAACGTCCAAGCGCAGGAGGCGACGCGACCGTCATAGCGGGGATGGCGGGAGGGTGCTCACTCCGTCCGGAACGCGGCCCGCAGCTCCTCCTTCAGCGACCGCTGGAACGCCGTCACCAGCGCCTGCACCACCAGCGGCCCCATCCGGGCCGAGAGCGACTTCATCGCCGCGACATGCTCGGGGTCGGACCCCTGGTCCCGGTACGGGGTCCACACCTCGTCCCGGAACAGCCGGGTCAGCTCGTACGCGGCCTCGCGCGTGTGCTCCAGCAGGACCGTGCGGGCCGCGAGGATCGTCTCCTGCGGGATCGGCACGTCCAGCAGTTCGACGCCGAGCCGCAGCAGCCCGAGATCGAGCCGGAAGCTGTCCGGGACCTCGGCGCGTACCAGGACGCCCATCGCGCCGAGCCGGTCGATGTCCTCCTCGGACAGCGCCCGCCCGGCCCGGCGCTCCAGCTCGGCCCGGGTCGCGTCCTCGGCGGAGTCCGGCGCCCAGGAGGCCACCAGCGCCCGGTGGATGGCCAGGTCGTGGGCGCTCAGATCGGGCGGCAGCCGCTCCAGATAGCGTTCGATCGCGGCGAGGGTCATGCCCAGGTGCTGAAGCTCCTCGATGAGGGCGAGCCGGGAGAGATGGTCCTGCCCGTAGTGGCCGACGCGGCGCGGCCCGATCACCGGCGGCGGCAGCAGCCCGCGGGTGCTGTAGAAGCGGATGGTGCGTACGGTGACCCCGGCGCGGGCCGCCAGCTCATCGACGGTGAGTGTCGGCTCCTCTGTCCCTGTGGCCATGTCCGCGCCTCGCCTTCCGCTGCTGTGGGCCGACAGATCGACAGGTCGACTCGGTGCAACAGTATTGCTGTGCCACCAGCGCTGTGAAAGGGGTGACACCGGCTCACGGGGGTCGGCACGGGCCCAGGGTCTGCCCGACGGATATCGGCCACGATCGCCGTCCCCGGCATCATCCGAAGGAGAGGCGGCCTAGTCTCGCGCCATGCGGATTCTCTTCACCTCGACCGGGGGATCGGGGCATTTCCATCCCCTCGTCCCTTTCATCGACGCCTGCGCCGAGCGCGGCGACGAGATCCTTGTCGTGGCTCCGCCGAAGCTCGAAGCGACGCTCGCCGCCCGTGACCAGCCCTACCGGATCGGCGGTGAGCCGCCGGCCGCCGAGTTGGAGGCCGTCTTCACCCGGGCCATGAACGCCTCTGCCGACGAGGGCAGAAGGATCGTCAACAGAGAGTTCTTCGGCCGGCTCTGCACGGCCGCGCTGCTGCCCTCGGTGGAGGAGGTGTGCCGGGAGTGGCGGCCCGATCTCGTGCTGCGTGAGCCGTGCGAGTACGCCGGGGCCGTCGTCGCCGAGCGCCTCGGTATTCCGCACGCCCAGGTCGCCATCTCGGCGGCCGAGGTCGAGGAGTTCGCCCTCGGGGTCGTGGCGCCCGTACTCGCCCCGTACGGCGAGCGGCTCGTGGAACAGCTCTGGGCGGCCCCGTATCTGACGCGCTTTCCGGCCTCCCTGGACCCGTCACCCTTCGCCGTGACCCGGCGCTTCCGCGAGCCGGTCGAACATGCCCCGGCCGCGCTGCCGGACTGGTGGCACGGGAGCGACGACCCCCTCGTCTATCTCACGCTCGGCACCGAGGCGGGCGGCATGCCCGACGCCGCCGCGGCCTACCGGGCGACACTCGACGCCGTGCGGGGACTGCCGGTGCGCGTGCTGCTGACGGCGGGGCGCGCCACCGATGTGTCCGCGTTCGGTCCGCTGCCTCCCAACGTCCATATGGAACGGTGGGTTCCGCAGGCCGATGTCCTGGGCAGCGCGTCCGTGGTGCTCTGCCACGGCGGCTCGGGGACCACCTTCGGCGCGCTGGCGGCCGGGGTCCCGCTCGTCATCGTCCCGTTCTTCGCCGACCAGCCCGTCAACGCCCGGCTCGTGACCGAGGCCGGCGCCGGCCTGTCCGTCACGCCCACGGGCGGCCCGCCCGACGGACGGGCCGTACTCGGCGCCGAGGACGTCCCGCGTATCAGGTCCGCCGTCGAGGCCGTGCTCGGCGACCCCGCGTACCGTACGGCGGCGGAGCGCCTGGCGGCCGGGACACGCGCGCTGCCCACGGCCGCCGGACTGCTCGGCGCCCTCCTGCTCAACACCCCCACCGCTGTCCCGGCACCGGGGGCGCTGGACCGGGCCTGACCCCGGCACGCCTCAGTCCAGACCGCCCCGGCCGATGACACCCGCGTACCAGCGCGCGCTGTCCTTCACCGTACGGCGCTGGGTCGCGAAGTCCACATGGACGACGCCGAACCGCTTGCTGTAGCCGTACGCCCACTCGAAGTTGTCCAGCAGCGACCAGAGGAAATAGCCGCGCACCTTCGCGCCGTCCGCGATCGCGCGGTGGACGGCGTGGAGATGGGCACGCAGATAGGCCACCCGCTCGGGGTCGTGCACCGCGCCGGACGGATCCGCGTAGTCGTCGTACGCCGCGCCGTTCTCGGTGACCATCAGCGGGGTGGCAGGCAACTCGTCCCGCAGCCGCGTGAGCAGTTCGTACAGTCCGTCCGCGTCGACCGGCCAGTCCATCGCGGTACGCGGTCCCGGCGCGGGTACGAACCGTACCCGCCCCTCCGCGCCCGGCCATGGTGACGGGGTGTCGCAGGAGCCGGCCGCGACGACCGTGGGGGAGTAGTAATTGATCCCCAGCGAGTCGATGGGGGTGGCGGCGATCCCCAGATCGCCGTCCCGGACGAACGACCAGTCCGTCAGCGCGGCGGTGTCCTCGACCAGATCCGCTGGCAGCCGCCCGTGGAACACCGGATCGAGGAAGATCCGGTTCCCGAGGGCATCGATCCTGCGCACCGCGTCGAGATCGGCCGCCGATTCCGTCAGCGGCCGGACCGCGTGCAGATTGAGGGTCAGCGAGATCTCGGACTTCCTCGGCAGCGCGTCGCGCAGCGCGCGGGTGGCCAGACCATGGGCGAGATTGAAGTGGTGCGCGGCGCGCAGCGCGGCGACCGGATCCGTACGGCCCGGGGCGTGGACACCGGAGGCGTACCCCAGAAACGCCGCGCACCACGGCTCGTTGAGGGTGGTCCAGGTGGCCACCCGGTCGCCGAGGGCCTCGGCGACGATCCTCGCGTACTCCGCGAACCGCGCCGCCGTGTCGCGCTGCGGCCAGCCGCCCGCGTCCTCCAGTTCCTGGGGCAGATCCCAGTGGTAGAGCGTGGCGACCGGCCGGATGCCCGCCGCCAGCAGCGCGTCCACCAGCCGCCGGTAGAAGTCCAGACCACGCTGTACGGCCGGGCCGCGGCCGGTCGGCTGGACGCGCGGCCAGGACACCGAGAAGCGGTAGTCCGTCACCCCCAGCTCCTTCAGCAGCGCGACGTCCTCGTCCATCCGGTGGTAGTGGTCGGCGGCGATATCGCCGGTATCACCGTTGCGGACCCGGCCGGGAGCGCGGCTGAAGGTGTCCCAGATGGACGGGGTACGGCCGTCCTCGGCGGCGGCCCCCTCGATCTGGTACGCGGCGGTGGCCGTACCCCAGCGGAAACCGCGGGGGAAGCGCGACTCCGCGGTGGTCTGGGGACGTGCGTCGACAGCGGTCATATGGAAGGAACTCCCGTGAGATGAGACAGAACAGTGAGGGGAGAGGCGGCGGGGACTCGTACGGGTGCCGTGGTGGGGTGCGGTGCCGGGCGCGCAGGCGGGTGTGCCGACGGGTCCGCGACCGGTGGGGGATCAGCCCTTGACGGCGCCCTGCATGATGCCTCCGACGATCTGCCGGCCCAGCAGGCCGAAGACCAGCAGCACGGGCAGCGTGCCGAGCAGGGTGCCCGCCATGATCACGGACTGGTCGTGGACATAGCCGCCGCCGAGCTGGCGCAGCGCCACCTGCACGGTCGGATTCTGCGAGGAGAGCGCGATGATCGGCCAGAAGAAGTCGTTCCAGGCGGCCATGAAGGTCAGCATGCCGAGCACGGCCATCCCGGGCCGGGCGATGGGCACCACGATCGACCAGAAGATCCGCGCGGTGGAGGCACCGTCCACCCGGGCGGCCTCGATCAGCTCGTCGGGCAGCGACTGCACCAGATACTGGCGCATGAAGAACACCCCGAAGGCGGAGACGAGTCCGGGCAGGATGACGGCCTGGAGCTGGTTCACCCACTGGAGTTCGGCGATCAGCATGAACAGCGGGATCACGCCGAGCTGCGGCGGGATCATCATCGTGCCCACGGTCACGGCGAGCAGCGCGCCCCGGCCGCGGAAGCGCAGTTTGGCGAAGGCGAATCCGGCGAGGGTGCAGCACAGCACCGTGCCCACGGTGATCGAACCGGACACGATGAAGGAGTTGAGGAGGGCCTTGCCGATATCGGCCTCCTCCAGTACCGCCTCGAAGTTGCGGATGAGGTTCGGCCCCGGCAGCAGACTCGGGGGCACCTTCGCCAGCTCGGCGTTGGAGCGGCTGGCCGCGACGATCGTCCAGTAGAACGGGAACGCCGAGAAGAGCAGCGCGACGGCCAGGATCGCGTACGAGAGCCTGCCCCCGTGCATCGTGCGCCCGGCCCGGCCGCCGCGTCGTGGGGACCGCCGTGGCCGGTCCTCGGTCCCCGGCGGCGGGGTGGGCGGTGCGGCGAGCGCGGTCATCGGCCGGCCTCCTTACGGGAACGGCGGCGGGCGATCAGGGCGTTGACGCCGACCAGCAGCAGGATCAGGACGAACATCACCCAGGCGATAGCGGCGGCCCGGCCCAGATGGAAGAAGCCCCAGCCCTGCTCGTACATATAGAGGCCGAGGGTCTGGTACTGGTGCGAGATACCGCCCGAGATGGACCCCTCGAAGAGCAGCGGCTCACCGAAGAGCTGGGTCGCGCCGATCGTCGAGACGACGGTGGTGAAGACGATCGTGGGGCGCAGCCCCGGCAGGGTGACATGGAGGAACTGCCGCCAGCGTGAGGCCCCGTCGACCTCGGCGGCCTCGTACAGCTCGCTGGGGATCGACTGCATACCGGCCAGATAGATCAGCGCGTTGTAGCCGGTCCAGCGCCAGATGACGATGGACGACACGGCGATCTGCGAGGCGACCGTACCGGTCTGCCAGTCCACCGGGTCGAAACCGACCAGCCCCAGTACGTAGTTGATCAGACCGAAGTCGCGGCCGAAGAGCTGGGCGAAGACGAGCGTCGCGGCGGCGACCGAGGTGGCGTACGGCAGCAGGATCGCCGTACGGATGAAAGTCCGGCCGCGCAGCTTGTAGTTGAGCAGATGAGCCAGGCCCAGGGCCATCGCCAGCTGCGGGACGGTCGAGAGCACCCCGATGGTGAAGGTGTTGCGCAGCGACGTCCAGAAGAACTCGTCGGTGAAGAGCGCGGTGTAGTTGCCGAGACCGCGCCACTCCATGTCGCCGGGTGTCTGGAGCTCCACCCGGTAGAGCGAGACGAACGCGGTGTAGAGCAGCGGGAACAGCCCGAAGGCCGCGAACAGCGTGAAGAACGGGGCGATATAGGCGTACGGGGAGAAGGCGCGCCAGGCGCGACGCACGGCGGACTGCGGGGCGGCGGCCGGCCCGGACGGCGGCGGGGACGCGGCCTTCGCGGTGGCGGTGAGGGTCATGGAACGGCCTTCGGAAGCGTGGGCGAGCGAGAGGGGAAGGACGGGACCGGGGACAGGCACCGAGCGGGGACGAGATGTGGAATCCGCCCGGAACCCGCCCCCGGAGACAGCGTCGGCCGATGCGCTGATCAGCCGATGACGTTGTCGACGCCCTTCTTCGCCGTGGACCACGCCTTCTCGGACGAGGTGCCCTTACGCTCCACCTCGCTCAGCGCGTTGGTGATCTGCTGGGCCACATTGGCGTCATGGACCCCGAGGACCTGTACGGGGGAGGACTTGGCCGCGTCACCGAAGATCTGACCGATCGGCGCGTCCGAGAAGTACGGGTCCTTGGCGCCCGAGACCTTCTCGATGGCGCCCGTGGCGGACGGGAAGAGCCCCTGCTTCTGGAAGAGCTTCGCCTGCTGCTCGGGCGCGGTCAGCCACTCGATCAGCTCGTACGCCTCCTTCTTGTTCTTGGCGGCGCGCGGGACGGAGAGATACGAGCCTCCCCAGTTGCCCGCGCCGCCGGGCAGCTTGGCGACGTCCCACTTGCCCGAACCGGTCTCCCCCGCCTGGCCCTTGATATAGCTGAGCATCCAGGCGGGGCACGGAATGGTGGCGAACGAGCCGGCCGCGAACGCCTGGTTCCACTGCGGCGTCCACTGGTCGAGCTTGGCGCTCAGCCCGGACTCCGCGGCCTCCACGGAGGTGTCCCAGGCGGTCTTCACGGCCGGGTTGTTCTCGTAGACCAGCTTCCCGGAGGCGTCGTAGTACCGCTCCTTCTCCTGGCCGATCATGATCGAGTAGAGGCTGCCGATACTGTCGATCCAGGCGCTCTTCGCGGGCGCCTTCTTCTTGTACTCCTTGCCGAGCGCGAGATACCCGTCCCAGGTGGACCATGTCCGGCTCAGCTCGTCACGGTCCGTCGGCAGCCCCGCCTGCTTGAAGAGATCCGTGCGGTAGCACATCGCCTCGGGCCCGACATCCGTGCCGAGACCCAGGATCCGGCCGTCCTCCGTCGTGGCGGCGGACCACTTGGCCTCGGCGAACTGGTCCTTGAGCTTGTCCGCGCCGTACTGCTTCAAGTCTTCGAATTTGTCGGACTGCTGCTGGGTGACCGACGCGATCCGGCCCACTTCGACGCCCTGCACGTCGCCGAGCCCGCCCCCGCCGGCCAGCCGGGTCTGGAGCGACTTCCAGTAGTCGGCCTCGTCCTCGGTGTCGCTCTGCTTGATCGTGATGTCCGGGTGGAGTTTCTGGTACTCCGCGTAGAGTCCCGCCTCCTTGTAGCCGAACGATCCGAAGAGGTCGACCGTCAGCGTGACCTTGCCGCCCGCACTGTCGGAGGTTCCCCCCGAGGAACCGGATCCGCACGCGGCGAGGAGTGCCCCGGAGAGCACGACCGCACCGAGACGGACCGCGGCCCTCCTGGCGGCTCGGGCGTTGGGCATGGGAAGCCTCCCTTGGCTTCGGAATACAACGGAGTACCCACGAGAGGCAGTTGAGAGCGCTCTCAAGAGATGGCTTGGAGCGTGCCCCGGCGCGCTCCTCCTCGTCAAGACTCGAACACATAACGGCTACGGTTCAGACCCAGGCTCGTCGTGAACTGCCTTACTTGTCAGACGTATTGACACTTCTGTTTCAGGAGTTTTACGTTTCCTGCCATCTGAGAGCGCTCTCGGACGCCCTTGCCCCCCATGTCTTCGAGGTGCCGTCCATGTCCGTCTCCCGCGCCAGACCCGCCTCGGCGCTGCTTCTGGCCACCGCCCTGGCCGCCGTCGGTCTCGGCCCCGCCGCGTCCCCGGCGCTGGCCGCCAATGTGCCCGTCGGCTCAGGCAGTTACTCGGACAGCCGGCCCGCCGGCACATCCGGCCCCACCACCAACACCGGCACTCCCGTCACCCCGAAGGTGACCGAGGCCGCCCGCGACCGGCCACTGCCCACCAACGACTGGTGGTCCTCGCTGGCCTTCCAGCGATACGGCGACAACCCGTACTCCACACCCATGTACGGCCACCCCCTCACCTATCAGGCGACGGCCGGCGGACTGGAGGTCGGCTATCCGACCACCCCGGCGATCGTCGGCGACGGCCGCCAGTACGAGTACGCGCACAAGGCCGACCTCACCCTCGGTCTGACCGGGCTCAACTCGCCCGACACCAAGGCCGACGCCTGGTCGGACTGGACCGTCACGCCGTACTGGTCCGACGGCGCGCGCACGCTGCGGACCACCATCGGCCACGGTCTGCCCTTCGTCTACGCCAAGGGCTCGGGCGGTGACGCGCGGATCACCACCGCCGCCGCGCCCGAGGTCTTCGCCGACGACGGCAATGTCCTCGGTATCACCGTGGCGGGCCACCACTACGCCCTGTTCGCACCGAGCGGCAGCGACTGGGCCGTCTCCGGATCCACCGTGACGGCCGGGCTCGGCGGCGCCGACTACTTCTCGCTGGCGGTCCTGCCGTCCACCGACGCGCTCGCGACCTACAGGAAGTACGCGTACAGCTTCGTCACCGGCTCGAAGGTGAGCTGGAGCACCGAGGGCGGCACGGTCAGGGCGACCTACAGCCTCACCACCGCGCCGCAGGAGGGCACCGAGACCGGTACGCTCCAGGCCCTCTACCGGCATCAGTGGCTGAATACCACCGACGCGCTGACCCCGTACACCTATGTCTCACCACGCGGCACGATGAAGGTGCGCGAGTCGGCCTCCTTCACCACCTCCCAGGCGTCCTCCGGGGTGCTGCCCGCGCTGCCGAAGTCGAGCGGTGTCGACCGGGCGCGGCTCAAGGGCTATCTGGACGAGGTGGCGGGCGCGGGCGACCCGTTCTCGGGCGCGACCGACACGTACTGGACGGGCAAGGCGCTGGGCAGACTCGCCCAACTGGTGCCCATGGCCGACCAGATCGGTGAGAGCGCGACGCGCGACAAGCTCCTCGGGCTGCTCAAGAGCCGGCTGGAGGAGTGGTTCACGGCGGGCGGCGCGAGTGAGTTCTCGTACGACAAGGACTGGAAGACGCTGATCGGCTATCCGGCGTCCTACGGCAGTGACACGGAGCTGAACGACCACCACTTCCACTACAGCTACTACGTGTACGCGGCGGCGATCGTCGCGCAGTACGACCAGGTGTGGGCCGCCGACTCCGCCTGGGGCGGCATGGTGAAGACGCTGGTCCGTGACGCGGCCAACCCCAGCCGCACCGACACCGCCTTCCCCTTCCTGCGCGGCTTCGATGTGTACGCGGGCCACAGCTGGGCCTCCGGCCACCAGGGGTTCGCCGCGGGCAACAACCAGGAGTCGTCGTCGGAGTCCACCAACCTCAGCGCCGCACTCGTCCTGTGGGGCTCGGCGACCGGCGACGCCGAACTACGGGATCTGGGCAGCTACTTGCTCGCCACCGAGTCCGAGGCGATCGCCCAGTACTGGTTCGACGCCGACGAGCAGGTCTTCCCGTCCTCCTTCGGCCATGACACGGTGGGCATGGTGTGGGGCAGCGGCGCCGCGTACTCCACCTGGTGGACCGCCAACCCCGAGGAGATCCATGGCATCAACGTCCTGCCTGTGACGGGTGGTTCACTGCATCTGGGCCGGGAGAAGGCGGCGATCGAACGCAATCTCGCCGAGCTGGAACGGGAGAACGGCGGCCCGGCCGTCGAATGGCGCGACATCCTCTGGGAGTTCGAGGCACTCGCCGATCCGGCGGGCGCCAAGGCCAAGTGGGACGCGGGCAACGCGGGTTACACCCCCGAGGCCGGTGAGTCCAAGGCGCACACCTACCACTGGATCGCCACGCTTGACGCGCTCGGCGCTCCCGACGCGACGGTGACCGGGTCCGTCCCGGCCTCGGCCGTCTTCAGCAAGGGCGGCGTCCGTACCTACGCGGCGCACAACTTCGAGTCGGTGGCGCGGACCGTCACCTTCTCGGACGGTACGACGCTCGACGTACCGGCCCGCTCGACGGCGACGAGGTAGTCCCACCGCCTCATCGCGTCATCGCACCGGGGAACGAGGGACGGCGGGCCCGGCTCAGGCCGAGGCCCGCCGTACCAGCGTGGTCGGGGTGATCACCGACGCCGAGGCCCGCTCGCCCTCGCGCTCGCGGTCGAGCCCGCGCAGCAGCAGCCGCGCCATCAGCCGGCCCTGCCCCTCGATGTCCTGCTGGACGGTGGTCAGCGGCGGATCCGTGACCCCGGCCACCGAGTCCATGTCGTCGAACCCCACCAGCGCCACCTCGTCGGGCACCGCGATCCCGCGCTCCTTGAGCACCCGCAGCGCGCCCGAGGCCATCAGATCATTGGCGGCGAACACCGCGTCCAGCCCGGGGCACCGCGCCAGCAGCTCGGTCATCGCCCGCGCCCCGCTCTCCTCGGTGAACGCCCCCTCGGCGATCAGCGCGGGATCCCCGTCCAGCAGCACATCGCGGTAGCCGTCGAGCCGGTCGGTGGCCGATGTCTGGTCGCGTGGCCCCGCGATGTGCGCGATCCGCCGACGGCCGAGGTCCCGCAGATACCGCACGGCCTCCCGGGCGCCGCCGCGGTTGTCCGCGTCCACATACGGCACGTCCCGGTGGTCGGGCGCCGACGTCCAGCTCGGCCGGCCGCCGTAGACCGTCGGCATCCCGGCCCGCCGGGTGATCTCCGGGATCGGATCGTCGGTGTGCAGCGAGAAGGCGAGCGCGCCGTCGACATGGCCGCCCGCCAGATAGCGTGCGATCCGGTCGTAGTCGCCGGGGCCTTCGAGCAGCAGCAGGACCAACTGGTAGTCGTGCGCGGTCAGTTCCTTGCTGATACCGCGGATCTGCTGGGAGAAGAACGGGTCGGAGAAGATCCGGATCTCCGGCTCGGCGATGATCACGGCGACGGCGCCGGTACGCCGGGTGACCAGTGTGCGGGCCGCGTGGTTCGGTACGTATCCCAGCTCCTCGACCGCCCGTTGCACCTTCTCGACCAGCGGCTGTCGTACCCCCGCACCACCATTGACGACCCGGGAGGCGGTGGCCCGCGAGACACCGGCGCGCGCCGCGACGGCTTCCAGAGTGGGGCGGGCCCCAGGGAACGGCTCGGTCAAGACGTGCGCTCCTCGTCGGAGGTGATACGGACTGCGCGGACAGGAACGCCGTCCAGCCTAGCCGCTCCCGGCGCGTTCCTGAGAGCGCTCCCATACTGCCCCAGCAGGGAACATGCCGCTTCGACGGGAAAAGCGCCGTGCCGCGCCACCCGGGAAGGGCGGCGCGGAACGGGCACGGAAGGGCCGGAGAGCGGGCGCGGCGCCGCACAGGGCGGGCGCGGCACGGCCGCGGAGCGGGACGGTCCGGCCGTCAGCGCTCGTGGATCGTGTTCGTCGCGGCGATCCGCTTCCAGGACGCGGGCCGGCCGGGCGCCGCGTCGGACCGTACGAGACCCGCCCCCGCCGCGGCCCCGGCAGTGGGCTTCGACGGCTGGTAGAGCCAGGTGTCGAAGAACCCGGCGAGCGGCTTGCCCGAGATCCGCTCCGCGTAGGTCACGAAGCCGTTCACCGAGGCGTTCCCATGGGCGTGCTCGGCCGGCCAGCCCTTCAGGATCGCGAAGAAGTCCTTGTCACCGATCCTGTTCCGCAGCGCCTGGAGAGCCAGCGCGCCACGGTCGTAGACGGCGCCGTGGAACTGGTTGTCCGGGCCCGGGTCGCCCGGCTTCACCGTCCAGAACGCGTCGTCGGCCGGGTACTGCGCGTACAGATAGTCGGCCAGCTCCCGCGCGGTGCCCTCGCCCTCCTTCTCCGACCAGAGCCACTGGCTGTACCGCGCGAAGCCCTCGTTGATCCAGATGTCCTTCCAGCCACGGACCGAGACGCTGTCGCCGTACCACTGGTGCGCCAGCTCATGGACGACCACCGAGACATTCGCGCCGTTCGCGAACTGCCTCGGGCTGTAGAACGGCCGCGTCTGTGTCTCCAGCGCGTAGCCGCTGGTCACATTGGGCACATAGCCGCCGAGCGCGTTGAACGGGTAGGGGCCGAAGACACCGGTCAGCCACTCCGCCACCTCGCCGGTCCGCTCGACGCTCGCCCGCGCGGCCCCCGCGTTGTCCCCGAGGTCCACGCTGTACGCGTTGAGGATCGGCAGTCCGTCCGCGGTCCTGTCGGTGGTGATGTCGAACTTACCGACCGCCAGCGTTGTCAGATAGGTGGCCTGCGGCTTGTTGGAACGCCAGTTGAAGCGGGTCCAGCCGAGCTTCGAACTCCGCGACTGGAGAACGCCGTTGCTGATCGCCTGGGTGCCGTCGGGCACCGAGACCGAGATGTCGTACGTCGCCTTGTCCAGCGGATGGTCATTGGACGGATACCACCACACGGCCGACTCCGGCTCCTGGGCCGCGACACCGCCGTCCGGGGTGCGGTGCCAGGCCGTATAGCCGTCGATCTCCAGCTCGGACGGCTTGCCGGCGTACCGCACCACCACCGAGGCCGACTGGCCCTTCGTCAGTGGCGTGGCCGGGGTGATCTCCAGCTCGTGATCGCCGGTGGCGGCGAACACCGCCTTCTTCCCGTTCACCCTCACTTCCTCGGTCTTCAGCCCGAAGTCGAGATTGAAGCGGGAGAGGTCCTGCCGTGCGGTGGCGAGCAGGGTCGCCGTGCCCTGGAGCAGATCGGTGGCGGGCTGGTAGGTGAGTCTGAGGTCGTAGTGCGACACGTCGTATCCGCCGTTGCCGCTGGCCGGGTAGTAGGGGTCGCCGATGCCCGGGGCGCCCGGGGAGAAGTCCGCGGCGGATGCCGGGATCGCCAGCAGAAGCGAGGTCGCGAGGACGCCCGGAACGATGAATCTGCGGTGCACTGCCGCTCCAAATCGTGGGGATCGAAGGTCTCTTGACCTTATGGAGCACATCGCCGCATGGTCATGTCCATGGCCCGTTATGTCACATGATTGCCATGCGGCGGATACGCCGTACGGTCCCCTCCCGCCCCTCGCCTCCCCCGACGGCCCTCTTTTGCGGGCGAGTTGACGGGGGTACCTTCCGCCCCATGGAGATCCGTGCGCGGGGCGCCCGCTGGTCATGCAGAACGCTGGTCGCGACGGCATCCGCCGCGCTGCTGGGGGTATTGCTCGCCCCGGCGGGAGCACAGGCACAGCCGGCGCAGGGAGCACCGAACGCGCGGTCGGCGCAGGCAGCACCGAGCGCGCGGTCGGCGGCGGCCGAGTCGCCCCCGCCCCGCAGCGAGCCCGTCTACTCCTACGAGAACGCCATCCGCGAGTCCGTCTGGGTGGACACCGGGATCGACGGCGACGCCGACGGCAGCACCGACCGGGTCGCCGTCGATGTCGTACGGCCCCGCGAGGCCGCGCTGTCGGGCCGGAAGATCCCCGTGATCATGGACGCCTCCCCGTACTACTCCTGCTGCGGACGAGGCAACGAGAGCCAGAAGAAGACCTATGACGCGAACGGCGACCCCGTCGGCTTCCCGCTGCACTACGACAACTACTTCGTGCCGCGCGGCTACGCCTTCGTCGCCGTCGATCTGACCGGCACCAACCGCTCCGACGGCTGCGTCGACATCGGCGGACGCTCCGACATCCTGTCCGCCAAGGCCGTCGTCGACTGGCTGAACGGCCGGGCCCGCGCGTACGGCAGCCGCACCGGCACCGACCCCGTACGGGCCTCCTGGACCACCGGCGCCACCGGCATGATCGGCAAGAGCTGGGACGGCACCATCGCCAACGGCGTCGCCGCCACCGGCGTCAAGGGGCTCAGGACCATCGTCCCGATCGCCGCGATCAGCTCCTGGTACGACTACTACTTCGCCCAGGGCGCCCCCCTCTACGACTCGGGACCCGAATGGCTCTCGGACTATGTGGAGAGCCCCGAGGCCCGCGCCCGCTGCCAGGCCGTCCAGCAGCGGCTGATCGACGGGGCGCCGCGCACCGGCGACTGGACCCGGCTGTGGAGCGAGCGCGACTACACACGGAACGCCGAGAACGTCAGGGCGAGCGTCTTCGCCGTGCACGGCATGCAGGACCTCAACGTCCGCACGAAACACCTCGGCCAGTGGTGGGACGCGCTCGCCGACGCGGGCGTGGAGCGCAAGATCTGGCTCTCCCAGACCGGCCATGTCGACCCGTTCGACTTCCGCCGTACCGAATGGGTCGACACCCTGCACCGCTGGTTCGACCACTATCTGCTCGGTTACGACAACGGCGTCGACCGCGAGCCCATGGCGGACATCGAGCGCGCCCCCGACCGCTGGACGACCGACCGGGTGTGGCCGCCGCGCGCCACCGATGCCACGACGGTGCGGCCCGCCGCGGGTACCGTCCCGGGCGTCGGCACACTCGGCCGTACGCCCGCCCGTCCCGGTACGACCGAGACCTTCACGGACGACCCGCGGCTGGGCGAGTCCGACTGGGCCGCGGACATCGACCGGTCCACCACCGCCAAGTCCGGCTTCATCACCCGGCCGCTCAGCCGCGATCTACGGCTCTCCGGCTCCTCCACGGTGACCGTCACCGCCACCCCGTCCACCTCGACCGCCCATCTCTCCGCGGTCCTCGTCGACCTCGGCCCCGACACCATCCGTGACTACGGGCACGCGGGTGAGGGCATCACCACCCTCACCGAGCGCACCTGCTGGGGCCCGAGCACCACCGGCGACAGCTCCTGCTACCGGGAGACCGCGGCCAGGACCGCGGACGTCGACCACACGGTCTTCAGCCGGGGCTGGGCCGATCTCGGCACCTACGCCTCGGCCGGCCACGGCCGTCCGCTCACCCCGGGCAAGCCATACACCCTCACCCTCCAACTCGCCGCGAGCGACCATGTCGTACCCGCCGGCCACCGGCTCGCCCTGATCATCGGCGGCACGGACCAGGGCCTGATCGACCCGCCGTCCACCACTCCGACCCTCACCCTCGATCTGGCCCGCACATCCGCGAAGCTGCCGCTCGTCGGCGGCGCCGAGGCGTTCACCCGCGCCACGTCCGGCACCGTCCCGCCGCACAGCGCACCCCGAGAGTCCCGTCCGAACGGCGTGGCCGAGCCGCGCCGGACACCTCCGATCCCGGGAGACCGCACCTGATGACACCCCGTCTACGCACCCTCGTCCTGGCGGTGACCGCCGCGGCCCTCGTACTGCCGATCGCGGCCCTCCCCGCGCAGGCCACCCCTGGTCGGGCCGCCGACACCCCGCCGCGTACGGAGTTCGAGACCGGCGACGGCGCGAACTGGACCAGCCAGGCCCAGGAACAGCGGTTCCTGAACGCCGTCGACCGGGGCAGCGACCGCGCCACCCTCACCACCATCGGCACCACCAAGCAGGGCCGGCCGCTCCAGCTCGTCGAGCTGGGCGCCCGCCGCGCGCCCGCCACCGTGCTGCTGGTGTGCAGCCAGCACGGCGACGAACCGTCGGGCCGCGAGGCGTGTCTGACCACCGTCCGCGATCTCGCCTACGCCGAGGACCGTGCCACCCGGCGCTTCCTGGACCGTACGACCGTGCTCGTCGTCCCGACCGCCAACCCGGACGGCAGGGCCGCCGACACCCGCGGCAACTCCGACGGCGTCGACATCAACCGCGACCACATCGCGCTGAAGACGGCCGAGGGCCGAGCGATGGCCGCCGTCATCCGCGACCGTCAGCCCGACATCATCTACGACCTGCACGAGTACGGCGCCACCCCGCCGTACTACGACGAGGACCTGTTCGACCTCTGGCCCCGCAACCTCAACACCGACACGCGGGTGCACGACGAGGCGCGGGCGCTGTCGGAGCGGTACGTACGCCCCGCCGCGCGCGCGGCGGGTCACTCCATCGGCACCTATGGCATCTGGACCGACCCGGTGACCGGCGACCCCATCAAGCAGACGGCGGGCGACGGCCAGGAGCGCATCCTGCGCAACGCCTCGGGCGTCAAGCACTCGATCGGCCTGCTCATCGAGAGCCGGGTCGATCCCGTCACGGACGCCGAGAAGGCCGACGAGGCGCTCAACAACCGGCGCCGTGTGACCAGCCAACTCGACTCCCTGAAGGGCCTGTTCTCCTTCACCGACGAGCGAAGGGCGCGGATCGTCACCGCCACGGCCACCGCCCGGCTGACCGGACTCAAGGACCGCGGTCCCGTCTATCTCGGCGGCGCCGACAACGACCCCGCGGCCCCCGAGAAGATCCTCCAGGACCCGCCGTGCGGCTACCGTCTCGACGCGGCCCAGTACACGGACGTCAAGGACGAACTCGCCCTGCACGGCGTGGTGTCCGTGCCGCTGCCGCTCGGCAAGGGCGCCTTCGTACCGCTCCGCCAGTCGCAGCGGAGCCTGGTGCCGCTGCTGCTCGACGAGCGGGCGGAGTACCACCTGACGGCCGCGACGCCCGCCGCCTGCTGACCGTTCCTCGCGCTCGCCCTAGGGCGTGTTGCGAAAGTCCCGCCTGCCCGGCGACGCCCGGCACGCACGCTCGCCGCGTTGTCGGATCACCCCAGTACGTCCAGTACTG